>MGAN01000001.1 GCA_001789745.1 Candidatus Roizmanbacteria bacterium RIFCSPLOWO2_01_FULL_40_13
TACTGATTTTTCCTAAAGGAGATAATTGATTGATAAAGAAATAAATAACCGAGGCAAAGTAAACCAGGATGAAGAGCCAGAAGTGGGTATTTTTTTCCATGGGGACCATAAGAAGAGCGTCCTGAGCGTTTTTCTTAATGCCATAAAACATATTTAAAAAATTAATATGTTCATATCCTAAGGCTTTGTGAAATAATTGGATAAGGGCAAGCCAAAAAAGAAAGGATATGATTAGCAAAGCAGTTGTGGAAATAAGCCCCCGGAGATTTATTTTTTTCAGCACAAGTAGAAAGAAGAGAGAAAATACATAGGATAACCAAAGGGCAATGCCGGAGTCGATGCTCCAGAGTACTAAAACAGGCAAAAGAAAAACAAACGTTTTTGAAGTCAGACGTTGAAATCTATAAAGCATAAATGCGGCCAGGAAAAGAGGTAACCAGCGCAAAGGACTGGCTTGCGGACCGTAAGTTGAAAGCAGGTAATTTACCGTAAAAATTGAAAAAACAGCTATACCCGAAAAGAGAGTCGACCGGCTCACATTTCTAAGGAGATAGAATATCAATGAGTATTCGACGATATACATTAACCAGATGACAATTGGAAAATAAGTGAAGTTTAGGCCGGTCAGTTTATGGATAAGGGTAAAAAAAAGCACGGAGAGAAAACCATATTGTGATGGGACTTGGGTAAAGATAGTCTTACCGTTTACAATCTCCCAAACAGGACCGTAGAACATGGCCGAATCAAGAGGCGAAACCGGAAATCCGGGGTTGAAGGTAAAAAGCGCAACAACCAAAGCAACTATTAAACAGGCGATAAATAAAGCGACTTTCTCAGACCGAAAGGCTTTGTCTAAAATAGAAGTTTGGACAGAGACAAAGCCAAGAAATAGGATATAGAGAAAAAAGATCGGTAAATTAAGCCCCGGTTTTGCCAGAGTCGTAAGCGGATGAGTGTCGCCCGTAAGCGGAAAGACACCGAGTTTTGTTAAAAAAACTATTGTTAGGAAGAAGGCAAATAGGTTTTTGATTATCTGAAGCTTTTGATTATCAAATCTGTCTAAATAAAATCTGATAAGTTTGTCAATCCCCCAAAAATAGTAAAACCAGATTAACATCAGAAAAAACAAGGTAAGAAAAAGGTAAAGGGGTATTTCAAAAGGCTCAGGGTAGGCTAAGCGCTGGAAAAAAACCTGCATAACTTGGGGAGGGTTGAGAAAAAAAGAATAATCAACAATTTTTGTATAAAGGATAATCCAAACATTGGTTATAAGTAAGACCGGGAGAGAAAAATCTATGATCGAGTTGACTAAATTTTTTCCAGACATAGTTTAAGCAACTTATCTTTAATACCATTGATATATTTTTCTTCCTCGTCGATATGGATTACGCCCAGCCTGAAAGCGGAGGATCTAAAATTGTCGATTTTAATCCGAGTCCTGCGTAGGCAATGCAGACTATTGACTGCTTGACCGAGAAACAATTCATAAACTAAAACAACCAATAACCCCAAAAGCATAAAAAATGTGAGTTTTTTTATCATATAGCGATCGCAAAATGAAATGACAGATTGTATTCTGTATCATGCTGAATTTATTTCAGCATCTTATCAATCGGGTTCCAAACCAAGTCCAGGATGACAAATACGACATTTTGTTTTGCGCTAACTATAGTAGCGAATTTGCCTCTGCGATACATAATTGGTCTGTACATTCAGTGGGTTGGTATTTGACTTGGCAGCTTTTTTCAAGTTCCGAAAGTACAATCGGCTGCCAGGTGGAAAAAGCTTGGGAAAATAGCCCTGTGTTTGGACAAGACCTGAACAATCGACACTCGCCGGCGATTTTTTTGGGACAAGTTTGTCCGGCTTTTTTTAAGGAATGCGCGAGATCTTGTTTTGTCAAAATAGTAATCAATGAGTTATCAGCAAGCAGACTGTATTTATTGCTAAGGTAATAAAGATAAGTATCGTCGCCGGAGACAATAATAATTTCTTCCTCAGGCATCTCCTGGCGAATTAGTTTTATTTCATTACCGTATTTTTTAATAAGCAATCCGTTCAGTTCGGGAGTAAAAATATTTCCTTTCTTAAAACGTTCATATCTGATTATTATGGACTTGGTCAAAGAGTCTAATCTTTGCCAGGCGGGAAAGGCGATAAACAGGATAAAAATAGTAATTGTAGTTAGCACGCGGTAGTTGGAAGTCAGGTGTTTTTTCAAAATTGCTGCCAAGAGAAGAAATGCAGTCAGCAGGAAGAAAGGGGAGACAGTGTAAAGTTCAGCAGGATGGCTCCTGCCCACATAATAGATTGAGGCAAAGAGCATGAGGTTGGCTGAAAATAGAAGAATTGTATTTTCAAAAAAAGTAGATTCTGTCACTCGTGATCCCTTCTCTGCTGTGAGGCTCTTGCCTTCACTTCGCAAATCCGCTTCTCGCAGAGTCACCTCACTCGTGACACCTACTTTTTTCCTACTGATTTTTCCTAAAGGAGATAATTGATTGATAAAGAAATAAATAACCGAGGCAAAGTAAACCAGGATGAAGAGCCAGAAGTGGGTTTTATCGGGCATGGGGAGCATGCCGAATCCGGCATTGGCATATTGCTGCAGTTTATTAAAGACTAAGGCTAAGTTGATTGATTTAAGGCCCAAATTGAGATGAGCTAAATTCAGAATTGCAAAAAAACAAGCCAAGCATAAGACAAGGGCGAGAAAAGACCTCAAGATTGTTTTTAGTTTAACCCGATTAGTCATATACAAAATTAAAGCCGTAAAAATATAGGCCAGAAGCAGTTCAATTCCAGAGTCGATCATCCAAAAACTTGAGACTGAGATAACTAAAATCAGTGCCAAAGAAAAAAAGTTTTTTGTGCGCGATAGTAAAAAGAGGGGAAGAATTAAGGGGAACCAACGTAAAGGACCTGATTGGGGATAGTCGGTGGGAATTACTCTGACCGTGAAGAAATTGATTGTCATAATAGAAAATAATCCCAGGAATCCGAAAGTTAATGAATTACTTTGTTTATGGATTAAATGAAAATAAATAAGGTACTGGATTATAAGAAGAATCCAGATAAAAACCGGTAAGGAGGGAAGCGAAAATAGATTGAGGGCTTTAAAAATAGAGAAGAAAAGAATGGATAAAAATCCATACTGCGAGGTTACTTCGTTATAGATAGTTTTACCGTGCGCAACTTCCCAAATGGGTCCGAAAAAGTAAGAATAATCAACTCCGGAAATAGTAAAACGCGGTGGAAAAGTCAGCAAAGCTATTAGCAAAGCGACCAAAAAGTAAACCATCAGCCGGTTAAATTTAAAATTTAACCTTTCAATAATAGCCGATTCTGTGATGAGAAAGATTAATAACATGAGATAAAATGCCAAAAAGACCAGATTGGCAGTAGAAAGTGAAATTTCTTGCAGAGGATATGCTCCGAGATTTTTAAGAAAGATGAAGGTTGAGAAGATAAAGATGATTTTTTTGACAAGCGGTTTGATTTTGGTAGCGCCTGCTTTTATCTTGAGGTGAAATATGTAAATAACCAAAACCACAGCAAAAGTTAGAATCAGATATAAAGGGATCTCAAAAGGCTCCGGCGCCACGCCCAAAATCAAAAAGTTATCTTTTGGCAAAGGAGGATAGATTAGTCTCAAATGTTGAACCAGAAAATTATAAAGATAGATCCAAATATTGGCAAAAAATAGTGATTCGATTAAAAAACCAAGCATAGTCAACTAAATATTTCTTTAAGAATTTTTAAGAACTGGTTTTGCTGAAAAAGTATTTGGATGACTGTTGCACCTATAAAAAATAAAATTGAAGAGATGATTAAAGCGTCTAACCAACTTGATTCTGTTTTATACGCGGGATAAAACGCATAGTTTGGTTTTTCGGGAACTTTAAGAGTATTTAAATAGTCTTTGATGAGATTATACTCACAGAGCTTACGTGCTTTTTGATCATTAAACTCATCGAGCGAATCGGTAAAACTATAAATGAGGTTGGGTCCGATTTCAAACCTAGCTTGGTTTTTATCACAGACAATATATGAAGAAGCGTTATCCAGATAGTTAAACGGTCGAAAGATCTGAAAAGCAGCGAGTGAGATTACGGTTAAAAAAAAATAGAGAACAAACTGAATATTTTTTCTCATTGGTTTTTTCTTTTTGCGTCTACCAGGCAAATTTGCCGGGTGCAGGTTGACGGTTCATATTTTATTTTACAGACAGATTCAATCTTATTTAAGATAATGGGTAGGACTCGCGGGAAAGCCTGGACCAAAGGTTTATAGGCAGGGCACTTATTGATTATTTGACAGTCGACAGCAATCTTCTGAGGACAAATCTCAAGAGCTCTTTTGATCGCGGGATTTAACTCACTTTCGAGGATAATCCCAATGGAAGAATTGATGTCTAAAAGATTTTTTTTCCCCGCTAAATATAAAAGATACGTATCGTCAGTTGTCAGCAGAAGCACTTCGTCTTCTATCAACTCCGATTTTATTAAAGCGAGTTCTTTTGAGTATCTTTGATAAAGGGTTCTATCGAATTCCGAAGTAAAAATGCCCCCGCGGCGTAATTTTTGGTATTTGATCAAAAGTTCATTGACCATATTTTCTTTGCGGAAGTAACCGGGATACACGATGGTTACTAGGAATACGAAACCGAGAAATATTTTTTTCAGCCTTTCTGATTTTAGTTGCGGATAGTGCAAAGCGAAGAGTAAAAAAAGAGTTAAGCAAAAAAATGGGGAGATGAGATAAAGATTATGAGGCATACTCCTGCCCACATAATAGATTGAGGCAAAGAGCATGAGGTTGGCTGAAAACAATAATAATTGAGTCAGATTCTGTTGAGAATGTATGTCTTGAAAAGCTTGATACCGTATTTCTCGCTTTGAAGAACTTCCCTCCAAACTCATCGGCTCTTTGAAAAGCTCGAAATAGGTATCTTCGCTTTTTTTAATTTTTCCTACCGTCTGCTCTGCGACTTTTGCTTTAAAGAAATAAATAACCGAGGCAAAGTAAACCAGGATGAAGAGCCAGAAGTGGGTGCGATACTCGATGGGAATCATGACTAGTCCCAAGCCGGCATTTTTTTGCAGGGTGTGCAAAAAGCTGCCAAAATCAATCAACTTCATACCAAGAAGCAGATGGGTTAACTGAAGAAATAATAAAACGCTGATAAAGATTGACAGAAGCTTCAAACAAGAAACAATAATTTCTATTAAATTTATCCGTTTAGATACCCATAATACTGCAAGAGTCAGACCAAAAGCAAAAATGAGCGCAATTCCCGAGTCTATAATCCACATACTTAAAATCACAATTAAGAAATTAAAACGAAACGAAAGCCGGTTGGTTAAGCGGTAGAAAAGTAAGAGCGCGATAAACAACGGAAGCCAGCGGAGAGGGCCGCCCTGGGGATTATGATAAAGGGCATAATAATTGATTATAAGAAGTGAAAACAAACAGACAAAAGCCAACGGCACCGACCTGCCGACTTTTAAAACCAGATAAAAACAAATAAAGTATTCAATAATATATGCAACCCAGATAAAAATGGATAAATAGACAAAATTAAGCGAAGTCGCTTTATGAACGAGGCTAAAAAAGAGTATCGAGAGAAAACCATACTGAGAGGGAATATCCGTAAATATGGTTTTACCATTTGTAATTTCCCAAACCGGTCCAAAAAAGAAACTTGAGTCAAGATAGGCAAGCGGAAATCCCGGTTCAAAAGTGGCAATCGCAGCAATAATAAGAGCCGCAAAGTTAATAATCCAAAAGAGAAGTTGTTTATCTTTTAAAATTTTGCTTAGTAGCGCAGACTGGATTGTGATAAAAAGCATAAAGCCGATGACCAGGACAAAAATTATCATATAGAGCGATTTGTCAGCTAAAAGCCGGTTAGGATACAGATGACCCTGTTGCAGCGAGTAACCAAAATCACCCAAGAGCGGAAAACTACCCAGTTTTGAGAAAAAGGTAGCCAATAAAATAATAAAGGATAGAATTTTGATCAATAAAGGCGTATTTAACCAGATTTTCTGAAGATTCTTTAAGTGACTGGAGTAGAGCCAAATTAGGAAGATGAAGACCAAAGTCAGAAGAAGATAAAGCGGAATCTCATAAGGCTCTGGATTTGCCAGGGGGCTTTGATAGATTATTTCTTTTATTTCCGGATGATATGTAAAGCGGAGATAGTCAATAGTGTTGGTGTAGACGAGAATCCAGGTGACAGTAAAAAATAAAACTTCGCATAAAGCAGAGATGGTGATGTTGATTGTTTTTAGAGGCATTTTCCTAATTATTAACTATAATATAAAATATTTTGATGATAAAAATCGGTGTAATTGGTTATGGCTACTGGGGGCCGAATCTGGTCAGGAATTTTTTTGGGAATAATGATTGTAAAATTATCAAAGTTGCAGATACAAAACCCGAAAGACTATTCCTTCTGAAAAAGCATTATCCTGCAATTAAGGCTGTAAATCAGGCGGATGAGATACTAAACGATCGTTCAATCGAGGCTGTGGTTGTGGCTACTCCGGTCGCAACTCATTTTCCCCTAGGAAAAAAAACGCTCGAATCCGGTAAACATCTTTTGCTGGAAAAACCAATGGCTTCATCTTTATTCGAAGCGGAAAAACTGGTCGAGTTGGCCAAAAAGAAGAAAAAGGTCTTGATGGTGGATCACACTTTTGTCTATAAAGATGCGGTGAGAAAGATAAAACAGATGATTGATGAGAGAATAGTCGGGAAGTTGAGATATCTTGACTCAACCAGAACCAATCTCGGCTTATTTCAGCCTGACGTCAATGTACTTTGGGATTTGGCAGCGCACGACGTCTCAATTCTTCTCTATCTCCAGAAAGAAAAACCTCTGTCCATTCAAGCAAGCGGCGTGTCTCATACCGGGAATAAGATTGAGAATTTGGCCTATCTTACTTTAAAATACAGGTCGGGGTTTGTCGCGCACTTTAATGTCAGTTGGATATCTCCGGTTAAGATTCGAATGATGCTTATTGGCGGAAGTAAAAAAATGGTAGTTTTCAACGATGTTGAACCATCGGAAAAGATAAGAATTTATGATTCAAGATATCGGGTAAGGGATAATAAAGATAAGAATAAATTTATAGTAGATTATAGAATGGGTGATATCCATATTCCAAAAATCGATCTTAAAGAAGCCTTAAGCGATATGGCCTCGGATTTTATCGAATCGATTAAAACCGGCAAAAGGCCGGTTGCGGATATGGAGCATGGGTTGGAAGTGGTAAAGATTTTGAGTTTGGCGCAGCAATCGTTAAATAATGGAGAAAAACCCGTGTATTATAAGTAGAATTGTAAATTTCTGGTAGATTCTGCCGAAAGTTTCCTTCCCGCAAGTGCTCGCGCCAGCAGCAGGCTGGAAAAACGCTCCGCGCTTGCGGAATCCCTTCCACTTTCGTCACCTACCAGAATTTTAAAAAAATAACAGCTCAAATATCCAGTTCATCACTATTTAGGTACTTTTATTCTTAATTTATCTTACTATAATATGAAGAAATTGGTAAAAGTAAAACTGGGAAAAAATGTTACTATTCATGATTTTGTCAATCTTTACGGCTGTGAGATCGGTGACAACACGAAGATCGGGGCATTTGTCGAGATCCAAAAAGGAGTTAAAATCGGCAAGGACTGCAAAATCTCAAGCCATAGTTTCATTTGTGAGGGGATTACAATCAAAGATCGGGTATTTATCGGCCATAATGTCACCTTTATTAATGATCGTTACCCCAAGTCAAAAGGCAGATGGACGCTGGAAAAAACATTGGTGAAAAAAAACGCCTCAATTGGATCCGGATCAACCGTCATGTGCGGATTAACGATCGGAGAAGGTTCAACGGTAGGAGCCGGTTCGGTTGTAACTAAAAATGTTCCAGACAAAACTCTAGTTGTCGGCAATCCGGCAAGAGCAATATCTAAAAATACAAATTCTAAATTCTAAACTCGAAACAATTTTTCAAATATCAAATTGCAAATGTTAAAAATACCTTTTCTTAATTTATATCTTCAGTATAGGGCAATTAAAAAAGAAATTGATAGCGCAATTCAAAAAGTAATCGAAGACAGTGCATTTTCCGGAGGTAAATATGTTGCTAAATTTGAAAAGCAGTTCGCCAAATACATTGGGATCAAATACGCGGTTGGAGTAAACAGCGGGACCTCGGCTCTTCATCTGGCTCTTGTGGCACTGGGAATCGGTAAGGGGGATGAGGTGATTATGCCTGGCAATACTTTTATCGCAACAGTTTGGGCAGTGTCCTATGTTGGGGCAAAACCGGTGTTTGTGGATTGTAATCCCGATACTTGGCAGATAGATGAGACAAGGGTTAAAGGTCAGATAAGCAATAAAGTCAAAGCCATAATCGGAGTTCATCTTTTCGGTCAACCCTTTGACATCGAGAAGGTTTTACGAATCTGCAGGAAGCATAAACTATATTTGATCGAAGACTGCGCCCAAGCCCATGGCGCCATCTATAAAGGGATAAAAGTTGGCAGTTATGGCGATCTAGCCTGCTTTAGTTTCTATCCCGGAAAAAATCTGGGCGCATATGGTGAGGCAGGAGCGGTATTAACCAATAATGCAAGGTATGCAGAAAGAATGAGTAGGCTGCGAAATCATTCATCGGTAAAAAAATATCAACATAACGAGATCGGATTTAACATGAGGATGGACGGGATTCAAGCGGCAGTTCTTTCGATAAAATTAAAGTATCTGGATAAATGGAATAGGAGAAGAAAAGAAATTGCCAATATCTACAGGACTAAAATTATAAATCCCCTGATTAAGATGCAATATCAGCCTTCAGGGTCGGAGTCGGCCTATCATCTGTTTGTCGTAACCTCCAAAAACAGGGACAAATTTATAAAGTTTCTTAAGAAAAACGGAATTGAGGCGTTAATCCATTATCCTATCCCCTGTCATTTACAGCAGGCCTATCAGGACTTGGGATATAAAAGAGGTGATTTACCGGTTACGGAAGAATTTGCCGAAAACTGTGTTTCACTTCCCATCTATCCGGAGTTAGAGAAGCAGGCAATAAATAAAATTTGCCAGGTTGTCAATCGATATGAGGGATAAAATTCAGTTTACTTTAATACTTGCCTGCTATAACGAAGGGGAAAGTTTAAAAGAAACGGTTGAGATCTCCCGGCAGGTGCTATCCGCACTTTTTAAACGATTTGAGATTATTGTGATCGATGACGACAGCTTTGACAACACTTACAAGATCGGCAAAAAACTGGCAAAAAAATACGCGGAAGTCAAACTGATCAAGAACCCCATTAATTTAGGCCAGGGTATTAGTTTTTTGATTGGCTTAAGGGAAGCTCGGGGTGAACTGGTGATGCAAAACGGAGCGGATCGACCCTTTAACATAAAAGATTTAACTAAAATTCTTCCCCTTTTTCCCGAATACGACATAATCATTGTAGAACGGAAAAGCAGATCCGCTTATTCTTTTTGGCGTAAATTTACTTCCTGGGGGAATATTCTCCTGCGGGGGATTTTCTTCGGCTTTGAGTTTCAGGACCTAAATTTTGTCCAGGTTTATAAAAAAAAAGCTATAGCAGATATCAAAGTTCTCTCAAGAAGCGCCGCTTTTACGACTCAGGAACTGGTCTTACGGGCAAGAGCAAAAGGATACAGGATCGCAAAAATCAGATTTCCCTATCATAAGCGAGTCGGCGGAGAAGCCCACCACGGTAAAAAGCGCGATATTCTCTGGGCTTTGATTGATATGTTTAATTTTTGGCTTGAATCCAGATAATTCTAGTCAGCCTTTTTTTGCAATACATAATTTATCAGTACATTCGACAGGGGTATATTTACTATTGCAGCTTTTTTCTAACTCCTGCAAAATGAAGTTTGCGGTAAAATAATCTTTTTGGGTATATGAGGAAAAATTAGGGCAGCGTCGATAAAGCGTGCAGTCGACGGCAATTTTATCGGGGCAAATTCTAACTACATCTTGGATAGCCGACTGCATTTCGCTGATCGTATCGATCCCGGCTTGAGGATTAACCGGCAGCAGATCTCTTTTACCCGAAACCATAAACAGATAGGTATCATCCCGGGATAAAATCATAACATCTTTACCGCCAAAATATTTGTTGATTAACTTTTTTTCGGCCGAAAAAAAGTTAGCAATCTCCTTTTCTATGTCCCGCGGGAAAATTTTTCCTGCCGCTAAATTGTTAATTTTTTCCAGGGTTAACTCGGTAAAGGTATATCTTCGTTGAATAACCGGAAAGACAACAAACAGCAAAAAGAGAATTAAAAAAACAATCTTTCTGGCGCTTTCAGACGGAAGATATTTCCAGATCAATGCCAGTAAAATAAAAAAAGTTGCGATGATCAGTACCGAAATATCCAGCAGATTGGCAGGATGGCTGCGTCCTACATAATAAAAAGCGTTAAAAAAAGCCAGGTTGGCGGAAAGGAGTAAAAGCTGGCCGACAGTGCCGGATTTGATTTTGGTCAATATCAGGATGACTGAAGCAAAATATACAAGCAGAAAAAACCAGAATATGTCATGGTAAGCAAGAGGTATAAGTGTGAGTCCGAGGCTTGAGTATTGACGAATGCTGGTTGATAACTGACCGTAGTTGATTGTCTGGTAGCCTAATAATTTTAAACCCAGACTAAGAAGCAAAAACACAGCGGCTAAAGCTGAAAATAAAATAAGCAGCGATTTTATAAAAGTTTTAAGATTTATTTTTTGGGCAATAAACAGAGTAAATAAAGTTGCGCCAATTGCCAGATAGGTAGAGATACCGCTGTCGATTATCCAAAAAGCGAAAAAAGCCGGAGCGATCAGGAATTTCCAAGATTCTATCGGTCTGTTGCGATAGAGTATAAACAGCAACAATAGAGCAGGCAAACGTCGCATGGCAGAGTACTGCGTGACCTCAAGCGGGTGAAGCGGGTAGGCAAAGTAATTGACGGTAATTGCGGCAAATAAAGCGATAAGCGATAAGGTGAGCGATTTGCTTAGTTTATGCACCAGATAAAAAATCAAAAAATATTGGATTACAAACAAGATCCAGACGTATACCGGCAGATGGGAAAAATGAAAGAGCTTAAGTTTATGGAGCGCGGCAAAAGCAAGAATTGAGAAAAAGCCATAATCTGAATTGGCGTTGGTAAAGATGGTTTTGTTTTGGACGACATCCCAGATAGGGCCGAAAAAATAGCTGTATTCGTAAGCTAAAAAAGGGAAACCCGGCTCGAATATAATCAAGGCAATTACGGCCAGAACAATAGGGTAAAACACATACCTAAACCAGTTTTTATTTCTGAATAACCTTTCAAACGCCAGCAGTTCGAAGGCGATTACTATCAGAAAGATAAGAAAAATCAGAACAGAAACAGAATAAATAAGGGAGTCAGTCCGAGGTTGATAGGGGTAAAAATCATTAGCCAGCGGAAAAGGTCCCAGTTTTGAAAAGAACGAATATAAGAGAAAAATAAAGAGGACAATTTTAGGCCAAAAATATGATTGATCGTTGAGGCGCGACATTACCGACCGGTAATTTTTATGAAAAATGAAAACCAGCAAACCTACAAGAGCGAAAGTTAACAGCAGGTAAAGAGGCATCTCAAAAGGCTCGGGAAGTACCGCCTCAGGCCGGTAAAATGTTTCTTTGATTTGCGGTTTAAAGTTTGAGTTCAAAAAACCCAGAATTTCAAAAAAAAGCATGACCCAAAGGTTGGTGAAAAATAAGGTAAAAAGAGAAAAATTAAGCAAGGATTGAACAGATTTGTTGTTATTTATCATATGGCTTCAGCCAGGCATAAATGCTTTGTGCAACGAGTCGGACCGTAATTTATATTGCATAACTTTTGCAGCCGGTCAAATATATATGGCTGAATGTAGGCATAAAGCTGAACGGAGGGATCACTATATTCGCACTTTTGCATAAGTCGACAATCGGCGATGATTTTTCTGGGACAGATTCCGGCAGCTTCCCGCAGGGTGAAATCGATATCCTGCTTGGTCAAAACAACAACCTGCGGATTATCATAAAGCAAGCTGGTTTTACCGGAAAGAGCCAATAAATATGCATCGTCATCGGAAAGAATCAGTGCTTCACGGCCCGGAAAATTATTTTTTATCAGCTGAAGTTCCAGTTGATACTTATCTTTGAGAAAGGACAGGAATTCCGGTTGGAGAACATTGCCTTGCCGGAGTTTGTGAAGTTTTTCTATGACCAGCTTAGTCGTTACCTCCTGTCTTTGATAGGCAGGGTAGGCGATAAAAAGCAGAAATACAAGACTATAAAGGATGGTTGATTTTGCCGGTTTCAATTTGAACTTCCGCAGCGTCATTCCGATGAGCAAGAAGAGGGTAAGGATATACACCGGTGCGATGATAAAAAGGTTATGCGGATGGCTCCTGCCCACATAATAGATTGAGGCAAAGAGCATGAGGTTGGCTGAAAATAGAAGAATTGTATTTTCAAAAAAAGTAGATTCTGTCACTCGTGATCCCTTCTCTGCTGCGAGGCTCTTGCCTTCACTTCGCAAATCCGCTTCTCGCAGAGTCACCTCACTCGTGACACCTACTTTTTTCCTACTGATTTTTCCTAAAGGAGATAATTGATTTATAAAGAAATAAATAACCGAGGCAAAGTAAACCAGGATAAAGAGCCAGAAGTGGGTATGCGTCTTGATCGCTATCATGCCGTAACCCTGCCTGGCATATTGGGATAATTTGCTAAATATTAATTTCAAATCGATAGGTTGGTAGCCGGATAACAAGTGAATGAGATTGACGCCGGCAAATATAGTCGCAAGACTGAATATTAATTTAGCGACCTGCAAAAGCGAATTTTTCCAAAAGGGCGGATTCAGCAAGGTCAGGATAAATAAGGTCAAAAGATACGCCAAGACGAGATAGAGGCCGCTGTCGACGACCCAAAGACTAAGTAGAGCCAAGCAAAAAATAAAAAAATTAGAATCGAGCCTCTTTAATTTATAAAGCAAGAAAAGCGAAACTATTATGGGAAGCAGGCGAATCGGCCCGATCTGCGGCAAACTGGCGGGAAGAATATAGGATGAAAAGTAGTTGGTCGTCAGAATGGAGAAAAGGCCGATTACGGCAAGCGGTAAAGATTTTCCGACTTTGTAAATTAAATAAAAACACAGGTAGTATTCGACAACGTAAAGAATCCAGATTACCGCAGGAAGCTGCCAGAGATTAAAAAGACCAAGTTTATAGAGCAGACTGAAAAAAAGTATTGCCATAAAGCCGTACTGGGAGGAGACTTGGGTATAGATTGTTTTGCCTTGAGCTATTTCCCAGATAGGCCCGAAAAAATAAGAGTAGTCCAAAGCCAAAATAGGCAAACGGGGTTCAAAAGTGAGCAGAGCCAAAAGCAAAAACAAAAACAAGGAAAAAAAAATAATTGCTATTTTTTTCCTGAAAATTTGCCGCTCCAGGATAACCGATTGAATAATGATAAAAGCGGCGAAAACCAGATAAGAAAAAAAGACTAACAGATAGGTTGATTTAGGCTCGCCGGACGGATAAGGATAAAGATCGTGAGCCATCGGATAATTACCCAGACTTTTCAAGAACGCGAATAACAATATCGGTAAAAATCCAATTCGAAGCCAAAGAGGAAGCGAAATTGATGATAAAAATCCTGGCTTAAAATATCGGTAATAAAGCCAGACAACTACAAGCAAAGCAACAGTAAGCAGCAGGTATAGGGGTATTTCGAAGGGCTCGGGAGCAATTTCAAGACGGATAAAATCTTGCGGTAAATCTGCCGGATAAGCCTTATTTAAGAAATTTAAGATAATAGTATATAAATAAATCCAGAGGTTGGTAAAAACCAGCAGCTCATTTGCCAAGTTGATAAACGAAGTTCGTTTGGACATATTAGCGAGCGCTTCCTATACACAAATGAGACGTGCATTGTTCAGGCTCATATCTTATATTACAGTCTCCAGACAATTTTTCAAAGATATAAGGCTGGACATAAACATAGGTCTGATTTACGGGGTGGCTGTACTGGCAGCGATTAAACAACCTGCAGTCGGCGACAATTTTTTTGGGACATTCGTCAAGCAGTTGGCCTAAGGAAAAATTGAGGTCTGATTTGGCAAAATTAAGAATTTGGGGATTAAAGTTGAGGTAGTTTTTTTTCTGCAGTAGATAATAAAGATATGAATCGTCATCCGAGAGGATAAGTATTTTGGAATCGGGGAAATTTTTATTAATAAGGTCAATCTCTTGTTGGTATTTATTGCCAAATACCTGTTTTGTCTCCGGGATAAAAATGCTCCCCAGTCTGAAGAGACGCATTTTTTCCTTAAACACGGAGGTTAAGGCTTCCTGTCTTTGGTAAGCAGGATATGCCACAAGCATAATGAATAAACTTGTCAAGAGAAATAATTTGTTTCCAGTTGCCTTGATCTTATTAATTAAAATCCCGGCCAGAATAAACAGGTTAAGCACGAAAAACAGACTGATGTGGAAAAGGTTATGCGGATGGCTCCTGCCCACATAATAGATTGAGGCAAAGAGCATGAGGTTGGCTGAAAATAGAAGAATTGTATTTTCAAAAAAAGTAGATTCTGTCACTCGTGATCCCTTCTCTGCTGCGAGGCTCTTGCCATCACTTCGCAAATCCGCTTCTCGCAGAGTCACCTCACTCGTGACACCTACTTTTTTCCTACTGATTTTTCCTAAAGGAGATAATTGATTTATAAAGAAATAAATAACCGAGGCAAAGTAAACCAGGATGAAGAGCCAGAAGTGGTTTCTGGCTTCCAGCGGAAGCATGCCGAAACCAGTGCGGGTGTATTGTTTGACTTTGAGAAGGTAAAGCGAGAGGTTGATTAACTTCATGCCCAAAATAAAATGTGCAAGCTGAATCAAGAAAAAGACCGATGCGAGGTTTAATAAAAGCAATAAAATTGTTTTAATCAGCTTTTTAAGGCTAACAAAAGATCCCAAATAAAAAAACAGCAGCGTGGACAAATAACTTAATACGAGAGATATGCCTACGTCAATATTCCAATAAAATAAAAAGGCGATTGAAATTATCATCTTTTTTGCCGTCAGTTTTCCAACCTGTAATAAGATCAGAAGTGAGACGATCAGCGGCAACCAGCGCATAGGTCCAATTTGAGGGATTGATGCAGGCAAGTGAAAAAGGGAAAAATAATTTAGCGTCAGCAGGGAAAATAATGCTGTCAATGCAAGGGTGAAGGACTTGCTTACACGATAAATAATATAAAAAAAGATAAAGTAGGAAACTATATAAAGCAGCCAGATCAAGGCCGGCAAATACCAGAGGCTGAAAATCTTTAATTTTTCAAAAATGCTTAACAACAGGATCGAGAGAAAGCCATAAAGTGAAGGAACTTGGCTAAAGATCGTCTTGCCCTGACTTATTTCCCAGACCGGCCCGAAAAAAAGCGAATAATCCAAAGTAGAGACTGGAAAGCGGGGTTCGAAAGTTAGTACTGCTAAAATTAATATAACCACAGAGCTAACCAAAAGAAGCAACCGTTTTTTAAACGGATATATCTTTTCCAGAATAAACGATTGAATGATTATGAACGACGTCGTCAACAAATAGATAAATAATGTCAGAGTATAGCTTGATTGATTTTCTCTGGGATGGGGATAGCTGTCTCTTGCCATGGGGTACCCCCCTAAATTTTTCAGGAATATTGACAGCAATGCTAAAAATAGCAAAAACTTAAGAATAATTTTCAACTTATGGGGCAGTCGATGAGTCAATTTAATTCTGGCCCAAGACTTAATGAGGTAATAGCCGAAAAGCAAAAATATACTTAAGAAGGAAAAAATAAGCTGGAGAGGAATTTCATATGGTTCGGGCGCAAACTCGCCCGGCAGGCGGATAAAATCAGAAGCATCTATAGCAACGGGAAAATTCGAATTGAGGAACATGAGTACATTCGTATATAGATAAATCCAGAGATTAGTAAACAACAATATTTCCAGGACAAAGTAAAACATGAATTTATTTTTTGCCGGCGTAAACGACATATACACCGCAGAGAAAATTTCTGACCCGAGGGATGCCTTCAACCAAAGGTTCGAATTTTTTGAGAATTACGGTAAATGTATCAGGGAAAAAGAAGGGTATTATGCCTACGAATTGGTCCGACTTAACCTTATACCCTGCTTTTTTTAACCAGTTGCGGATTTGTATAGGGGTATATGATTTTTCTTGGTGAAAGCGGTGATAAGGGGAAATCTTTTCAATTATTTTAAGCAGGGGATTATAGCCGTTTGGCTCCATAATTAGAATCTGCGAAGACACAGACGCAATGGACAGAATCGCTTTTTCCGGATCGTCAACGTGATGGATGACGCCCCTCAAAATTGCCAAATCAAAATTCGAAAATCTTTTGGATAAATTGTAAATGTCTCTGCGGAAGAAGCTTAAATTTTTATAACCGCTATAGATTTTCTTAGCAATTTGTATAGCTTTCTGTGACGTATCTATTCCGACAAGTTTTTTGGGTTTAGCCTTTTTGTAAAGGTAGAATGTATAAACGCCGTCACCGCAACCAACATCAATGACGCTTTTGCCTTTTAGAGACACCGCGGTTAAAGTCGCTTGAGTAAGACGTTGATTGGCTACGATGCTGCTTAATCTGGCTTGAGTCGTATATAAATAGCCTCCATTGAGGGTAACGTCGATGTCAAAAGGAGAGGGGAGATTAATATTCATTTTTTAATAATATCATGACGCTACAACAACGTGTTTATTAAAAAGTGCGTAAGTTCTGTATTATTGATTTATAACTTTTCGAATTATATATCTTGGCCTTCTTTTAACCTCAAGAAAGATTTTGGCCAGATATTCGGCGATGACGCTGATCGAGAGAAGCTGAACACCGCCCAAAAACAAAATAACGACAAAAAGCGTCGGTATACCTTTGGGTGAATTCGGATTGATACGATAAAAAATCAAAAATCCGATGAGGGAGACGAATGACACGACGACTATTATAAAAGCCAGTTGCGAGATCCACTCTAACGGCCTGAAGGAGAAGTTGACGATAATCGTTTTCGCCCACCATAAGCCCGACCAAAAACTCTCGGTTGATCTGCCTCGCTCTCTTGCCTCTCTTTGATAAATAATACCAGTCTGCCTGAATCCGACAAAAGCCCGTAAGCAGCGAAGATAATAGTCGTACTCCTCGATTTTGAGAAGTTCCGTCATAACTTTTTTATCAACCAGTGAGAATTCTCCCGCATCCAAGGGAATTTGGATATAAGAAAGTTTGCGCAACAGAAAATAAAAGGCTTTGTAAAAGAAATTCATGAGAAAATTGTAGCCCTTTCGGTGTTTGCGCACTCCGTAGACGACAGCATAACCCCGTTCCCATTGTCTGACAAATTTTGGTATAAGTTCCGGTGGATCCTGGATGTCTCCATGGAGAAATACGGCGGCGTTTCCTTTAGCATACTCAAGCCCTGCCAAGAAGCTGGGCTGGGGAGAGCCGAAATTGCGGCTCATGAAAATTACTTTTACTTTTTTGTCTTTTCCGGCGAGGACGGTAAAGATTTTTTCCGAACTATCTTCGGAGTTATTGTCGATGTAAATTATTTCATGGGCGTAGGCGAGCTTAGCAAAAATTTTGGTCAGCCTTCGGTACATGGGGAGGATGTTATCCTGTTCGTTGTAGCAAGGGATGATAACGCTGATAAGCTTTTTTTTCATAATGCCCACATTTTATCAGGTAGAAGCTGTAAGTTCCAGATCACCGAAGGAGTCGGTGGGGATAGGCAAAGCAAATTTCCAATCTCCAATATTCAATTTCCAATTAAAATACATCTGAAACAGACGTTTTAAAATATAGTTTGAGGAGAGGAAGCGCATTTGGTCGAGTTTTACTTGGATGTTATTGAAGCCTGCAAGATGAAAGGTTTTTGTCAAAGTATTACGGTTATAAAAGACATAGTGGCTGGGTTCGTTGTAGACGCTCCAGCGACTTCCCAAAATTTTCCGCAAAGGCGTGTCGTTGTTGGGAGTGGTTATTAGGATTACTCCGCCGGGTTTGAGCAATTTTTGGGCTGATTGAAGAAGAGATAAGGGATTTTTAACATGTTCGATGAGCTGGAACATAGTAATAGCATCAAATTGCATTTTTGTCAGATTCTGTCGCTCGTGAGACTTCTCTTCTGTGAGGCTCTTGCCTTCACTCCGCAAATCCGCTTCTCGAATAGCCTCATCACTTGCGACACCTGACAGAATTAATTCATTTAATGAAATATTAAAACAATTCAATCCTTTTTTCCGGCAGATTTTGATTGCTTCTTTGTTGATATCGATACCAAGATATGGGATATTTTCCTGTTCCAGTACCTCCTCAAAGTCACCCCAGCCGCAACCGATGTCTAAAATATGAGGTTTGTGGTTGGAAGTCAGAAGCTGGATAGTTTCCAGCTTTTTGGAGAAATAAGAAGAATTAGAAAGATGAGGAGAATAAATGAAATATTCTTTTCCATAAACATTGATTTTATTGTTGGCGGTCGTGGCTCCTAAAAACAACTTGTCATTTTTACAGCGGAGGATCGTTTTGTTTTTTAGAGAATAAACATTACTTAAATCGCTTTTTTTGCAGAGGAAACATTTCATGTAAGTTTAACTTTTAGATTGTTTTCGTCAAAGGTGATTTTGAAGTTTTCAAATATACCTGATCTGCCAAGGAGATTAAAGCTTACTGTATATTCGTGAGAGAAAACAACAGGAACTTTTAGTAATTTTCTTCCAATATCCAGAGTTAATATATGAATATAACCTTTTATTCTTCCTCCAACTCCGCCTAAATAGGTAAGCCGACCATCTTCGATCTTCAAATCTAAAGATTTAGCCACCTGAGGCTTAAACACAGAAATAGTCGCCCCTGAATCAATAAGTGAAAAGGTCTTTGTTGTTTTATTCTTATAGTCTATAAAAAGCTCAATTATTGGGAAAAAATCACCAGCAGAATTTTTTTGATAAGGAAAAATCATTAATATTCTTTGATTTATAAAACATAAGGACCTTCATCTTTTCTGGGTACAAGATAAGCGCTTGCTTTGATTTTATCTTTATCTTTTACGCTACCACTTACAAGGGGAGCTATCTCTTCTAAAGTATCACCTACAGCTATTATTAAATCTTTTTTAGAATCAATAGCTACCCATTTTCCTTCAAATTTTTCCATCTGATCTGTAGACACGTTAACGAATTTCATACGAATATATGATAGCAAATTTAATTTTGGCTTGCAAAGAAGAAGAATTAGAGGTAAAATAGCTCCAAATATGATTGTCGAAGCGCTTCCTGACTTAATAAGACAGATAGATCCAAATAAGATTGCTCTTTTGGCAATATCATTGCCACCCCTAGCCCACATAATTATTAGAAGTATAGAATTCCCTGAATCACTTTATGTTGTCAAAGACGATCAACACTTATCGGAAGATTTTGAAGAGATAGGCAAAGTATTGCCCGGAGAGTTAACATCAAGGCATCCAACTAAAAATCCGGGTGAGGATTGGGTCGCCGGCGTTCATGATCATAACGGTGGCATATGGATTGGAAATTTGCCAACAACAGGAATTGTTATTCTTAATTCTGCGCAACTTAGTCCCGAGGATGCGATTAAACTGGGGGAAAATATGGGCTTATATACAGTTAATGAAACTAATCTAAAACTCTTAACGAAGTTATAAGATTCGAGTTAAATACCGGTTGCAAAAATTTATATTTTCTGATGTCTTCGACTGATTTTTCTTTTTCCTGCGGGCCGTAGAGAACATAGCTTATATTTTCTTCTTTCAGGAATTTTTTAGCTTGATCTGCCGTCAGGTTACCTGAGTAGAAAGCCTCAAGTTTTTTGACTCTTTCGTCATAATGCGGAGTTTCGGGGTTTTGGCCGAGATAGACGAAGTTGCCGGAGTAGGCGGGGATATAGTTGCCCGCAAAGACATGGGAGAGGACGACTTCTTCATTTTCCGTATTTTTATCCAGCCAGACAAAAGCATTGTACATGTCTTTGAGGGGATACATGTGCTGGGGCGGATAGGGGACAAGAGGTTGTCCGGCAATTACCCGCTGGTGGATGAAGTCGGTCTGGGAGCGGATGGAGAAGTAGGATTGAATTAGGCCCAGCGTAATAACAAAAATAACAATCGTTACGATAACGGATTTTATTAAATGCCGTAGAGACGCATTGCGATGCGTCTTTACCATATTTGTAAAAAAATATACCGTTAATATTGCCAGCGGAATATGGTTGGCAGTCTGGACGAAGCGGAGTTCCGACTGGAAGGGGAATTTCTTGAAGGCAAAAATTGCAAGAAAAGCTCCCAAAATCCAAGTGACCAGAGGCAGGAATTTTTGCTCTTTTTTAAGCAGTGCCAAGATTCCTCCCATGGCGCCGGTGAAAAAGACCGGTCCCAGAGCCAGAACGTATTCTTTAATATTGACCGGATAGCGGTAGAGTTTGTCGAAATCTAGCAAAGATTTCCATGGATAGCTTGAGGTGATGTATTGAAAATAGAGTAAAGGAATCGCAGCGACAGAAAATAGAATTACAGTTTGAAAAAAGATTTTAGGAAGAAATTGAAAATTGGAAGTTGGACGCTGGATAAATCTTATTAAAAAGTATATGCACCAGGAGATGATGAAGAGCAGGCCGGAGGCGGGATGGATAAAAAATGACACGAACAACAATATGCATATAATTTTAAAATCCGAACTCCTAAATCCTAAATTCGAAATAAATTCTAAAATCAAATTTTTAATATTTAAAATATCTGACCACCCATTTCTCCCCTCCTTGTTTAAGGAGGGGAGGTGTGGGGAGGTGTGCGGGTATTTCGAGTTTCGAAATTCGAGTTTAGAGAGCAATATTGTAAGTATTGCGATTATGATGTAATTTGCAGTGTAGTGCGGGATGTAGCTTATTCTTTTTAGCACATCCAGCTCCTGCCACCAGGACATATGCATGCCGACCCAGGTCTGCCCAAGATAGTCGTAGACGACAGGCCAACTGGCGGCAAAAAGGGACAGTAAGATGCCGATGAATGCAGAGACGCGATGTTTCGTGTCTCGATCACCAAGAAAATATATATTTAGATAAACAATTGTCAAAATCCAAAACGCGCTTAAGACTGTTCGCAAAACATGGAAAGTCAAGCCGGGAGAAAAATTCAATAATCCGCCGGCTTTGCCGGCAAGAAGGTAAAGCATCTGGAGGAATACACCTTTTTGATTGGGGTTGTTGTCATATTTATCAACCACTGTCCATCCGCCTTCTTTTCCCTGCAGGATCTTGGAGAGGTAGACATTGTAATCGTATGTATACATATGTTCGGCCGGAGTCATAACCCGCATATCAGGTAAAAGATGAGCGATTGAGGCCTCATAGAAATTGGGAATATAGCTTGCCAGCAGGAAAAGAAAAGAAATAACTAGAGCCAAAATAATCCAAATATTCCGCCGCATTTATAGATTGTAGCATTTATTATGCTTTAAATTTCAATTTAATTCAGCCCCCTTGCGAATATATATGTATAAAGATAGATTGATTTGCCAGTCCGAATTCCAACCGCTGCGGTTGGAATTCGGGTTGCGGCAACCAGATTAAATTTAATTTGTCAACCTTTTAATTTTTTAGGAAATTAGATATTGTTTAATATATGTTGAAAAAGTTATGGAAAAACTATTCGCTGGTGATCGTGATTTCTTTTATCGTGGCGGTCCTGAACATGTTGCATGTTTTTATAGGCTATGCCAAGACTCCGCCCGGAACAGTTTTCTTATGGACAGGACACTATTATCTTGACTATTTTGAATATGTTCAGGCTATAGCTCAAGGTCAGCGGGGAGAGTGGATATGGCAGAACTACTTCGCAACCGATGATCCCAGCCGGACCTTTCTTGGTATCTGGCAATTTTTGCTTTACGGAAAGATCGGCAAGTTATTGTTTTTGGGTCCTTTTGCCGCTTACTGGTTTTTCGTCTTTGCATTTACTTTTAGCTTCGTCTTTCTCTCTTATATGGCGATTGAAAAATTACTTCCCGACTCGACACAAATTAAAAAAATGGCAGCTTTTCTACTGACGGTATTTGCCGCTCCCTTTTTTTCCCTAGAAATGACCCGGTCGGGATTTGCTATTTCCAACTTCGGTTTTTGGAATGACGGAAATAATTTCTGGGAGCGATACGGAGCAGTTCCCTATCATACGTTAGCCAAAATCCTCATGCTGGTTGTGATCTTTCTGGTTGGTGACACCCTGGCCAATTTGAGCAAGCTTCAGCTGAAGCAGGTGGCATCAAGATCGTTAGCTGCAGGTTTGATTATGATATATCTACTGATCTTTTCCCCCTCCTCAACGGTATTGCTTTGTGCCGCGATAGGATTAACTTCAATAATAATTTTGATTACCGGAGTTTTAAAAAAGCATCATCATCCGGGAAAATTGATTTTGTTTCTGCTGTTATTATTTACATTGGTTATCCCGGCCGGATTGGCCGTTAAAAACTATCTCGCAACCACAAGTTATGCGGTTGTCTCTCAATATGAATCAGCCTGGCAGGAAAAGCCCCCGTTTAGTCTCATGTTTCTGACGATCGGTCCGATAGTGGCAGCAGCAATACTTGGGGTAAGGGGTTATCTGAAGAAATTGACGCCTGTCAGAATATTATTTATAACCCTGGTTATTTCAAGTTACGGATTGTTTTACTCACCTATTCCAAAACTTCTGGGAACAACCAATTCCAGATTTTTGACTCCGTTGAGTTTTATTTTGTTTGGGGTCTTGGCTGTTGGCGGGTTTAAAAAAATAAGACCTCTTTTTGTCCTGGTAATCCTATTATTGCTTTTATACCTTCCGGCCAATCTTCAAGCTTTTAAAATTATCATGAATGACGATCATCTTTTTTCGCCAATCAGTTATTTACCAAAGGGCATCATAGACGGATTTAAGTTTGTAGGAGGTTTACATGGAGACACGGTAGTCCTGCTGACTCCTTCACAGCTTCTCGGCTCGGTTTTCCCCATCTTCGCTAAGAGACATGTTTATGTAGCAAGACCAAACATAACGCCAAATTATCTTGAGAAAAATATCAGAACCAGCAATTTTTACCTTGGGGCGATGAGCAATGAAGACGCTTTGAGTTTTTTGCATAATAACAAAATAGACACTGTAGTTTTGACTTCTATTGAGGGGTATAATGTTCAAGTTCTTTTCCGCTATCCCTTTTTAGAGGAGATCTATCGAAATAAAGACATTATTATATTCAAGGTAAAGGATTAAAAAAACTGTGCCAAGAAAACTAATTGGTCCTTTTATATTTCTCATACTGGCAGTTTTTTTATTTAAAGAGCCGCTATTCAATCCTCAGAAGAATTTGGCAGGCATTGACTTTAAGCTGGCCAATATGCATTGGGATTCGTTTGAAGCGGCTGAGATGAAGCTAGGCAGGTTGCCTCTTTGGAACCCGTTTATCAATAGCGGGCAGCCATATCTGGCTCACCCGGTATCGGCCATTTTTTATCCAACCAATATTCTTTATCTTTTTTCCCCGGTTCATTATGCGACGGTGTTAATTATCGTAATTCATCTCTTTATGGCCGCAATCGGGATGGAAAGATTGGCATATTATTTTGTCAAAGACAGATATGCTTCATTTATCGCCGGTGTAATCTTTTCCTTAAGCGGATATATGATGGCCAAGATCTATGCTGGACATCTGTCTTCCATTCTTTCGGCGGCATATTTTCCCCTAGTTTTTCTTTCAAGCTACATAGCAGTTCAAACCCCAGATACCAGGTCAATAAGCAAAGCGGCCGTTATTTTGGCTCTTCTTATACTGGCCGGTTTTCCAGAGAATACCGCCTACATTATTTTATCTTTAGTCTTAGTCTTTTTTTTGCTGTTTATAAAGAAATTTAAAGAGGATAAAAAAAGGGCTGTCGTTTTAGTAAAAACGTTTGCTTTCATTGTTGGATTAGCATTTTTAATTGACGCAGTTCAGCTTCTGCCAAGTCTGGAGTTTGTTGGTCAGACAACCAGGGCTCAAGGCATGTCATATGAGGAGTCGGTCAGTTTTTCGCTGACGCCCGAGCACCTGAAAAATCTTATCTCGCCCAACGTTTATAGACAGCATCTCGGATCGACATATCCGTTATGGGAATATCTGAATTATTTCGGCGCCGCCAGCATCGGTTTGGCGATCTTCGGTTTTTTGAAGTCAGTTTCAATTTCTTACGCCGGCCTTATATTTTTGACTATTATTTATGTAGTTATCGCGAGCACAGTTCAATTCCATCAATTGTTTCCTTTACCTTCTTTAGAGCTCTTTCAAAAACTTCTTTTTAGCATTTTTATAAGTTTTGCTTTAGTCTATGTATTTATCTTAAAATCCGGCAAAAAGGTAAGTCTTTTAATTTTGTCTCTAGCAATATTGGGCATGATAGGTTTTATTTTAAGTTTTGGCGAGTTTCTTCCTTTCAAATTATATCGATTATTCTGGCAATATATTCCCTTGTTTAAGCTTTTTCGTGTTCCTTCACACTATCTTTTATTGACCTTATTTTCCTTAAGCTTTTTGGCCGCCTACGGTTTAGCGAAAGTGAAATTTAATATTTTAAAACTGGCTATTTCAATTTTAATAACAGTCGATTTTTTATCTTTTGGAGGGCAGTATATCTTAACTGACAACCAGCGAGTCTATCCGACTGATCCTAAGCTTGAGACGGCAATTCAAAAATTTGACAATAATTATCGTTTTTATCATAGTTATGGGGCCTACACAGATTGGAGCAATCTGATGAGTCTTTTTGATCCAAATGCGGCCATGTCTCAAAGAATCGAAAGCCTAAAAGGTTCCGACACTTTGCTTCTTAAATCGTACGCCGACTTGGCCAGCATCATTGATGGCCGAACGATTGTCCCTTTTTCATCAAGGCCGATCGATGTCGTGATTGACAATTATAATTCGCCTCTTTTGGATCTTTTATCAACTCGGTATTTTCTTATGCTGCCTTATGAGCCAGATCTGAGCAGTTTAGATCCCGAACGGTTTCGTACCCTGCTCAAGACAGAACGATTCAACTTGTATGAGAACGTTAAAGCAATGCCGAAGGGGACGATGATCTACAAGGTAATCACAAAGGCGAATAACGATTCGATAGCAAGTTACATGAGATCTTTTGACTTCAAATATGACAATGAAGTAGTCGTTGACGAAAAGACATCCAAATTGCTCAAAAGTATTCCGAGTACAAATAAAGCAATTCTTTCTGAAGTGAACGTTCTTTCCCGGTCTTCCGGTAAAACAATGTTTGAAGTTGAGACGGCATCTCCGGGAGTTCTTTTGACTTCGGATCTATATTATCCCGGCTGGAAAGCAAAATTAAACGGAAAGCAGAGCCTCCCGATTATCAGAGTCGATTATGCCTTGAGTGGCATTATCGTGCCTGCCGGGAAGTACCGGCTTGATATGTATTATTTACCGGAAAGCCTTATTATTGGAGCGATCATCACTCTATTGGCGGTTAGCTTTTTAGGCATTTTTATTTTTAAAAAAAGATAATCTATGTTTAGGGGTATTAAATTAAGGCAAAGTCAGATTGTCATTTTCTGTACTTCATTTATCGCTGGTTTACTTTCTATTTTGCATCTTGTCATAGGTTATGCTAAGACGCCGGCTGATTCGATTTATCTTTGGATACCCCACTATTATCTTGATTATTTTGTCTTTGTAGGAGGAATTGCCCAAGGAATGAGGGGAAACTGGTTTTTTGAGAATCCTTACTCTGTCAAGGACTCCTCAAAAACAATCATGGCTTGGTGGCAATATATCTTCTATGGAAAATTTGCCAGCTTTTTCCATCTTTCGCCGATGATAGTTTACGCCGTCACGATTTTTTTACTGTCGTTTATCAGCATTTGGTTAATGTATTTTATCATCAGGAGAATATTATCAGATAGCCATTTTTTAATCCAGTTGGCCGCCCTTATTTTTAGTTTATCGGCCGGGCCTTTTTTTAAATTGAGTAATGTAAAAGGCAGCTTTCCGATTATCCCTTTTAATTTTTGGCAGTCGCCGGCGACATTTTTTGACCGTTTTGACCCGATTCCGCATCACCTTCTAGGCATGGTGTTTTCTTTAGTTTTAATTTTGCTCGTCGGGAAAACTCTTGATAAGATCGAAGATATCAGCTTAGGTCAGGCTCTGTTAACTGCGGTTTTGCAGGCTTTCATCATCATTTTCATGCTTACATTTTCGCCTTTTCAGGCGCTCATTTTTCTTATCGCTCTTATAGTCATTGGTTTGCTTCACATATTTAGATTAAAGTTTCAAGGTTTGTTATATATTTTTATAATTTTATTTTTGGTTGTGCCGGCGGCCGTATTATTGAAAATGCATCATCAGCAAATACCGATGTTGCTGTTGAGCAGCCGGGCTGATCAAGGTTATCAGTTACACCCATCTTTGAAAGATATTCTTTTGACAACAGGGCCAATCCTCGTGTTTGTTCCTTTTGGCCTTTGGCTCTATTTTAAGAAATTGTCGCCTACTCGTTGGCTGCTTTTTTTATTTGTGGTCTCCTCTTATTTTTTATTTTCAACCAATTTAGCCTATTATTTAGGCAGTCATAATCTGAGATTTCTCACCCCTCTAAGTTATTTATTTTTTGGAGTCTTATCTTTACTGGGCATGATTCAAATCGGGCGCCTTTTACCCAAGATGGGGAAATGGATAGTTTTTCCTGGAGCCATAATAATATTGTTGCTTTTTCTTCCCGCCAATATACTCACTTTTTATGTTCGTCTGATTGATAAAAATATTTTCACCGAGACTGTTTATTTAAAAAAAAATATTGTCGAGGGGTTCCAATTTATAGATTCTGTTAAGGATAATAAGGCCGTCTTAACTACTCCAAGTGTTTTTATGGGAGCGATTTTGCCCATCTTTGTCGATAAAAAAGTTTATTTAGGCAGACATTCATTCACCCCCGATTATGAAGAAAGGCAAACCACAGTCAGCCATTTTTATAACGGTTGGATTAAAGCCCAAGAAGCAGAAGCAATTTTGAATAGAAATAATATCGGTTATATTATATTGACTTCGATGGAGGGATTTAAAATAGATCCTCTTTTACGCTACCCTTTTTTGCAGGAGGTTTATAGAAATAAGGATGTGATTGTGTTCAGAGTAAAAAAATAGAACCAATATTATATTGACATTGATTTTAAAATTCTTTATAGTTAAAAGGTATTAGAATTTTTTTAAAAACTAACAAACTATGCAAGACGCAAAAACCACAAAAGAGGCAGAAGACAAGGGTTCATTAACCGCATTAAGCATTGTCGTACTGATAGTATTCCTCCTGCTTGTCGGAGGGATTTATTGGTGGGTGAGCAAGAAAGGTAAGGGAGAAACGGTCTTTCCAGCCGGATTAAACTACACCGGGGAAGAAACAACTCCTCAAGCTCAAAGGCCAAGTTACGATTATGCCAAGATGGCAGAGTCAGCCGACTGGGTCGATTTTGTCAGCGCACAAGGACAGTATAAGTATAAGCATCCTACGGAGTTGTATCCTTTGGTTTTCCCGGGTGACGTTAACGATGCAGTCACTTTTGACATTGCCGCAGTCCCGGCCCAACTTAATCTGATGGTTTTGGTTGAGACGATCTCAAATTACGACCCCAAATACAGAGGAAATCAGGAAGGGTTTGTACGAAATTACCACACCTTCTTCGATGGTTTGAAGGGAGTGAGCGAGATCGAAGAATTTACAACCGATCAAGGTCTCGAGGGATGGAGAGTCAAATATATTACCGGAGACGACTCCGTTGGCACCAACAATTACTTTTTTGAGATACCGGGAGAATCAAATAAGATCCTCCACGTCAACAATATTTTCCCGGCCGAGGGACAGGCGGTATTCACCAGGCTCCTGAATAGTGTTGAGATTGTAGAATAAGACTCATAAATATTCAAAGTCCCGGAAAATCTGCAAATCAGATTAACCGGAAAATAAAATCCGGAGTTTTGACCTTTCCGGCAAATCTGTATCTTCCAGCTTCCAGCACCGTAACAAATTTGTCACCTGTGAGTTAGAAAAGGAGCGGTAAATCAATCCGCTCTTTTTTTGTTAAGTCTACCCCTCTTTTACCGTTAAGATAGCTGAATCTACGGCTACAATCTGTAAATTTTGTAAACCTTCT
>MGAN01000002.1:0-79408 GCA_001789745.1 Candidatus Roizmanbacteria bacterium RIFCSPLOWO2_01_FULL_40_13
AAATTTTCAACTAAAAATATCTTATTAAATCAACTTAGAGGGGTATATACTGATTGCAATCTCAATCAATAGAAGTATAATCAAAGTTTTCTTAAATACTCGCCGCTGTCCAGCTCTTCTTGAGTGAAGTCTACCTGCTCGTCTTTAAGATCAGGATCGTAGGGAGGATCGGGGTAATTGACCAGCCATCCGTCTTCGTTCCCAAAGTTTACCAGCGCAGTGGGAATATTTGCGGGAATGTATAACCTGATTTGATTTTCGGGAGTCAATATATGTTCCTCTTTTTTACCGTTGATATAAAGAATGATTTTCATTTTTCCTTTGAGGCAGACGTATCTTGCTGCTCTGAGTTTGTGAAGATGATAACCTTTGAAGGCGCCGGGCTTAGCGCAGCTTAAGTAGACCTCGGTTTTTTTGCCGTTATTACCTTTGAACATTTCAAGCAGGAAACCGTTTTCATTCCTGGTTTTAATATCGAACGTTTTGACCTTTTTGGCTTTTTCTGTCTTAACTTTCTTAATCTTTTGAACGGGAATCATCATTTGAAAATTATACTAAATAATTTCTATAAAAAAAATGAAATAAAATAAACGGAAATTAGTTGGGGAAGAAGGACAAGAGGCATTTAATCCTTAACAGTCAGCAAAAAATCCTGGAGAATCTTTACATAGTTTATAAGACTGGGAATCTCTATCCATTCCTTATCGCTTCCGATGCCGCCTCCAACCGGCCCAAATTCAATGCCCGGGCAATTTATTTTTGCGTAATGTCTTACATCGGAAGATCCTTGTGCTCCATATAAAATTGCTTGTTTTTTAGTTATTCTTTGAGTTGTTTTTCTGAGTATTTGGATAAATTGATTATTTTCGTTTACTGATAGAGCCGGTTCTTTTTCAATAATTTTCATTTTAAAACCTTTTGGTAATAATTTTTTTATATTTCTGACTATAATATCTGAGTTTTTTGGAATATAGCGAATATCAAGCCAGATTTCACAATCGTCGGGAATTTTATTAAATGTATGATTATTGGTATTGATTCTGCTTAAGTTTATTGTCGTTATCCAATCTTCTTGATCGGGGACTGGATATTCCTCCTCCAAAAGAGTAAGAAATTTTTGCATTTTCCAGATCGCATTTTTCCCTTTCCATGGATAAGCGCTATGAGCAGTTTTACCTTGTGTAAAAATCTTTAACCACAAAATTCCTTTGGCTTTATTCACGATATTTAAATTGGTTGACTCGCCGGCTATAACAAAATCTGCTTTAACCCCTTTTTCTATTTGGAATTTTGTACCGTTGAATCCACCTGTCTCTTCGTCAGTTACCAGCTGCAAACCAAGCGGATAATTTACTTTTTTTGCTGCTTCGTTAAAAACATATATTAGGCAGGAGATATTAGCCTTCATGTCCATAGAACCAACTCCGTATAATCTATTTCTTATTACCTTAGGATTATATTGATATTCCTTTCCTGGGATTATATCCAAATGCCCATTAAGTATAACCTTGAATTTTTTTGGTCTTTTTTTGGCAGAATAAACCAGAATACTTTTGAATCTATTAGATTCGAATGGTTCAATCGTATAACCCTTTACCTTAGATATTGCAATTTTCAGGCATCTTTCTAAAGCTTGACGGTTGTCAGGCGTTGATTTAATCGAAATTAATCTTTTGCTAAGAGACAGAATTTTATTTAGCATAATTAGAATACCTCTGCAGTTATAGTAGATTCATTTCCGTGAATCCTGCCCCTTACAGCTTCGTTTGAATCTGCCAGCATCAATGTCCGCTCACCGCCGAGAAATCTGGGGTTCCCGTTAACAAGGGAAAAAAAATTTCTGTCAATAAAAACGTATACATTTCCGTCGGACTCATTTACTATAGTAGCATTAGCAATCTCGGGTTGTATGACATAAGGTCCCCTTTTCCGTAAATTTGTTAAAAGTTTCTGTTTAAATCCTTTGTCAGTTAATTTTCCTATTAAATGTCCATAACAGCCGTAACTAGATTGCATAGGTTTGGCTCTAAGAGTAATTTGACCTGAAGCGATTTTAACTTCGTTCAATCCTTGAGATTGTAAAAATACGCCTAAATCGGGAGATTTTAAATCTTTTAAAGAAAATATCGGGAATGCCATACCCATTGAAGTGAGATAAGCCTTTGTATCATTGATTCGTCTTGGGGAACCGATATCCCAGTCAGGTCGATCGATATTCAATGTAATTGTGTTCGCTTTTATTATCCGTCGAAGCTTGGAGTTAGTCAGCAAAGGTTGACCAATTACCAGATGTGGATTTCTAAGCTTGGCAACAGGTTCTGACGACCGAACGTATAACAAATAATCACACAGATCTCCGTTTTTTTGCAAATATTCCGTAAACTCAGCTGGAGAAAAAAACTTATCAAAACCACTCATCTCGGTCACTTCCGAATCAGTTAAAGACTCGCCTACCAACCTACCAAACTCCGATCCCTTCATCAATTCATATTTGGCATCGGTTACTGCGAGCAATGCAATCGGTTTGCCAAAGAGTCTTCTAATTTCGTCAAGACTTTCGCGGAACTGCAAATCAAAATTTGACTGCAATCCATCACGTGAAGAAATTTTCATCAATAGTTGGTACATCGCAACAGAATTTTCAATCTCAAAAATTCTCCTTCTTAGATCGTCCTGAACTTGTCGCACGCCAAGTTTTTCGGCTTCCAGTAAATAGCGATCAGGCAAACCAACCATGTCGACTTGGACAAAGTAATTATTCGGGAACCCGTCAGGACCAGTAAGACAAAATTGATAATCTGTATCCCACTCTTTATTTGCCGCGACCAGTTGATCAAAAGATTGGTTGTACTCAAAATATAAGTTGGTCAGTGCTTGTAAAATTACCTTAGGGTAAAGAGTTCTATATTCTGGAAAAAAATGAAAGGGTCCGTCAGTTGAGGAGATGTCATCCCTGGAAGCAGTTGGGCCTAATCTTTTTCGTTCGCGCAATAGAATAGATTGTTCCAAGGCTTTATTCAAACTACCAGGTACTTGCCGAAATGCAATGTTAAGTTTAGTAACTACCTCAGCTGGCATTTGGTTGGCTTGTCGGAATTTCTGTTCGGCAGAACTGATTAGCTCAGACAGGCATCCGTCAATATTTTGTTGAGCTTCAAACAAGATTTTCTCCGACAGGGTAAACAGTAAAAGGGGGTTATTGATTAAAGCCTGCTGATCAATTTTGAGAAATGAAACAGCCTGATCAACCGTTTGTTGGCTGATCTTATCTAGAAGTGGCTCAAAAAGCTTGTTAGCCAAGCGCTCAACAAGTTCAGTATCAGTGGTTTCTTCAGCCAATCTTTTTTGCAGTACATCTTTTGCCAAAGTAAAAAGCGCTTTATTATCTGCGGTTATCTCCCTTCTAAAAATATTGGGAAGGATTTTTTTTATTTGTTCAAATTCTCCTGAATTCAGTTGAGCACAAAAAAGAAGAGGGTCATCTAACTGTAGAATTTGATCTAATTTCTGCCTTTCTTCAGCAAATATTTTTTCAAAGTCAGGAAATACTGAAAAGCCGAGTTTAAACAATTTTCTTTTTGGCGTATCAACAAGTTGACCGGCTATCCTTACTCTTTTTTTTCTTCCTTCTTCATCCTCCATTTCCAAAATCTTCTCTTGTGATAATCCGCTAATTTTTGCTGACATTTCCAGAAGTTCCTTGTCCGATAACATAAGCGTTGCCACTCTTCTTAGTCCTCTTCGTCTGACAATCGCCTTCAGAGCCTCAGTTTTTCTTTGACCTATGATTTGATTCAGGTTTTCCCTTCCCTCAGAACGTCTCTCGGTTAAGTTTTCTTCAAGGATAATTCTATTAAGTTCTTTATCCAGTTGGGAGAATTCCCTTTCTTCGCCGCCAATAATCTCTGGAGACTTAATATTCCTAAGCGCTGCTATTTTTTTTTGGGCAACCTCGATTCTTAGTCCATCCAGAAATTCCACATCATCTTTTTGTACTGCAACGGCTAAGTCTGCACGTGCTATGGAATGTGCCGTCTGGAAAATCATTGAACTAATATTGAAATCCTTTAATGCAGAGTCAATCAAATCCTTCTCCAGTACACCAAGTGCTTGTTCCAATGTCTTTAGGTTATCGGATAAGCCGGGAACAGTTGAACTCGAACCGAGCCGTTTTTTTACTTCCTTAGCAATTTCCCTCAATACAAAAAGTCCTTCGCGCGTGTCCGGCAATTCAACAGGCAGGTAAGGTTTAAGTCTTCGGGTTGTTTTAAACGGGATATCCGCACTGGCAATGTCGATGAACCTATCTAGGCATTCTTTTCCGGCTAAAACTTGCTCGAACGGGAGAATCTCAACTCCAGTTTTAATGATGTTCTGATCTGATCTTTCTGATCTTTTGGCAGAAGCTATGTCTCCGTTTGTCACAGCGTTCAAAAATGGCAAGCTCAGGCGAAGAGAATCTCCGATAACAGCATAAGTATTTGGATTATCCACAAGAACAGATTGATAAAATTGTCGAGACAACAAAGTTACGGTTTTTGTAAAACCGCTTCGAGCCTCAACATCTATGCCGGGTTCTAATTTTAATTTTTTTTGTCGTTCGCTCATAGTTAGCAATTTCAAATTTAGCCAATAAAAAAACCTCCCTTGCGGGAGGTCAGTATTTGATAACCTAAGTTATTTTTTTAAGGCAAATTTTTTGCCAAAAAAATACCAACCTCCCCAGGAAGGCCATGATAATGGTATAAACTGGATTGGTTGACTTCTAATTTCATCGTAATTTGTTATTATACCAAGATTTTCGTGGAAGTCAAATTATTGAGAACTTATTTCCAGTCCGGAATGTAGTATTTTGTCCCTCTTAGGTTTTTTGGCAGATATTCTTGAATTATTTTCTTTCCGGTTTGTTTTTCCCGCAACCACGGATAACGGGTATGGTTTTTGCCATAACCAAAAGATTTCATCACTTTATTGACGGGGTTTCTTAAATGCAAGGGAATCAGATCCAAGTTTTTCTCATCGATATCTGATAAAGCTCGGGAAATTCCTATAGTTGAAGCAATAGATTTTTTTGCCGTGGCAAGATAGGATGCTGTCTGCGCTAAAATCAGGGAAGACTCAGGTATGCCGATCATGTGGACTGCCTGCATGCAGGAGGTAGCAAGAACCAAAGCTGTGGGTTGGGCATTACCGATGTCTTCCGAGGCGAAAATGAGCATGCGTCTGGCGATAAAGACAGGATCTTCGCCGGCTTTGATCATGCGGGCCAGATAATGCAAAGTCGCATCGGGGTCGCTTCCCCGCATGCTTTTTATAAAAGCAGAAATGGTATCGTAATGCCAGTCGCCTTTTTTGTCATAAAAAATTGCTTTTCTTTGGATCGCTTCTTCGGCTATTTTGAGAGAGATATTTTTGCTGATGGAAGCGGCTAATTCTATCGCATTGATCAGGGTTCTGGCATCGCCGTTGGACATCGCAATCAAGTGTTTTATTGCGACCGGTTGCCATTTGCATTTAGGATAAAGTTTTATTACCCGCTCGGCAATTTTTTCCAGTTCATTATCCGTTAGAGAGTAAAAAACATAGACTTGACTGCGGGAGATGAGGGGGGCATTGATTTCAAAGCCGGGATTCTCGGTGGTTGCGCCGATTAAAACAATCGTTCCGTCCTCAACATGAGGTAAAAATGCATCCTGTTGCGCTTTGTTAAAGCGATGTATCTCGTCGACAAATAATATGGTAGAGACGCGAAGCATCGCGTTTCTACGCTCTTTTGCCCGTGCCACGATTTTTCTGACCTCGGCGACTCCGCTGGTGACGGCGGAAAAAGCAATGTAGTCCGAGTTGACATAGCGAGCGATCAATTTAGCAAGCGAAGTTTTGCCGCAACCGGGAGGGCCCCACAAAATCATCGAGGTAACCATTTTATTCTCAAGCATTTTTCTGATCGGGCCGTGTTTTCCCACCAGGTGTTCCTGTCCGACAAATTCTTCCAGATTTTTCGGTCTGAGCTGGTCAGCCAGCGGAGTAGCCATCGGGGATATTTTAGCATAAAATTGTTATACTGCCTGCATGGCTGAAATAAAATTTATCTATTTTGATGTCGGTGGGGTTTTAATTGATTATAAAGATGCTTTTAAAGGCGCAACAAGCAAATTTAACATTCCACATTCAGAGTTTATGGATGTTTGGCTGAATAATGAGGACTCAGTAACTAGAGGTAAAATCCATCCCCAAGAATTCTGGCATTTAGTAAGAAAAAAGCTGAAGATAAAAGAAGGTGCGGATTTTGATTTTTTAAAAAGCTGGATTGAAGACTATAGGCCAATAAAAACGACTCATGCAATTGTAAAAAAATTTATCAGTAAATATAAGATTGGATTGCTGACCAATTTATATAAAGGAATGACGCCGCTTTTACGAGAAAAAAATTTAATTCCCGATGTTGCCTATTCGTCAATTATAACTTCTTATGAAACAGGCTTAAGAAAACCGGAAAAGGAAATCTATGAATTAGCAACGAAAAAAGTAAACTTAAAACCGGAAGAAATATTTTTTGTCGATGACCAGGAAAATTTTATCGAGGGAGCCAAAAAAATCGGATGGAATACTTTTTTGTTTGATTCGGAAAACGTAAGAAATTCAACAAGGAAATTAAAAAATCTACTTGATTTTCATTAATATTCAGATTGTTGCCATAGTCCAATATGAACCTGGCAGGTTAATATTGGATGGCTGGGACGCTATAAAAAAGCTATAAAAGACCCATTTTCTGGCGGACTTCGTTGACGGTTTTGGAAGCGATTGTGCGGGCTTTTTCGGCGCCTTCTTTTATGACATTATCAACAAAAGCTATATCTGTTTCTAATTTTTTCCTCTTTTCCTGAATGGGTTTTAATTCCTTGTATGTTATTTCCGCAAGATGATTTTTTAACGATTGATATCTAATTAGGCCTGATTCGTAGGGTTTAGTAAAATCTTCGTCAAATTTTTCAGGAGCAAAAAGTTTGTATAGTTCATACAAACTTCTCACGCCTCCAATTTTCGGAATTGGCCCACCTTCTTTACCCGAATCAGTAGGTACTTTTGAAAGTTTAATTTTAATAGTGTCTAAATCGTCAGTCATATTAATATAGCTTCCTTCAACAGATTTACTCATTTTTCCCTCACCTTTAAGCGAGGGGATATATTCGCCTTTGGTGGCAAATCGTACCGGTTCGGGAAAATCCGTACCGTATTGTTGATTCATTTTTCTGGCAATTTCACGGGTTACTTCCAAATGCGGTTCCTGATCTATGCCGACGGGTACCAAACTTGCTTTATAAATTAAGATATCTGCTGCCATAAGGACAGGGTAATTGAGAAGCGCCATAGTATTATGACCGGGGTGTTGTTTAACTTTATCTTTATAAGTTGGTAAATGTTGCATACGGGCAATGGTTGTAACAGAAGAAAAATAGAATGCCAATTCTATATGCTCGCTTACTTCAGATTGCAGGAAAATAATACTTTTTTCTGGATTTAATCCGGCCGCAAGATAATCAGTGATTACTTCCCTTCTGTTTTTTCTTAATTCATCTATATTGAACGGAGTAGTAATAGTATGAATATCGGCTACCATAAAGAGGGTTTCGTATCCGGGATCATTCTGCAGTTCCAGCATTCCCTTAACCGCGCCCAAATAATTCCCAAGATGCAGCCTGCCGGTTGCTCGAATTCCCGATAAAACACGCTTAATCATATTTAGCTATATTATACTTCTATTAATTGAAATCGCAATCAGTATATACCCCCTCTAAGATGATTTGATAAGATGACTTTAGTTGACAATTTGCAAAATCAACGAAGACGGGTATATCAAACTTTAATAAGAATTAAAACTAACTAGATTATTAAAACATTTTTTAACTAAGGAGTTGGGGTGGGCGATTGGTTAGGGACGGGATAATCGGGTGTACAGTCGAGACAAACCGAGGAGAAAGCGTCTTTGAATATAGTCTTTTCCTGCATTTCGTGAGCCGGGTCTTCGACAGTAGTCATCTTGCCGGTATCACGGCTGACGGGAACATGGGTTTTTTCGGCCGTGATTTGGTCTGCGAGATTCTCCGTTCCTTTAATAAAGTATTCAAAGCGCGATTGACAACTTTCTGACCCGTCTTCTTTTTTAGTCATTGCGACTCCAGTCTCCCAGCAGACCTGTTTTCCGACTACATCCTGTGGTCTAACCGGCCAAAGGTCAGTTTGATTTGCCAGGACGTTTGTCATGATCCGATTCCAGATCGGGGCTGCTCCTGTGACGCCTGACGTAAGGTATGGATGCATGGGGGTATTGTCGTTGTTGCCGACCCAGACTGCGGTTAGGAAGTTAGGAGTATAGCCGATGGTCCAATTATCTTTTTTATCGTTGGTGGTACCGGTCTTGACCGAGACGGCATGATTGCGGATATTAAGATACGAAGATGCGCCAAAGGCGGCCGATCTGGCGTTATTATCCAAAAGAATATGGGAGATGATAAAAGCAGTCTCGGAACTTATTGCAGGATTGCCTTGAATGGCAAAAAAATTGGGGCTTTTTAATTCCTTATTCAGATCTTTGACAAAATTGGGGTCTTTATACTGATAAAGAATTTTTCCCTGTTTGTCCTTGACTTCAATAATGGCAATGAGTTTTTTGGGAATTCCGCGGTTGGCAAAGGAGGAGAAGGCTTGAGCCATCTCGGTCATCCTGACCTCGCCACCGCCCAAAGTCAGCGACAACCCGTATTTTTTCGGATCTTTGAAGGTCGTCATGGTAAAGGCAGAGGAGGAGGCGATGAAGTTCTCCACTCCATTTATAGCAAGCATTTTGACCGCAGGGATATTGTAAGAGTTGCCAAGGGCAAAGCGAAGCTGAGTCGGGCCGTGAAAGACCCCGTCATAATTGCGGGGGCAATATTTGGTCGGTTGTCCGGCGGCAAAAAAACATGTAGGTATATCCAAAAAGACAGTAGCAGGAGTAACTATTTTTTGTTCAATACCTATAGCGTAATTTACAGGTTTTATGGCCGACCCGGGTTGTCTAAGGGCAGTCGTGACATTAAAGGCGCCGGAGGGCGTAGCAAAATAGTCAACTGATCCGACCATAGCCAAAATTTCGCCGGTTGGAGGCCTGGTGACAAGCGCCGCGCCATTTGAGACTCTTAAATTTTTGATTTCCTCGAGTTCCTCGCGCAGAATTTTTTCTGCTTCTTCCTGGAAGTCAAGATCAAGTGAGGTTGTGACACGCAGACCTCCCTCCTCGACTTGTTTTATACCGTATAGTTCTTCCAACTGTGATTTGACATAGAAAGTAAAATGAGGGGCTTTGATTTTTCTTTTTATGGGTTTGATATTGAGTTTTTGCCGGGAGAAGGTGTCGTACTGTTTTTGCTCTATATATTTTTCTTCCAGCATGGCTTTTAATACTTCACTTCTTCTTTTTTGAGCCCGGTCGGGATTAGTATAAGGAGAATATAAGGAAGGAGCTTGGGGAAGTCCGGCGAGGAAGGCTGCCTCTTCAAGTTTTAGGTCTTTGGCTTTTTTGCCAAAATAATTCTGGGCCGCTTCTTCAACTCCATAAGCTGATCCTCCATAAGGAACTTGATTGAGATAAAGCTCCAAAATTTCATCCTTACTGAATATCGCTTCCGTCCAATAAGCTAAGACAATCTCTCTCAGTTTTCTCCTTACTGTTCGCTCCGGAGTCAAAAGCGCACTTTTGACCAATTGCTGGGTAATGGTAGATCCGCCCTGCAGTCTTCTTTTTAGGACGGTATCCTTGATTGCCCGAAGGATTCCGCCAAAAAAAGAGACACCCCCGTGTTTATAGAAGTCTTTGTCCTCTACGGCAATTGTAGCTTGTTTGACATATTCGGGCAGGTCTTTGACTTTTACTGCAGTTCTTTTTTGGTCTTTAAAAATTTCAAAAAGCAATCTACCATTGCGGTCAAGTATATGAGTGGAGAGAGGGATGGATTTATAATCTTTGAGACTGGCAGGAGTGGGCAATTGGAAGAAGATATAGAAATAAATAAATATTACGCCTGACAAGATTGAACCGTAAGCTAAAAACGAGTAGATTTTTTTATTGTGCCTGGATTTTTTGATTTTGGAGGTAACTTTTTTTTGTAAATTGTTTATTCGTTTCTTTATTTTTATCATAACAACGATTCCAGTTCCCACTACGCTCAAAGAGCTACGAGGGACAAGCAAGCCGGAATGACTATTATAATCGCGGAAAAAGCGGCGGGATTTTTTTGATTTTTCCTTGAGTCATTTTCATGATAGTATCTGATGTATTAGGAAGAAATGGCTTGAGGAATTTTACTCTTTTCCTTATTTCTTTTAAGTAATATTTTAGCCGTACCGCAACCTGTGATTTATCCATTTCCCAAGGTTTATCGCTATTGATTTCCGTGTCGAGATTTCTGAAGTCTTTCCATATCTCCTCCAATGCCATATTAAACTCATATTTTTCTAAGTGGTCAAAAAAACCTCCTTTATTTAAAGATTCGGGCAATTCGATTGAATCTTCCGGTTGGTCTGATATAGTTACATTGTGATCTTCTCCTAACTTTATGACGCGGGAAACTAGATTGCCTATTCCATTTGCCAAATCGGCATTATATATTTCTTTCATCCTGGAATGGGAAAAACCGCCATCGTCTGCCGCAGGTATTTCTTTAAGGAGATAGTATCTGACTGCGTCTACTCCATATTGTTCGACTAATTCAAACGGGTCAATGACATTGCCCAGACTTTTGCTCATTTTTTTACCGTCGGAAGTTATAAACCCGTGGATAAAAATCTGTCTGCTGCCGGGTAGGCCCGCAGAAATAAGCATCGCCTGCCAGATAGCTGTCTGCTGTCTCAAATTATCTTTGCCTGCGACATGAATTACAGGCCAAAACTTTTCAAAATCCAAAAGACTATCAGGCCAGCCGAGGGTAGAGATATAAAAGACAAGCGCGTCAAACCAGACATACATGACGTGGTCGTTATCCCCGGGAACCGGGACGCCCCAAGGCATCTTGCTTTTAAGCCGGGAGATACTGAAGTCATGCAGGCCTTTTTTAACAAATGACTCAATTTCTTTAAGTCTGTTGCTCGGGATGACAAAGTCAGGTCGATTATTATAAAGTTGAAGAAGCCTATTCTGATACTTAGAAAATCTAAAAAAATAGTTTTCTTCTTCATAATCTTCGATAGCCAAATTGGGGTGGATCGGACATTTATTATTTTCCAACTCGGAGTCGGTTTTTTCCAGTTCGCAGCCGACACAGTATTTAACCTTGTAGTTTTTTTTATAAATATCATTATTTTGAAAACACCTTTTCCAAAATTCTTGGGCCGCTTCAACATGTTTTTGGTCGGTGGTTCTGATGAAGTGAGTCGTACTTAAGTTTAAGGCTTTAGCCAATGATTTGAATTTACCCACGTGTTCGTCACAGTAATCTTGGGGTAATTTATTTTCTTCTTGGGCTTGGCGATATATCTTAAGTCCGTGTTCATCGGTGCCAAAACCAAAGGCTACTGTAAAACCCTGAAGTTTTTTAAATCGGGCGATGGCATCAGCCTGAACTAATTCCAAGGCAAAGCCGATGTGGGGATCGGCATTGACATAAGGGGCGGTAGTTGTAATATAGAAATACCTCTTACTCATGGCTAATATTTTACCAGATATTTGTCGTTATCTGATCTTGCCAAATTTTTTATCTGACGAGAGAGATGATTCCCATAAAAAGGCTTATCAGCAGTACGAAGTTGATAGGCTCGGTGAGTCTATAAGCAAGGAGTAAGAGCAACGAAAGCAAAAAAAGAGAAATGAGCAGGGATATTTTTTTTGATAAAAAGAGTTTTGCAAGAAGCAAGAATAATAAAGACAGTGAGATTATAAATAATATTTTTATATACCAGTTGTCCGGCTGCACGAATAAAACGATTAACATCAAAATTATCAGCAAAAAAAAGATAATGAAATAATCGAGTCTGATTCTGCGTCTTGATCTGGTCATAATTTCTGCAGTTGAAAGAAATTGAGTTCTAGATTATAATTTTATACTATGGTTAAGAAAGTCACAAAGAAGACGGCTAAAACAACTGCGAAAAAAGCAGGTAAAAAAGTCCAATCGACAATGCTACCCGATGACAAACAAAAAATTATCGAGGAATTCGCACAAAAAAAGGGTGATACCGGATCTCCAGAAGTTCAAGCGGCACTTCTCAGTCATAAAATAATTAAATTGACATCGCATTTAGATTCAAATAAAAAAGACAATCATTCTCGACACGGGCTTCTGAAAGTTATAGCCAAAAGAAGAAGAATTCTAAATTACCTAAAAAAGTTGGATGAGATGAGGTATAATAAGTTAATAAATAAACTCGGATTAAAGAAATAACCGATTATAATACGAATGATGTGAATCTTTATTCCACCTTCGCGAAATACCCTTATCGTTAGATAAGTGATCAAAGCGAAGGAGTTTTTCGCTTCGGCGGATTTCAACTCTTGGCGAAGCGTAGTTAAAGACTCCCTGATCGTAAGACCAGGGAGTTTCAACTTGATTAGTTTATTAGTCACATTCGCATACTATCAGAAGATTCGTATAACTTAAATATTTTATGAATATTATTGAAGACTCCATTGAGATTGATGGACATAAGCTAACCCTGCAGACGGGAAAACTTGCAAATCAGGCTACCAGGTCGGTCTACGCACAATTAGGTGAAACTTGCGTATTGGTGACTGTAACATCCGGTAATAAGCGCGAAGATATTGATTATTTACCGCTTCAGGTTGAGTATGTAGAAAAATTGTATGCCGGCGGCAGGATCAAAGGATCGCGCTGGGTAAAGCGCGAAGGCAGACCCTCGGATGATGCCATTCTCAAAGCCAGAGTTATAGACAGATCCATTAGGCCTTTGTTTCCGCCTAATTATAGAAAAGAGATTCAAATCATCATAACTCTGTTATCGGTGGACGGCGTCAATTCTCCCGAGATTCTTTCGGCAATCGCCACATCCGCTGCTTTAAGTTTATCGCCCATACCTTGGCAGGGGCCAATCAGCACGATTAGAGTCGGATACATCAAGACTAACGGTGAAGGAAGTTTTATCATCAACCCGACGGAGGAAGAAGAAAGATTTTCAACTTTGGATCTGGTGGTATCTTCTTTGATTGACAAGGCAGTCATGATCGAGGCTAAGTCAGAAGAACTGAGCGAAGAAAACATGCTTAAAGCAATCAAACTAGCTCAAAGCGAGAATAGGAAAATCATCGAATTTATCGAAAAAATGACTAAGAAAATAAAACCGGTTAAGGAAGTTGCAGGTCAAGGACTGATTGACGACAAAATTCTAAAAGTTTTGAAAAAAGACTACCAAAAAAATATCAGCGACATGATTCTTAAGAAAGCCGAAAAAGAGTTCGACGATGAAGAGGCTTTGGAAGTAGTGGTTGTGGAAGTTATGGAAAAATATAAAAAAGAATTCGAGCGAAAAGAAATTGTCAAAGCGATTGACTACTTAAGTAAGCTAAAAATCAGAGAGCAGATTTTAAAGACAAAAAAGCGGATCGACGGCAGGTCTCCAGACGAGATAAGAGAATTAAGATCAGAGACATCCATCTTACCGCGGACTCACGGTTCGGCTATTTTTGAACGCGGCGAAACTCAAGTCCTATCGATTGTTACTTTGGGAGCACCCGGGCTGGAGCAGCTAATCGAAAGTCCGGAAGGAGAAGTCGCTAAAAGATATATCCATCATTATTATATGCCGCCGTATTCTGTAGGAGAAACCGGAAGAATAGGTTGGCCTTCACGCCGGGAGATCGGGCATGGAGCTTTGGCAGAAAAAGCAATCGAGCCGGTACTTCCTACGGAGAAAGAATTTCCCTACACCATAAGAGTAGTATCTGAAGTCTTATCGTCAAACGGTTCAACCTCCATGGCTTCAGCCTGCGGATCAAGTTTGGCATTGATGGATGCGGGCGTGCCCATCAAGTCCCCGGTAGCCGGAATTGCCATGGGACTAATGACCAAGTCCGATACGGAATATGTAATCTTGACAGATATCATGGGGATAGAAGATTTTTCAGGAGATATGGATTTTAAAGTGGCTGGAACTGTCGCCGGAATCACCGGAATTCAATTAGACGTCAAAATATTGGGTTTAACGGAAGAAGTGATCAAAGAAGTATTGGGGAAGGCCAAAAAAGCTCGATTGACTATCCTCGAATCGATGAATAAAGTAATCTCCAGTCCGCGAGGTGAAATATCCAAATTCGCACCAAAAGTGGTTGTCATGACGCCACCGCAGGACAAGATCGGCGAGATTATCGGACCGGGAGGTAAAAACATCAGAAGTCTGATAGCCAAAACCCAAACCGATATCAATGTTTCGGATGACGGGAAAGTTACAATCACAGGTCTTGATAAGGAAAAAGTTGATGAAGCTGTCAGATACATCGAAAATATCACCCGTGAAGTCGAGATAGGGGAGGAATTTGAAGGCACTGTTAAACGAATTCTGCCTTTTGGAGCTTTTGTTGAGTTTTTGCCGGGTAAGGAAGGATTGGTGCATGTTTCCAAGATGGGCCGGGGTTTTGTCCGTGATCCGGGACAGGTAGTCAAAATCGGCCAGAAAGTCAAAGTCAAAGTCAACCAGATTGATAACCAGGGGCGAATAAACCTTCAGATGATTGCATAAAGCCTTAAATTCCACCCGCAGGGCGGATTAGCCTCAATCTAATAGTAATCTCTTTATTTTATGAAGTTTTCTTTGGTAGTTTACATTGTTTTTTAAGAATTTAAGATACTTTTCGGGAGTTTTGAAGTGGTCGAGTATAGATTTCGTATTTATAAATTGTGAAGCAAAGGAATGTAAGGAACCCTGAGGGTTCCCTGAGGCTAAATAAACAGGAAGTGAACTCCATGAGTAAGTCAACAGCTGCTCAAAACTAATAATTCCTGCTGTCACATGGTTGATATGAATATATCTTGAAACATGGATAAATTCTTCACTATTGGCAATCCTTTTTGCTTTAAAGCTATGATCAAAAAGACTTCCGTTCCGATCATTTATCAGATTATAATTTTTAGCAAAACTATTTTGAATGTTGCTCAAAAATAATGAAATTCCTTTATCTTGTAGTTGTTTTGCTAAAAAATGATAGTGATTAGGCATAAATGAGAAAACGAATATATCGATAAGCGGAACATTAATTGTAATTGTTTTTAAATAATCTTGTTGAAGGTTGGGAGCTAAATTATTAAAATCAGATAAACTTATTCTTTGTCTGAATCTATAATAATTCACAATTTTAAGGATTTTGCGTAAGTAAATTTTATCTTTTAAAACTTCTTCTTTACCGATAGAACGATTAAATAGATGATAGATTTCATTAGTTGATAGAATCGGTCTAAAAGTTGTCATATATAAAAAAATTAAAAGAATAATTTGAACAAATGTCAATGGATTATATGCTACAAAATTACTGATTGTGAGCCTAGGCACCCTTAGGGTTCCATGAAATATAAGGAACCCTAAGGGTACTGTGAGGGTACTGCGGAATAAGTAAATCAAAGTTGAATTTGAGTCAGATTAACATTACAATCTTATTATGGCAAGAAGAAGAACGATTATCCGGATTCCCTTTCTTAAATTTAAGATCAATAAACAAACGATCTTTTATATCTTCGGCTTTTTCATAATCGGAGCGGCTCTTGTTTTGCTGATAGCCTTTTTGAGCAATTTTTACAGCGCCTTTAATGCGCGCCTGCTGAGTAAGGTTAATCAGTTATTACTTCGTATGTTCGGCGGATTGTCGATTATTCTATCCTTTATTCTCTTGCTTCTGTCAGGACATTTTTTTAATACCAAAAAGCTAAAATTCGTTAAGTTAAATATCAGCGGAGGATTGATTTTAATTTTCATCTCCCTATTGGGTATTTTTCAATCGGGAGAGATCGGCAAACTAATTCTTCGTAGCCTTAGTTTGGATTTTACTTTTTTGGGAGCGATTATAATTCTGGGAGTTATTTTTTTTGTCGGGCTGATCTTACTTTTAGATACTTCAGTTGATGTTTTCGTATTATTTGTCATTAATCTGCTAAAATCATCAACCATTTTCATCAGAGATTATATATTCAGGTCAGTAACTGATAAATCAGTAAAAAAAGATATCAAAATAATTAGAGAAGGCAAGGGTGAATTTATCAAGGAAGACACCTTTCCGGTCAGGGAAGAGCCAATGGCAGTAAAAAAACCGGTGCTTACAAGTTCTGATAGCAGCAAGTTAAGTATAAGACCGGTCAACTCCGCTGCTAAGGCGGCTTGGGTTTACCCACCCCTATCGTTATTGATCGAAGTCGCACAAAAAGAAGCAGACCGCGGAGATGTAAAAGTTAACGCTGACAAAATCGAAAAAACTTTGGAGAGTTTTGGTATCAGAGCGCATGTTGAGGAGGTTAACTACGGACCAGCTGTAACTCAATATGCTTTGGCAATTACTATGGGTACGAAACTTACTAGAATTACTGCGCTTGGCAACGATTTGGCATTGGCGTTAGCCGCTCCTACAGGTCAGGTGCGGATTGAAGCTCCAATTCCCGGCAGATCTATGGTCGGGATTGAAATACCTAACAGAAAACCAGAAATCGTGACTCTAAAAAGACTTTTGTCGTCCCCGACATTTTCAAACAACAGGGATCCCTTGTTGGTGCCATTGGGGCTTGATGTATCAGGTAAGCCTCAAGGTTATTCCATCAGCAACATGCCGCATATTTTAATTGCCGGCGCAACCGGATCAGGTAAGTCAGTACTGCTTAATGCCTGGATTAACACTTTTTTATTCCGGACAAAACCCGAAGATTTGCGCATGATTCTGGTTGATCCAAAAAGGGTTGAACTGACGTTATACAATCATATTCCTCATCTTTTAACCGAGGTGGTCGTCGACCCGCCCAAGATCATATCGGCTTTAAAGTGGACGGTCGGCGAGATGGAAACCAGATACAAAGAATTTTCCAGTGCTGGTGTTCGGAACATAGAAGGATATAATAGTTTGACCGATGTTGAGAAAAAACCTTATATACTTTTTATCATTGATGAGCTTGCGGCTTTGATGAATTTCGCTCCATCCGATTCCGAGGATCTTATCACCCGCATAGCACAGATGGCGCGCGCTACAGGTATTCATTTAATTCTAGCCACGCAAAGACCCTCGGTTGACGTAATTACGGGATTGATGAAAGCCAATATTCCCTCAAGGATTGCCTTTAACGTCTCCTCAATGGTTGACTCCAGGGTAATTATCGATATGCCGGGTGCGGAAAAATTATTAGGCAAAGGAGACATGTTATTTCTGCCTCCGGATCAAGCTAAACCCAGAAGGATCCAGGGGCCTCATATCACGGAAAAGGAAGTCAACCAGTTAGTCAAGTTTTTGCGAAATCAGGTTCCCGAAGTACAGTATACACAGGAAGTTGTGGAGCAAAATGTTCAACCTTCATTCGGCAGGGGAGGTACGGTTATAGTCAATAGTGACGATAAGGACCCTTTGTTTATGGAAATCGTGAAATTAATTTCACCTTTAGAACAGGCTTCCGCCTCTTTGTTACAGAGGAAATTCAGGGTCGGGTTTTCCCGGGCGGCAAGAATATTGGATCAACTGGAGGCTGCAGGATATGTCGGACCGTCGGAAGGTTCAAAGCCGAGACAGGTTTTGAAGAGAGGGATGCAGATTGAAGGCGAAAGTTGAAATTCGAAATTGGAAAGTTGAATTCCACTTTACTTCAATAACTTAAGGTTTGCAACCGAGTTACTCAGTATATACCCGTCTAATCCGCTTTTTCGCGCTGGGCGAGCTGCAAATCGTAAGTAAGAAGGGTATATCTATTTTCCGGGTAAGATTATTTCCCGAAAGCTACCATAAGACCGAAGATGGCAAAGAAGATGGTGATAATCCACAGTCTCATGACGATCTTTGGCTCCTCCCAACCGATATATTGCAACCAGAGATGAAAAGGCGCAACCGAAAAGGCTTTTTTGTGTAAAAATTTTTTACTCAAGAGCTGGATTAAGGAGCTGGCTATTTCTATAACGAATACTCCCCCTATGATCAGAAGCGCAAAGACTTTGCCTAAAATAAGCCCGATTACCGCCAGGGTTGCACCAAATGAGAGAGCTCCAGTGTCGCCCAGGAAAATTCTGGCAGGATAAATATTAAAGTACAAGAAAGCTATGAGGCCCCCCAGCCAAGCTGCAATAAAGAGAGTAGTCGGGGCGTCTAAGATAGATCCGGCTACAGCCCAAAAACTTATCAGAGCAAAAAGTAATATTCCCGGGGCAAGACCGTCCAAGCCGTCTGTCACATTCACCGCATTGGTAAATGCCAAAATAACAAAAGTTGCAAATAAGATATAGAACCAGCTTAAGTTAAATACACCAATGAAAGGAATATGGATGATGTCGATTTTCAACTCGGCAAAAAGCCAGTAAGAGATGGTCAGGGCCAAAAAAACTTCAATAATTAATTTATGCCTTAATCTCAAACCAAAAAATCTACTTTTTTCCCAGAGAAAAATTTTATTTAAGTCATCATAAACACCCAGAAATCCAAAGGACAGAAAAGTAAATAACAGAATTTTTATTTCCGAGATCGCCGAAGGATAATTAGTGTTAAGCGGAACATCCAATAGTAAAAAAGAGACGAGAAAGAGAAAGAAAATAAAGACGGTTGTAAGAATAAGCAGGATTCCACCGCCCACAGGTGTTCCCTTTTTATGACGGTGGAATTTATCGAAAATAGGAGTAGGCTTATTGAAAGCGTCTCGTGTAAGTTGCTCTACGCGCTGGAATTTTTTTTTATAAAGGAAGTTAATGAAGGGTATGATTAAAACGAAGTTAAGCACTACCGAAATCAATACAACAAAAAGATAAGTAGACATAAAAATAAGTTAAAACTCAAAAATTAAAATTCAAAAGTTTAATAACGCGTGGAATAAAAATAAGACAAGCGATTATAGCGGCACTGACGGCGAAAATGAGCATGGCTGCAGCAGAGGTGTCTTTGGCGATCTTAATTTCATCGCTCCAGTTTTTATGGATTGCATCTATTGCTTCTTCTATGGAGGTATTTAATAGTTCGATCGCCAACCCGATTCCAATTAAAATAAAGACGATCAAGAATTCCAGCTGACTGATATTTAGTACAAGTCCCGCAACAATAGCAAGTGAAGACAAGAAGAGGTGAACTCTAAAATTAAGTTGAGTTTTAACAGCCCAGAATAAACCGTTGACGGCATTTTTGAAAGAATAAAATTGTTTTTTTATCATCTAAAAATTCGATATCAGCGCATTGACGGCTGATTATCAGAGATTGATAATTTCCATTATCACTTTCGCTAGCTTGGTAGAGTCATGACGCAAAATACTTCTGGTTAAAAGGTCAGACTTTGATTTGGCAAATTTTGTAATATCAATGAGATCCCCGATTATAATTTTTCCAGAAAAGTAGTTTGATTGCAAATCATCGACAACATATTTTTCATTATTTTTTTTATACCAGTTTAAAGTTGAGGCAGGAATTGGTTGCTTATTCAAGAGGACAATGTCGGGTGTTCTACCCAAATAAAAAGCGAGGATATCGAGATGGTCAGAGGCTGTATAATCATTTGTTTGACCTGATTTTGTCATCAAATTCATAATAAAGACTATTTTTGCCTGACATTTGACGATTTGTTCCTTGACTCCCTTGACTAGGAGGACGGGGATAATGCTGGTATAGAGGTCTCCCGGACCGATGATTATCACATCCGAGTTTTTAAGACGATTTAAGGCCCGGATATTAGGTCGGGCTTGTTTGTCCAGAAAAACTTGGGTGATTGGACTTTTTTCCCGGATATTTTCTTCGATCTCATTCTCGCCTTTCACGATTTTACCGCTCTGATACCTTACTCCAAGATGAACTTTATCAAATGTTACCGGCAGAACTTCACCTTTAATTTTTAGGACAAAAGCCGCAGTACGCAACACTTCATTGTAATCTTTGCTTACTTTCTCCAACGCCGACAAGAACAGATTGCCGAAATTATGACCTTTGAAATCCCCCGTTTCAAATCTATATAAAAATAATTGCCTCCAGAGCATTGGAGCCTCGGATAGAGCTACAAGGCACTGTCTTAGGTCACCGGGCGGAAGTACGCCCAGTTGATCACGCAGTCTTCCGGTTGAGCCACCGGAATCCATCATGGTGACTATGACGCCAAGATCAACAGGGTATTGTTTCAATCCGGACAGAACTACAAAAGTTCCAGTGCCTCCGCCGATAGCCGTGACTTTTTTCATAATTGAATTAAGTACATTCTGTCAGTCTTTTCCCTCCCGCAATTGCTCAAGTTGTAATATTTATTCCTGAAAGTTCTTACTCAGAATATTAAACCCGCTTTTAGTTCTTACAGTATTTCGCGCATTATTCTTGCGCGCTTGCGGGATCCCTTCCAAGACCGCCACCTACTTAATTTAAAATTTATTATCTATTGTTTTTCTTTTGAAAATGAATTTATTGTCTTCCATATCTTCGGCAATTGTATAACCCGGAGCAATTAAAGTGTTTCTACCGATTTTAATTCCCGGAAGCAGAGTCGCGTTGACTCCAATTTTAGAATTTGCCCCGATTACAGCGCCAAATTTAGGTAAATTTGTATCAATTTTATTTTCACCAACCCGGGATTTGACTGATTTTTCATCAAATCTCAAGTTGGCGATTGCGGCTCCGGCCCCCAGCCGAACCCGATTATCCAGAATTGAGTCACCGACATAATTGCGATGCAGATAGACATTATTTCCCAAGTAAGATCTGGTGACTTCACTATATCCACCGATGATACAGCTTTTACCGATATGGCTTTCCCGAACCAAAGCAAAATCTCCGATTACAGAATTGTCATCGATAAAACAGGGGCCGACAATTTTAGCAGTCTTGGCTATACTGACATTTTTACCCAATTTTATCTCCGAATCGAGCGTCTTGAGGAAATGCCGCATTATGGGCAGCGCATGCCACGGGAATTTAAGCGGATACCAGTAATCGTCATAAGTTAAATATCGCGCTTTAACATTTTGATGTAAAAGATTATTGACAGCTTGTTCATAGCGATCGTCATTTTGTGAATTTGTTACCTCTAAAACAGCTATAAATTTGGCTATATCGGAAAAATAATCAACAACGAGTTTGATCAAATTCGATGGTATTTTATCAGGGTCTGGTTTTTCAACAATTTCTACCAATCTTTCCTTGGCGAACCTGAAATAGCCGCCGGGAAAATAATTGTCTACTTTTCTGCCGGTAAATATGACTTCCGGTGAATCCTTATTTATTAGATTAAGATAATCACGTAACAGTTCTAAATCAATTAAATCTTCAGCGTTGAGGATAAGCGCATTGCCGTTGATTTTGTCCTTGGCAGAAAGCACTGCGCCGGCCATACCGGTCAGGGCCGGGTTTTGCTCCAAGATACGGGTTTTTTGCTTAAGGTTTATTCGGTTGATTAGGTCAAGATCATTACTATTGACGACGATGTAGAGATTTTCGCTGAACTTAATAAGATTATTTATTTGCCGCTTCAGAAGAGGCTGACCAAGAAAGGAAAAATAACTTTTTTTAGTCAAAGGCCAGAAACGAGTACCGTCTCCTCCCGCGAGAATTAGAATGTTTTGGAGTTTGTTCATAAATAGATCCTGAATCAAGTTCAGGAAGGGTATTTCCTTACAATTTTTTAATTTCTCCGCCAAGCGATCTTACTTTTTCTACAAAATTTTCATAACCCCGTTCGATAATTGAGGCACCATTAATAACAGATTCTCCATCGGCAATCAGCGCAGCCGTAGCAAGCGTAGCCCCCGCCCGCAGGTCAGCCACATTTAAGACTCCACCGTGCAAATCCTGAGGGCCCCTGATCCTGATGGCTTGATGATACTTTTTATCGGGACTGAAATTAAAAAAGAAGTATTCGGCTGGATTTTTGACCGGAATTTTGACAAAGTCGATGTCCGCACCGAGTTTTCTTAATTCGGTAACATAGGAAAATCTATTTTCAAAGACTCTTTCGTGGATAACGGACTCGCCCTTGGCTTGGGTCATAAGGATTGCCCAGCACGGTTGCCAATCGGTCATAAATCCGGGATGAGGGCTTGTCTGAACGCTTGAGGCTTTAAGCGGTCCGGCATATCCGAATCTGATCAGAGATTTTCCAATATTCTCAACCTCGGCGCCGATTTGCTTCATTTTTGCAGTAAAAGTTTTGAGGATTTCGGGTTGAATTGGCGAGAGCATAATCTCTCCTTTTGAAGCGGTTGCGATACTGGCGTAGGTGACAGCTTCGTTTCTATCAGAGTTGATTTCGAAAGCATCTTTTTGCTTTAACTCCTTGACCGGCAAAATGGTAATTTTTTTTCCTAGTTGTTTAATTCTGGCACCGGCCAGATTCAAAAAGCGAATCAAATCGTCTATTTCCGGCTCAAGCGCGGTATTGTCAAGAATCACTTTGTCATCTCCCAAAACCGAAAGCATTATCAAAAGCTCCGTGCCGGTATGAGTAACCTTAGGGTATTTGTAATATCCCTGAATTTTAGATTTAACCTGAGCATAATAAAATCCTGTATCGGAGTCGTATTCAATCCTGATTCCCAGACTTTTCATTCCATCGATAATACGATCGATTGGTCTTGCTCCGATGCGGCAACCACCCGGATTGGGGACATAACAGGTTGAGAATTTGTGCAAAAGCGGTGCAAACAGCATGAATGAAACGCGGATTTTAGAAGCATGCAAGAGATCAACTTTATTGCTTTTAAGCCCTTTGCCGTCAATTTCGAGCGTATGTCGATCGTGAAAGTCAACTTCTGCCCCCAAGGTCGTCAACAAGTGAATGAGTTCTTCAACGTCTTTAATTCTTGGGACATTTTTAATCGTTACTTTATTTTTAAACATGAGCGCAGCGATGATTATTTTCAGCGCTGCATTTTTAGCGCCAGATAGTTTGATTGAACCTTTTAATTTGTTGCCGCCTTTGATGATGAATGCGTTCTCCATAAGATTAAAAATTCGGAATTCCTAATTCCGAAACAAATTTAGACGACCTAAATTTAAATTGATGTTTTTATATTAAGATCACTTCTTCCTTCAATTCCACTCCGAATTTATCTTTGACTTTGGTTTTCATTAGTTTTAGAAGTGTTTTTAAATCTTCCGGCTTACCATTACCGTCATGGATGATGAAGTTGGCATGTTTTTCCGATACATGAAATTGGCCGACTTTTTTGGACTTAAGTCCTGCCTGATCGATTAGTTTACCGGCTGAGACTCCGTTGACGTTCCTGAAAAAGCAGCCGCTGCAAAACTGCCCCACGGGTTGAGTCTCACGGCGATATCGTTGGGAAAATTTTGCATGAGCCAAAGTATTTTTCGGATCGGTTTTTTTTAATTTAAAATCTGCAGAAAGTACAATTTCGTTAGTTTTCTGCAGAATGCTACGATCATACGCAAACTCAAAATAAGCCCGATCGACTATTTTTACATTGCCTTTTGCGTTAAGCAGTTTGGCGGATATAAGATTGTCGCCCACATAAGATAGCGGTTTGGTCCACTTGGAGTTCATATAAATGGCGCCGCCGACCGTTCCGGGTAAGCCAAGATGATATTCCAATCCCTGGTATCCAAGTTCGGCAAGTTCTTTGGCAAGCTTGGTGATCGGATAACCTGAAGATACCGTAAGTTTGACATGATTTTTATCCAGAGACCCGATTTTTTTGCCGATAAATTTATTTCTGACCACCAATCCGCGAAGATTTTTTTTTAGGATTGCGAGATTGGAACCTCCTCCAAGCAGAAAAAAAGCAAGGCGGAGGTTTAGAGATGCCTTTTTGGCAGCGACCAGGTCTTCTTCCGTTTCAGCTTCAAAAAAATATTGGGCATGAGCGTGAGTCCGTAGTGTCAGATAGGGAGAGAGGTCGAAATTTTTTTTGATTCGACCGGTACCCAAATACTTCTCAAGTTTAGTTATCGATTTGATCATACGGGGTAAATTCCTTCAAGATCGATTAAGGTATTCCCATCTTACTTACGATTTGCAGCTTTCTCGGAGCGCGAAAAAGCGAAATTAGACGGGTATATACTGAGTAACTCGGTTGCAAACCTTAAGTTATCTAAAGTATAAATGATCTTTCAGGATAAAATTATATTTCCAATATAATTCTAATTATATCATCCGAGAGTTTATAAACGTCTCCTGCGCCCATGGTGAAAATTATGTCTTGATATTTGATAATAGATTTCAGATATTGAGTAAGTTCTGATTTGGAATTAACAGACGTAAGTTTTAGAGGATTGATTGTGGCTATTCCGCTTGAAGATACGGAAAATTTGCCTGGATTTTCTCGGGCAGAGGCAAATACCGGAAGAATAATGGTTTTATCCGCCAGGCTTAGGCTTTTGGCAAACCCGGGTAGGAATCTTTGAGTACGCGAATAGGTATGCGGTTGAAAAATAACGATAACTCTTTGTCTGGGATATTTGGCTCTGGCTGCTTTGATGGTGGCTTCAATTTCGGCCGGGTGATGAGCGTAATCGTCAAAAAGATAAGTCCCTTTATCCTCAAAGACCAGTTCAAATCTTCTTTTGGCGCCTGTGAAATCTCCAATTGCTTTCTTAATTTTCGACAATGAGAAACCGAGTTCGAGCAAAATTAGGATGACCCCAGCCGCATTTGAGACATTCTTTTCACCCGCTAATTTTAGATCTATTTGAATTGACCGGCGTTCATGTTTAATCAATACCGATTCCGGACGCCCTCCGCCGAGGCGGGGGTTGCCAGAATGACGCTTGTAGTTCAGTTCAACTTGAAAAGACGAACCATATGCATCCGGCTGGTAATTGACGATTCTTAAATCGGCCGTATTACTATAACCATAAGTCAAATAAGAATCTTTAGCTAGTCTGTCAGCAATAGACATGAGATTTTTGTCATCAGCGCAAAAGAACATGAATGCTCTGATTGATCGATTAATCGAAGCATTCATGGCAAAAAATTTAGAAAAAGCTTTTTTGGTTGAGCTTAAATCGCGATAAACGTCGGGGTGATCGAAGTCGATATTGGTGCAGAGAATCAAGTCCGGATTTAAATGGTGGAATTTAGGCGTCAGATCATGGGGCGGGTTGACTGCGTATTCGTCGGCTTCGACGACAAAATATTTGCTACCGTTAAAATCGCCTCCGGGAAGTCCGTTAAAGTCCGAACTGCCGACCAGATAGCTGGGTTTGGCTCCCAGTTTTATTAATGCGTAGGAGAGAAGGGATGAGGTCGTTGTCTTACCATGGCAACCGCAGACGGCGATGTTCATTTTGAACAGTTTGCTTAATTCTCCCAGAAGTTGCGCCTGAGATATAACGCTTACGCCCTGCTTTTTTGCCGTGATGACTTGGGGATTTTGGTCTCCCTGATTTGCTCCCGAATAAACGATTAAGTCGGTATGCGTCGGAATTTTTTTGGGATCAAATCCGATCTGATAAGCAATTTTGTATTTTTTTAAAATTTCATCGGTGATGAATTGTTCGGCAACATCCGATCCAGCCACCGTTTTGCCCATTTTCCGCAAAATAACAGCCAGGTTGGCCATCGCGACACCCTTGATTCCGACGATGAAAATGTTCCGAGATCCTTCGACCAGCTTCGTTCGCTTGGGATGGCGAGGATTTGATTCATCGTAATTTTTGGCTTGATTTAACATGACAGTTAATATTATACTATGGAGTTATGCAAGATCAGATGCCAGAAGAAAATGTATGTCCTCGGTGCGGGTCGGCTTTGGGTGAAATTGAGACGACAAAGTCAGGCCGGAGAATCCAGAGGTGTTCGACGGGAAGCTGGAATCAGGAAACCCGTAAAACTGAAGGCTGTCCTTACGTTAAGTGGTTTGACGTACCGGCAGAGAAACTCGATGAGAAATGCCCCAAGTGCGGATCACCGCTTCTTCTGGTAACGACCCGCTTTGACAAGCGGCTTAAAAAATGCTCGACCGCCAAGTGGGATCCGCAGACCAGAACCCAGAGCGGCTGCGATTATGTCGAGTGGCTGAAGGGAAACACAGAGGAACTGGAAGATGACTGCCCCAAGTGCGGGAGTAAACTGGTGCTTTATACTTCGGCAGCGGGAAAAAAACTGAAAAAATGCTCTACTAATAAATGGGATTCGGAAACCAGATCGTCGACCGGCTGCGATTATGTGGAGTGGATTAGTTAAATTATCTTGATTTCATTACAAAATTGAACATTAATTCCTGACCGGTTTTTTTGTTTCTTCTGCGGGAAAAAAATCTTTTTTTATCACATTTGCTGCAGAAGGGAAAAAAATCAACTTTTTCCGTCTTAACGCCAGCATTAAGCAGTTGAAGGTAATTCAATAAAGCCAAATTCAAGTGCCAGCGGTTTCCCCGGCGGGAAAAAATTTTTTGCGAATAACCGTCATATTCCTGCAAAAAACTAAAATAGCGATCCTGATCTACATCGTAACAGCAAGCGCCAATTCCAGGACCCAGGACACAGATTAAATTATGCAGTTTTGAACCGGAGTTCTGCAATGTCTTCACCATCTTTCCTGCCATATTTTTTAAGCTTCCGCGCCAGCCCTGATGAGAGATTCCGATAAAACCGGTTGTTTTGTCGACAATAATCAGAGGTAGGCAGTCGGCAGTACGGACTACTAAAACAGTTTGCCCCAGATTGGTTATTACGCCGTCGGTGTCTTCTATGGTTTCTGTTTCAACTCCCGGGATGTCTTTTTCCAGCAGATGAATATTAAGCGAATGGATCTGATCCAAAAGAATAATTTTTTTAAATTCAACGAGACTTAGATTGAGGAAATTGCTGATATTTTTCGGATTTTTTGAGTCGCCAAGATCTTTGGTGGAAAAACCGGAAAAATAATCAGTGTCGTTAATTAAAGACGGAGTGAAAATTTTGAGAGCCGGGTTGTAAGTAATCATGAATATAAATCCTAATTTTTTAAAAACGTCACTCTTCATCTGCCGGCAGGCACGGATTTCGAACTTCGGATTTTGAGTGCTACTTTCACAGCTTGATGTTCACTCCAGGGATATTCTGTTTTTCCCCTGCATAAGGATTTTTCGTGGCTTTTGCCGGTGGTGATGACCACATCTCCCGGGCGCGCCAGGGCAATAGCCTTGGTGATAGCTTTTTGACGGTCAATCTCGATGAAACAGGATTTATTGGGCATGCGTGACGAATAGGAGGATGCAAACCTGAATCCTTTGGTATGGATACCGACGGCTATTTCACGACAGATTTTTTGGGGGTCTTCATCGCGGTAGTCTTCTTCGGTCAGGATGATAAGATCGGCAAAACCGGCACTTTCTTTACCCATAATCGGCCTTTTGGATTTGTCCCTTTTAGCTGCACTGCCGAAGACATGTATCAAGCGGTTACCTTTTTTAACATACTTTGCTTTAACCTCGCTTAAAACTTGATGCAGAGCGTTAGGAGTGTGGGCAAAATCTATAATTACCCTAAGCGGTTTTTTGACTACAAATTCAAGTCTGCCGGGAGGCAGTTGAAAGGATTTAAGCGCGGGAAAAATTTTTCTATCCGGTAGGGAAAGAATTTTGCAGACAGAGTAGGCCGCAAGGTAATTGTAATTGTTATATGCGGTTAGATTCAGACGCAAATCCTTATTTAAGTCTTTTCTGAAATCTGCCCGCTTTTTTAAAGCATAAGTAAATAATTTCCGTGTCCGCGACCCCGGAATTTTTTTTAAAAGCGCGAAGGACTGATCGTCTGCATTGACAAGACCGATTTTTGAGTTTTTGAGTAAGATGGACTTCGCTTTAACATAATTTTTATAGGTTTTATGGAAATCTAGGTGCTCGTGAGTGATATTGGTAATTACACCTATCTCGAATTTAACAAGAGAGACCCGGTTTTGCTCCAGGGCGTGCGAAGTTGTTTCAAGCACAAAGTATTCGTCTCCCGCAGCTGCGCTCTGGCGAAAAAAATTGTGTAAAGGAAAAACATCCGGTGTCGTGACATGGAATCCAAGACCATATGCCCTACCTGCAATATTGGCAAAAACCGATGAAATCAGCGAAACTTTTTTGCCTGAAGATTTTAAAATGTGATAGATCAGGTGCGTAGTGGTAGTTTTGCCGTCGGTGCCTGTCACTCCGATTAGCTTTAGCTTCCGTCCGGGAAAACCGTACCGGAGATTGGCAATTACGGATTGGAAAAAGTGGTAAAAGTTTTTTAAATCTTGAATTGTATCTATCATTATTAAATTCGAAATTCGAATATCGAAATTCGAAACAATTTCAAAATTATAATTTTCAAATGCTCAAAACTGTTTTGAATTTAGAATTTTAGTAATTAGAATTTGTTTCGGATTTAGAATTTCGTGCTTCGTATTTGTTTTGTTTAATCTGGTGCTATATTATAGTAAACCAGAAGCTCTTTGGCTATTTCAAAGAAGAGGGGTGCGGCGGTTTCAGAACCCCAAGGGGAGCTCTGCGGTTCTCTTAATATGACTAATGCCAGAAATTTTGGATTGTCGACGGGAGCGAAACCGATAAAAGAAGCGACGGTTTTGCTGGGATCATAGTGGCCTTTGATCGGGATTTGGGCGGTGCCTGTTTTACCCCCGATTTTATACCCCTTGGGCTTAGCCCATTTTAGCTCTCCGTTCTCAACCGCAGATAAAAGCATCTTTTTAATATAATCGGAAGTTTTTTCGCTGATTGGTGTACCGAGCATCTCGGATTTGATAAACTTTTCTTCGCCGGGCGAATTAATTTGTTGAACAATATAGGGCTTTAAAAGTTTGCCGCCGTTGATAAGCGATGAAAAAGCCATTACCATTTGAACAGGAGTTATGGCAATTCCCTGACCGAAGCTGACGGTAGCGTAATCTATGGGATACCAATTTGACCTCGGTCGCAGCTTATCCGTTACTTCTCCCTGCAAATCAATACCTGTAATTTGATCAAAACCGAACTTTTTAAGATAAGTATAAAGTTTTATATTGCCAAGTTTTTGTCCGATGTGAACCATACCCACATTAGATGATTTTTCGATTATACGAGACATGGAAATCCTGCCTTCATATTTGTCATTCCAGGTTTTGATAGTATATTCACCGATTTTAACTGGCCCTTTTTCGTTATAAAAATCATCCGCTTTTATGCTTTTTTCTTCCAAGGCAGCTGCCATGATCAGAGGTTTAAAAGTTGAACCCGGCTCGTATAAATTTGAAATAGCAGGATCTTTAAAAAATTCTTCGCTGAAAGTAAAATATCTTTCCTGATCAAAGTCGGGCAGGCAGACTAATGCTAAAACTTCAAGTGTCTGGGGATTAGCTATGATTATACAGCCCTCTTTTGCGTCGTATATTTCCAATCCTTCCCGGAGTTTGGATTTGGCTATTTCTTGGATAGACTTGTCGATCGTCAGATAAAGATCTCTGCCGTTTTCGGGATTTAGTTTTTGTTGGGTACCCATGAGGATAGGTTTTCCGAGCAAATCTCTATCGCTTTTCAAAATACCCGGAAGACCGACAAGATCTTTATTATAGTAACCCTCAATGCCAAAGTAACCAAGGTCTTCGCCCCGGGTATTTTTGCCGACAAATCCCAGAAGGTGAGCAGAGAGGGAGCTTTCCGGATAATAACGCTGAAAACCATCTGTAAATCCCACACCCGGCAATTTCAGATCAAGAATTTTCTCTTTGATATCCTCGCTTAAATTAGTCTTGAGTGATACCCAATCTTTTGTTTTGTCAAGTTTTGCTTCCAGCGTCGATTCACCGATATGCAAAACAGAATCAATCTTATTGATAAAATACTCATGGTCGGGAATTTTTTTGGGTTCGGCATAAAGCAGGAAACTGGTTTTATTTACCACCAAAGGCAGGCCATTTCGGTCGAAGATTTTACCTCTTTCGGGATAAATCTTTCTCGTGGTGAGATAGGCGGTATCAGAACCTCTGGGATTTAAGATTTGAATAAAGAACAGTTTGACAATTACGGCTAAGTAAAGGGTAAAAAAAATAAGTAAAAAGATTCGAGTTTTTGTCATTGACTTCGGGCATAGATAAGATTATCTAAAAATACGGGTTGTGCTTCCTGATTAAAATTAAGCTTAGCCGCCATTGACGCGGCGTATCGCAGAGAATCAAGACCAAAGACTTTATTTTCCAATTTAATATTTTCTGTGTGCAGTGTTTTAATTTGCTGTTCATAAAAATTTATTTTATTACTTGAGTTGATGCTATGGATAAAGACATAGACATTGGTTAGAATAAGAGCAACTCCAAGAATCCAGAACAGAAATTTATTTATTGATGTCATATAAGCCGTCTCCCTCAAGGGGTTGTGAAAATCCTTAATTTGGCCGATCTTTCAAATGATAACGAACTTTTACCCCGGTTAACTTTTTTATTCAACTGTCTTAATTTTTTATTTCTGATAAATTGCTTGACGATTCTATCTTCAAGCGAATGAAAAGTAATTGTGACGATCCGGCCGGTTTTTTTTAGGATTTTTAACGCTCCGTCAAGACCCTTTTCCAGATTATCAAGTTCATCATTAACGGCGATTCTCAATGCCTGAAAAACGCGGGCATAAGTTCTTTGATCTTTTCCGGTGAGCACTTGGTCGATCAGCCGGGTCAGATCCCCCACCCTTTTAATTGGTTTTAAAGAGCGGGCGCGAATAACTGACCGACTGATGGCAGGCGCATAAACTTCCTCGGCAAAGCCTGCCAAAATTTCGTAAAGTTTGTCCTGACCGTAACTGTTCAAGACATCTGCAGCTGTAAGATCAAGCGTATCGCTCAACCTCATATCCAGCGGCTCATCCCGATTCCGGTAGGAAAAGCCCCGACCGGAGTTATTTACCTGCCGCATTGACAATCCCAGATCAAATAGTATTCCGTCGGCCGGAATAAAGTCATTGGCATGGGCAGTAGATTCGATATCCGCGAAATTGCCGACAACAAGTTTAAGTTTTTGAGCCGATTGACTGTCAATTATTAATTTTTTAATTTGTCCGGGATCCCTATCAATAGCTAAAACCTTTCCACCCAACTTGAGTATGTCTTTTGTGTGCCCGGCTTCGCCGACAGTGGCATCGATATAAAGGCCGTTCCGCTTCACGTTTAATCCCGTTATTGCATCTTGTAAAAGAACCGGATTGTGCATTAAAATAACTTAAATTTCAAAATTAAAGCGATTTTAGACTCTCATTTTTTTCTATTTTTTGTAAATATCCTTGCCATTTTTGAGGTTCCCAGATTTCAAAGTGATCTCCGACCCCAATGATGGTAGCCCGATTTCTTAATTCGGCATAATCCAAAAGCGGTTTAGGGATGACAAATCTACGCTGATTATCGATTTCCATGATTGCCGAACTGGAAAAAAGATGTCTTTTGGTCTCTTCTTTGCGATTATCCAGCGTCGATTGACCGATTAATTCGTTGGCCGCCTTTTTCCAATCGTCATTTCTGAAACCGGACAAGCAGCTGGTAAATCCCTTGGTAAGCGTAAAGGTTTTACCCGTTCCCAAAGCCTCTCTAATCTTCTTGGGGATAATTATTCTACCTTGGCCGGAAAAGTTCACTTGATATTCTCCAACAAAAAACACCATTTAACTCCATTTAACTCCATTTAAAGCCTCTTGTCAAGCAGTACAATTAGTGTATTAAGGAAAGATGTACGCTATACCGCTGCGCAAGCGAACTGCCGGCGATACAACTGTTCGTACTCTGAGCGTTGATCCGTATATATACCCGTCTTAGTTGATTTTGCAAATTTTCAACTAAAAATAGCTTATCAAATCAACTTAGAGGGTTATATACTGATTGCAATCTCAATTAATAGAAGTATAAGCTAAAAAAATCTGCACCAGCAAGGGACCAGATGGTTTATAATTAAAAACATGATCCATTCGACAATGCTCAGGATCATAGTGAGTGAAATCGAACTATGAATAGGATTCTTGACAGAACCAGGCGTTTTATTTTCGCCAAGCAAACCAGCATGTTTTCTTCGGCAATGCTAATCGGAGTGATGATTATTATCTCCAGGATCTTTGGATTTTTCCGCTATAGAACTCTGTCCGGTCTTTTTACCAAAGAAGAACTGGATATTTTCTTAGCTTCATTTCGCATACCCGACTTGGTATTTGAAATCTTAATCACCGGTGCTTTAACCAGTACGATCATTCCTTTTTTTATCAAATATGAAAAAAATAAAGAGGAACTGAGTACCAATATTTCCTCGATTTTGAATCTGATACTGATCCTGATGGGGGGATTGATAACGGTGCTATTTCTTTTGATGGATTTTATTGTGCCCGCCATTACACCGGGATTTGATCAGGAAAAAATCAAAGGTATAATCCTGTATTCCAGACTGCTGTTGGTCGGTCAACTGCCTTATCTTATTATCGGTAATTTCCTCACCGGAATCGCACAGGCCAACAGGCTATTTTTTTTGCCGGCTTTAGCTCCCATATTCTATAATCTGGCTATCATTCTAACCGCGCTTTTTTTCAGCAGCTCTTTTTTTCTGTTGGCTCCGGTTTTTGGCGTGATAATCGGCGCCGCTTTATTTGTGCTGGTACAGCTTCCCATCCTGACCAACACAGAATTTTCCTATCATTTTGTGCTAAAAAAAACTGCAGGCTTGATTGAATTTTTCAGGATAGTGGTGCCCAGAACCTTAACCGTGATCTTTGCCCAAATTGACGCAACAATTGATCTAATCTTGACGACTTTGCTGGGAGCCGGTTCATATACTGTCTTTTATTTTGCCCAGCACCTGCAGCTTCTACCCGTATCCGTGATAGGAGTGGCATTTGGTCAGGCGTCGCTTCCCTACCTGTCCGAAGTTTTCAAGGCCAATAAAATTGAGGAGTTTAAAAAGATAATCGTTGACTCGGTCCTTAATTTACTTTTTTTCACCATCCCGATCGCCAGCTTTTTTATTTTTACCCGTACGCCTTTAGTGCGTCTTTTTTACGGCGGAGAAAAATTCGACTGGGAGGCGACAGTGTCAACCGCGAGAACCCTGTCTTTTTTTTCCCTATCTTTGCCTTTTCATACTATCTATTATTTTATCACCCGTTGTTTTTATGCATTTTTGGATACCAAGACACCTTTTTTTGTCAGCATGATTTCCATCCTGGTTAATACCGTCTTGAGTCTGGTGTTTGTCCTCATATTAAAATTACCGGTTTGGTATTTGGCCGCGTCTTTTTCTTTTGCCATGATTATAAATGTAACGAGTTTAATTCTGATTCTGGCTCATAAAATAGAAGGATTGAATTTCCGCTTATTAATAATCGAGTCAGCCAAGATGATAACCGTGACAGTCATTGCCTCGCTGCTGGTCTATTTTTTAATGAAATTTTTGGATGAACTGGTTTTTGATACGGCTTATACCATTAATGTCTTTTTCCTGTTGACTGTCGGCGGGCTAGTTTATTTTTGTCTTTATTTATTTTTCTCGTGGCTATTTGAGGTGCGAGAAATATATCTGGTTGGGAAATTAATTCTTAAAGCAAAAGAGTATAAAAAGAAAATTGTCGAGTTCTATAGCATCTATGAGTGACCAGAATAACAAACACCTCGAAGCTATTAAAGCAATTCAGAGAAAACTTTTGGGCAAAAGGCTGACGGAAAGGGAAATCTATAATCTGATGGATGAGATAGCACACCATAGATTAAGCGAAGTTTTAACAGCATATTTTGTCGCCTCATCTTTTAGAGAAGGTTATACTCCTAACGAATTATATTACTTTACTAAGGCGATGGTTGAGACCGGGAATCGACTCAAATTCAAAGGGATGGTAGCGGACAAACATTCTACCGGAGGAGTGGCGGGTACCAGAACCACGATGATAATCGTACCAATTATAGCTTCGGCCGGAATTATCATCCCCAAAGTTTCGTCGCGAGCCATAACCTCGCCCGCCGGTACAGCAGATACGATGGAAGTATTGGCACAGGTTAATTTTACCCCCAGACAAGTGCAGCAGATTGTTGATAAAGTAGGAGGTTGTATTGTCTGGAACGAATACCTTAATATAGCTCCCGCAGACGATGTGTTAATTAAAGTAGAGGAGCCGCTGTCTTTTGAATCATTCGATAAAATTATAATCTCCATCATGGCCAAAAAAGTAGCCGTGGGTTCCACACATTTAATTTTAGACATTCCGGTTGGCAAAACTATGAAAATCCGCCATTTTCACGACGCCGAAAAAGTCAAAAATAAATTCAGGAATTTAGCAGGCAAATTTAAAATAAAGTTAGCTTTTGATGTCAGTGAAACTTTGGAACCTGCCGGGCGCGGAATCGGGCCAGCCTTGGAGGTCAGAGACGTGCTTTACGTTTTGGAACAAAAACCGCAGCGGCCGCTTAAATTGGAAGCCAAAGCGCTACGATTGGCTGGAAAGCTTCTTGACATGTGTTTTACTGATTTAAAGATAAAAAAAAGCGGTGAAGATGAGGCAAAAAGAATTTTGCGCGAGGGAAATGCTTTGTCCAAGTTCAGGGAAATAATCAAAGCGCAAAAGGGTGACGATCAGGTATCGTCAGACAAATTCAGACTGAAATCAAAAATTTTTGAGATAAAATCATCCGACAATGGTAAAATTAAGGAAATAAATAATTATAATATTAACTCTCTGGCCAAAATCTTGGGAGCTCCGATTGACAAATTTGCCGGAATTTATCTATATAAAAAAATTGATGAGTTTGTGGAAAAGGGGGAGCCTCTGATGAGTTTTTACTCAAGCGATAAGTTCAAGTTAAAAGAGGCGGAGATAAGTTTGAAAAGCTTTCCCGTGTACGATATTGAATAACAGGGAATTACGCGGAATATATACCCGTCTTAGTTGATTTTGCAAATTTTCAACTAAAAATATCTTATTAAATCAACTTAGAGGGGTATATACTGATTGCAATCTCAATCAATAGAAGTATAGTTAGCGCAAAACAAAATGACCGGTTTTGATAAATGTCATCAGGATGACAAATGTGACATTTCGTATTGCGGTAGCTATATGAATCCGGATTAACACAGAATTATGAAAAAATTGGGAATTTTTTTGCTTCTGATTTTTATTTTTGCCGTTGGATTTTTCCTTTATTATAAGGAGGGGAGTCTGCCTGTGGATAAGACGAGCAAGGAGAGCCAGATTTTTGTTATCAGGCAGGGAGAAAATCTAACCACCATAGCGAATAATCTTTCAAACCAAAAGCTCATCCGCAACAAAATTATCTTTTATCTGATTGTTAAGCAGTTGGGAATCGAAAAAAAAATGCAAGCGGGTGACTTCCGCTTGTCACAAGCAATGCCCGGCAAAGAGATAGCGGAAGCCTTAACTCACGGGACCCTGGATGTCTGGATGACGATAATTGAGGGAAGAAGGAAGGAAGAGGTTGCTCAGATTGTGGCGCAAAGCCTGTTTATACCGGAAGTTGAATTGCTTAAATATGCTCAGGAAGGATATTTGTTTCCCGACACCTACCTAATTCCAAAAGACGCCACGGCCGAGACAGTAGTAAGGATCATGCAAGACAATTTTAACCGCAGATTTGCTACGCAGTTAAAGCAACAAGCCGGCAACAAGGGGTTGAGCGTAGAAGAAGTAGTAATATTGGCTTCGCTGGTTGAGAGGGAAGCCAAATTCGACGGGGATCGAGCAGGAGTGGCGGGTGTGCTGTTGCGACGACTAGACAGCGGTATGAAGCTGGACATCGACGCAACAGTTCAGTATGCTTTGGGTTATCAACCTGAAAGCAAAAGCTGGTGGAAAAAAAACTTAACCTACGAAGATTTGGAAATTGATTCTCCTTATAATACCTACAAAAACACCGGATTGCCTCCCGGACCGATTGCCAATCCGGGATTGGCGTCGATAATAGCGGTGATTGAAGCTGATTCCAACAATCCCTACCTTTATTACATCTCTGACAAATCCGGCCGACTGCATTTTGCCGCAACGCTTGAGGAGCATAACCAGAACATAAAAAAGTACTTAAGGTAATATTGTTTTATTGACAAAATTGCAGAGTTACCGTTTGCGCAGGAACGCCGGAATATCGAATTGGGAGTCGGTTTCGAGGAGTTCTTCGTCAGAGATTAAATCTTCTTCGAGGTCTTGTTTGGATTTTTCTTTTTCAGCCAAAGTAGTTGGTTCGGCCGCTTTTTTCTCTGCTTCCGGTTCGGGTTCGTCCCGTTTGAATCTAAACAACTTTAGTCTTCTGTCATCGAATTTGGTAGCGATGATGGTAATTTTAATTTGGTCAAGCATTTTTTCATCAATTGCTGCACCGAAGATGATATCGGCGTCGGGGTCGACCGTCTTGGCGATAATGGTTGCGGCTTCGTCGATCTCGGTCATAGAAAGATCCGGTCCGCCGACGATATTAAAGAGCACTCCGCGCGCACCCTCGATGGAAATATCAAGGAGGGGAGAGGAGATTGCCTGTTTGATCGCAGATAAAGCTCTTTTTTCTCCGCCGCTGCCAATACCCATTCCCATTAAAGCCGTACCGGCGTCACTCATAATCGTTCGAACATCGGCAAAATCTACGTTAATCAATCCCGGCGTGGTAACAAGTTCAGCTATTCCCTTGACACCCTGAAGCAGGACAGAGTCGATCTTTTCGAAAGCCTCAAGAATCGGCGTTTTTTTATCAATGATCTGGAGTACCTTTTGATTGGGTACGACAATAAGAGTGTCGACTTTTTCCCGCAGTTTCTGGATTCCTTCCTCCGAAGTAAATTTTCTTTTAGTACCCTCAAAATCAAAAGGCCTGGTAACTACTGCTACGGTCAAGGCTCCGGTTTCTTTAGCAATCTCGGCGATAATGGGAGAAGCGCCGGTACCAGTACCACCACCCTCACCGGCTGTGATAAAGATCATGTCGGCATTTGTCAGTTCCTCCTTCAGTCGATCTCTTGATTCTTCGGCCGCTTCCCTGCCTACTTCAGGATCGCCTCCCGAACCAAGACCCTTAGTAAAATTCTCGCCGATTTGAATTTTACTGGTAGCTTTATTATGCAAAAGCGCTTGAGCATCGGTATTGATGGCGATAAATTCAACTCCTGTAATGCCTCCATCTGCAATCATTGAGTTTATGGCGTTGCCGCCGCCTCCCCCCACTCCCAGTACTTTGATTTTTGCCGGTTGTCCGACTTTAGGTTTTATAAGCATAATTCAAATGAGACTCATACGTCTTATCAGACGCGGAGGTTACGGGATGAATTGTTTAATAAATTCCTTAACCTTGCCGATCGAGTTGGTAAAAGTTATATCTTTTAAGATGCGATTAAAGTTTTTCCAGCCTTCTTCGTTGGTTGAACTTGACCGGCCGTAAAGCAACAGTCCGACAGTTGTCGCGTATTGGGGATTGAGAAGCTCGTCAACCAGTCCGGTAACTCTGGTTGGAGAGCCAACGCGAATCGGCATACCCAGTGTTTTTCTTCCAACCTCGATCATTCCGACCGTCATCGCCCCACCGCCGCTTAAGACAAATCCGGAAGGCGCCTGGTCAGCAAAACCGCTTTTCTCGATCACATCGGCAAGAAGTTTAAAGATTTCTTCAAGACGCGGGGCAATAATTCCATCGCTTAAGTGTTTTAAGGACACATCCGAAACATTTTCCGGTAAATTAAGCGAGTTAAGATTCAGATCATTTTCTTTTTTTTGCGAGACCTTTCTATCTTTAAGGATTTTATTCAAATGAAGCTTGATTTTTTCCGCTGACTGCAGCGATACGCGAAGTCCGACCGCGATATCGTTGGTAATATGTTTAGCGCCGACCGCGATAGAAGCAGAATAAGAAAGGGCTCCCTCAACATAAAGACAAAGATCCGTCTTACCGCCTCCGATATCAACCAAAACTACTCCCAGCTCTTTTTCCGTCTCGGTCAGGACCGCTTCAGCCGAAGCCAAGGCAGAAAAAATAAAGCCATTATTATTTAACCCGAGTTCCGACAGGCAGCGATCGAGATTCTTAAGATTGGTTTGAGAGGCGGTGATAATATGGGTATCAACCTCCAATCTGATACCCGTCATACCTAAGGGATTTTTGATTCCCGCCTGGCCGTCGACGACATATTCTCTTGGCAAAACTTCAATAATCTGTCTGGTATTGGATATTGAGATGGCGCGAGCCGCTTCAACCGCACGGTTGATATCGTCTTCTATTATTTCTCCCTGGGGATTTGACACGGCGACAACTCCATGTGAGTTAATTGATGAGATATGAGGGCCTCCGACGGAGACAAAAACTTGATTGATCTTTTGTCCTGCCATTCTCTCGGTTTTTTCAACTGATTCCTCGACCGCCATAGTGATCTCGTCGATGTCAACAATCAAACCCTTTTTTATTCCTTTGGAGGGCGTACTATGAAAACCGATGATTCGAAGTTCTTCGCTGTCTTTGTCTTTTACCCCGACAATGGTGGCTATTTTTGAGCTACCGATATCCACGGCTGCGAGAATTTTGTCTACCATAAATACATTAAATAATACGAATGATGCGAATTTTGCTGCGAATTCTACAAATACGCTGATTCAGATTATATAGTCAGCAATAAATATATTCGTACCATTGGTATATTTTTTCGTAGCATTCGAATTGCATTTTTTAAAATTTAACTATTGGTTTGTTGTACCTCAGGTCAATGACTTTAAAATCCTGCCCTTCGATTTTGAATTGTCTGATCAATGTCTCAAGCTCATAGGCCTGTAAATCCCTGTCTTTTTCGGCTGAAAATAACAATCGGCTTTCTTCCCTGTCTTTCAAGTTAAATACTATCATATTTAACGAGTTAATATCAATATAGTTTATCTTAAGCTCAAGCTCTCGGCATTTCATCAATAGGTAGAGGGTCATAAGCAACCCCTCATAATCTAAATAATTTCCCAAATTAACTTGATAATAGTCCAGTTGCTGGTAAAAATTAATAACGGGAAGATTGAGCCTTGCCGATTCTTCAGCGTCGGAGCCGGTTTTGGTTTTTTTGATTACTTTTCCGGCGCTTGATAATTCGGCATAGCCAATATTAAGCTTTAGTGCTCCAACTGGCTGCTCCCTGATAATTTTTATAACAATTTTGTCGGGATATATTTTGCTGACATCCCTGATTGTATAATCGGGGTTGTGCTGATTGATGATTTTCCGGACAGACTCAGGATTCAGCCAAAGCAGATTGGAGCCCTTGAGACTTTCCAAACCTATTAAATTTTGCTCCCCGTTATCACCGCTCACCTGAACGACCCTTAGTCGAAAGTAGTGGTTGACGTAAAGCAAAAGTAAAAATACAATCAGCGAGAGAAGTAAGATTACCGAGTAAGAGCTAAACTTTAGCCGTAATTTGCGCCAAAATTGTTTTGACGATGATTCTGGCGGCATTGTCTTCATAGAGTAATTCTACCTTTTTGTAGTTTTTTTTATAGTCTTTTAAGTTAGCTTGAACCTTTCCGATTAATGAAAACAACTCGTCTGCAGGATTGTTTTGAGGAAAAATTTCCGCGACACCTGCGCCGGCCAAAAGCTCCGCATGTTTTAACTGTTCCTGATTGGCCGACCAAGGCAGAGGAATCAAGACGGCAGGCTTTTTCCAGGCAATAAGCTCAAAGAAGGTGTTGGCCCCCGACCTGCCGACGACCAGATCAGATATTGAGTAGATATACCCCAGTTCTTCGGAATAAAAGTGCCGTTTCAAAAAGTAATTTTTTTTTAATCGGGAAGGCAGTTTGGCTTTTATTCTCAATAGTTTTTGCCAGTCTCGGTATTTAGCCGACTGACCAGTCTGGTGGATCAAAATATATTCAGAGAGGAGTTTGGTGATGATTTTTTCTATAATCTGATTAATGCTGTGTGATCCCAAAGACCCGCCGGTTATATAGATAACCGGTTGAGTTTTATTGATCTCAAATGGTTTTCTTACCACTCTAAGTAGTTGCCGCCTGACAGGATTGCCGCTGACGACTACTTTATTGACAGGAAAATATTGCTTGGTCTGCGGAAAGGCAAGAAATATCTTTTTGGCCGGGCCGGCTAAAAGACGATTAGCCAGTCCGGGTTTGACGGTCTGCTCGTGAATGAATACGGGTATTCCCAGCAGATATCCAACCGAGCAAACCGGGAAACTGATATAGCCGCCAAATGACAAAATAAGATCAGGTTTTTCAGTTAACAGGATAGACAGAGCCTGAAAAAAACCGATAGGTACTTTAATCAGATTAATAAGAAAGGCTAAGTTAAATATTCTAGTGAACCGGCCAGTATTCAGATGATAAAAAAGGACTCCCAGTTTGGTAATTTCACGATACTCGAGTGAAAAAGCATTGCTTTTGTCAAAATCGTACTTTCGACCGATAAAGACAATTTCAGCTTTAGCCTTGAGTTCTTCGCTGACGGCCAAGGCAGGACTAAGATGTCCACCTGTAACTGCAATTTTCATTTTTTTAATCCGCCTTCGCGGAAATCTCCGACCGTTAGGTCGTGGGAGCTTCAAGGAAATTTCGCCTTTTTATTTAAAGGAACTTAATTCTTTTGGCGATATTGATGGTTATACCGATTAAAATAAATGATACCAGTAAATTTGACCCGCCGTAGGAGATAAAGGGTAAAGGGACGCCGGTCAGTGGGAGGAGATTGACCATGCCGGCTAAATTGATGATCGTCTGCAGACTGAAAAATGCGAATGCCCCTCCTGCTAAAAGTTTGCCAAAGCGGTCGTTGGCATATTGGGTGATCTGATAAAGTCTGTACATTAAATAAATGTAGACGGAAATCAAAAGAACCCCGCCTATAAAACCGAATTCCTCACCGATGATGGCGAAGATCGAGTCGGTATGAGCCTCCGGCAGATAAAGATATTTTTGCCGTGAGGCGCCAAGACCAAGACCGAAAAGACCACCGCTTTCCAGAGAAATCATGATTTGATTGATATGATAGGTTATACCCAAAGGGTCAAGATTAGGATCAAAGAAAGCCAGAACCCGACGCAAGCGGTAAGGTGAAATTTTAACCAACAGGAAAAACGCGCCCAAGGATAAAGGAAGGAGAAAGATAAGATACCAGAGTTCGATCCCGGCGAGAAAGTAGATGACAATCCCAAGTGAAAATACGATTATGGCGGTTCCCAGATCAGGCTGGAGAATAATCAGGAACATCAGAGCAATAAGCAGGGTAATAAAAGAAAAAAAACGCTTTCTTTCCCGATTCATAAACCAGGAAGACAAATAAATTATGACGCTGAATTTAGCCAGTTCGGTCGGCTGCAGGTTGAAAAAACCCAGGTCAATCCACCGTCTCGCTCCGCCCACCTCGGATCCAATACCCGGAATAAGCACGATCATCAGTAAAACAATTGTTCCGACCAGAAAAAGAAAGGACAGATAGTAGAGTTTATGATAGTCAAAAAAGGAAAAAAAGATCATGGCGGCTACAGCAAAGACTAACCAGACAGCTTGCAGTTTGAGAAAGTGAAAGCTGTCGCCGAACTCCTGAAAAGCGCTAACCGACGAGGCTTCAAAGACAAAAAAGAGTCCAACCAAAGATAAAATAATCGGCAGGGTGTAAAGCCAACCCAAAAACCTTTTTTTATACGGTTTGAATTGTTTTAGACGGGATTTTTTTGCCGAAGCAATTGGCATAACTATATCTATCTTATTTAATAATGCAAAAACGATTTTTTGTTTCGGTTCAGAACGTCTGATGTTACGAGCCGCTCGAGGGACCCCAAACCATTCACAAAAAATATTTTTGCAATTTCATCGACGATATACTTTAGATAACTTAAGGTTTGCAACTGAGTTATTCGGTATGTACCCGTCTAATCCGCTTTTTCGCGCTCCGAGAAAGCTGCAAATTGGAATAAGATGGGTATAAGTATACAATTTTACCAATTTCCTAGCCTTTTGAGTTTGTGTTACAATATTAAACTTATGTTTAGACCTGCTGAAGCAAACACCGATTTTAGCAAAATGGAGAAAAAGTGGCTAAAATATTGGTACGAAAAGGGGATAGTGGCAAAGTATCTTAAAAAAAACAGCAAGTCGAAAAAGTATTTTTCTTTTTTGGACGGGCCGATTACCGCCAATAATCCCATGGGCGTGCATCACGCCTGGGGTAGAACTTACAAGGATCTTTGGCCGAGATTCTATAATTTATTGGGTTACAACCAGCGCTTTCAGAACGGCTTTGATTGTCAAGGACTTTGGGTCGAAGTAGAAGTAGAAAAAGAGTTGGGGCTTAAGGGAAAAAAGGAGATTGAAAATTTGGTTGCAGGAGATAAGAAAAAATCAATCGCCAAGTTTGTCGAGCTTTGTAAACAAAGAGTCCATAAATATGCAAAAATTCAGACAGAGCAGTCGAAGCGTCTTGGTTATTTTGCCGATTGGGACAACTCTTATTACACGATGAGCGAGGCAAACAATTACATGATCTGGCATTTTTTGCGGGTATGTCATGAGAACGGTTGGATATATAAGGGGCGAGAGTCAGTGCCATGGTGTCCGCGTTGCGAGACAGCCATCTCACAGCACGAGATGCTGACCGAGGATTATAAGGAAGTTGTACATGAATCCATATATTTTAAACTTCCTGTTTCCAAGTACCAACTTCCAAACAATCCTCAATTTTCAAATAAAACTTTCCAAAAATCTTATCTGCTTGTTTGGACTACTACTCCCTGGACATTGCCGGCCAATATAGCGGTAGCCGTTGATAAAAAGATAGACTATGCTTTGGTCGAAACGGATAAAGGACCGCTCTGGGTTGCTAAGGAAGCGGTCATGCGGGCGCTAAAATTGAAAGATCAAAAAGTGATTAAGGTAGTAAAAGGCAAGGAGTTGGCAGGTTTGAAGTATGAAGGACCTTTTGACGATTTGCCCGCAGTAAAACAAGCGGCGGAAGAATCAGAAAGCTTCCATACCGTGGTAGCCACCGACCAGAACATTCTTCCCATCAACGTCACAGAAGGCACGGGGATGGTGCACACTGCAGTATCCGCAGGTACGGAAGATTTTAAATTAGGAAAAAAGCTTGGTCTTCCGATGATACCCGTTATCGCCGACAATGCCGATTATCTGGCGGGACTTGGTTTTTTGACAGGTAAAAACGCTAAAAAAAATCCAAGAGTAATTTTAGATCATCTCTTGGAGAAAGATAAAAAAGGAGAACATTGGGTATACGACATTCATAATTACAAGCACAGGTATCCTGCCTGTTGGCGTTGCAAAAAAGAATTGGTCTGGAAAGTGGAGGATGAGTGGTACGTCGCAATGGACGTTCGTCCATTGCGAACTCAAAACTCAAAACTTAAAGCTCAAAGCTTAACTTTAAGGCAAAGAATGATAAATGTTGCCAAAAAGATAAAGTGGCTGCCGGAATTTGGGCTGGATCGGGAGCTTGACTGGCTTAGGAATATGCACGACTGGCTGATAAGTAAAAAGAACCGCTATTGGGGACTGGCTTTGCCGATTTATGAATGTAAAAACTGCGGTTGTTTTGAAGTTATCGGATCCAAACTGGAATTAAAAAACAGAGCGGTAAAAGGTTGGAAGGAATTTGAAGGCCGTAGCCCGCATAAACCTTTTATTGACGAGGTTGAGATCGAGTGCAAGCAGTGCGGCAGCAACGTAAAAAGAATAGAGGACGTAGGTAATCCCTGGCTTGATGCGGGAATTGTTGGTTATTCGACCGTTAGCGAGGATAACCGGGGAGAACCGCTCTATCTCCAGGACAAAAAAAAGTGGAGCAATTGGTTTCCGGCTGATTTTATCACCGAGTCTTTTCCGGGGCAGTTTAAGAACTGGTTTTATGCTTTGATCGCGGAGTCTGCAGTACTTGAAAATACAACGCAATTTAAGACGGTCTTAGGATTTGGAACGATGCTTGATGAAAAGGGGAAGGCTTTTCACAAAAGCGCCGGAAATGCAATTGAATTCGTAGAGGGAGCAGATAAATTCGGAGCAGATATAATTCGCTGGGTCTGTGGTTCTCACAATCCTGCAGACAATATTTTATTTGGAGAACACAAGGTGAAGGAAGTAGTAAGAAGATTTTATCTCATGCTTTGGAATGTCTATAAATTTTTTATCGAATATGCTAATTTGGATAAATTCGTGCCTAAGAACCCTCAGGGTTCCGGGAACCCCGAGGGTTCGGAAAACGTTCTTGACAAATGGATTTTGAGTAGATTCGGGTATTTAGTATTGTTTGTTGAGAAGAGCTTGAGAGAGTACAACGCAAAAGATGCAGCTTTGGAGATCGAAAAATTTGTCAACGATCTATCAACTTGGTATATAAGACGAAGCCGCGATAGAGTCTGGGTAAATTCTGACGACAACATCGACAAACAAAACTTCTATCAGACTTTACATTATATATTGGTAAATCTTTCAATTACACTTTCTCCTTTTATGCCGTTTATCAGCGAAGAAATCTATACAAATTTGACAGGCAGGGAGTCGGTGCATCTTGAGAGTTGGCCGGAAATCAGTAAATCAGATATAAGCAAACCGGTTGAACAGCAAATGCTGCTGGCAAGAAACGCGGTTGAGGCGGGGCATGCTAAAAGGAAAGAAATAAAAGTAAAAGTAAGAATACCATTGGCAAAATTAGAGGTTGAGGCGGAAGGAGAATTTTCCCACCTTGGCGATATGATATGGGAGTTAGTTCTGGCAGAACTGAATGTCAAAAACATTACCGTAAATCGGAAAACCGAGTATCCGAAAGATGAAGTTAAAGTACGCGAGGAGGACTTAAAACATGAGGGTGAATTGCGTGAATTAATTCGCCAAATTCAAATTCAAAGAAAGAAACTGGGATTAAATCCCGGAGATCAAATCAGCCTTACCGTTCCCAATAAATTTTTACCAGATAAAGATCTTTTGAGCAAAAAACTATTGGCAAAGAAGATCGCATTTGCAGAAAAAACAACTGTCGAGGCGTGATTAATCACGTCTCTACATAAGCGAAAATGACGAAGATTATACTGCCGGTATTTTTTTTAAACCTGCTGGGATTTTTTAACCTTTTTGGCATCGATCAGGCGCTGGCCGTTAAGCAATTTTATTTCATCGTGGCATGTTTTGCCGCATTTTTTTTAGTTAAGAAAATAGGACGCAATTTTATTACTGCAAATTCCGTATTTTTTTACTGGCTGTCCATAGGCTTTTTAATACTTACATTTTTTATAGGAAAAGAAATCAGGGGTTCGAAAAGATGGATAGACTTTTATTTTTTTAACTTTCAGGCGTCGGAGATCTTCAAGCCCTTTTTTATCCTTTTTTTGGCAAACTATCTAATTCGCGATTATCGTCTTGAATTATCACTCAAGACTTTTTTAAAAAGCCTGGGGTTTTTTCTTCTTCCTTTTTTACTGGTATTTAAACAGCCGGATCTAGGCAATGCCGGAGTTTATTTATTCGTATTTTTAATTCTGATTATGTTTTCAGGTCTGCCCAAGAAATATTTATTCTACATTAGCTTAGCTTTGCTAATCATCTTCCCCGTCTTCTGGAATTTGATGAAAGTCTATCAGAGAGACAGGATATTGAGTTTTTTTAATCCTAAGCTTGATCAGCGGGGGACCGCCTATAATATGACGCAGGCGATTATAACGGTAGGCTCCGGGAAGCTGCTCGGAAGAGGGCTTGGTTTGGGAACTCAATCGAGATTATATTTTCTGCCGGAGAACCATACGGATTTTGCTTATTCTTCACTGGTTGAGCAGTTTGGCTTTTTGGGAGGATTGGTGGTAATAGGATTATATATTTTTGTAGTTTATTTGCTTATTAGGCGGTTATTATATTTTTATTATTCGCGAGAAGCCGATATGAAGAAGAAGTTTCTCTATTCAATCGGATTTATGTCTTATTTCATCTTTCAGATTTTTGTAAATATCGGTATGAATGTCGGTTTATTCCCGATTACCGGTATTGCCCTGCCTTTTATCTCATTCGGCGGATCATCGCTGGTTGCCACTATGGTAAGCATGGCACTTTTACCCTGATGGTGTTATAATAAACGGATGGCGAAACTGGCGGTTATCAAAACAGGCGGTAAACAATATCTGGTTAAGGAGAACGACGAGATAATAGTGGAGAAGATCGAGTCAAACGGCAAAAAAACCGTCGAGTTGGACAAGTTGGCGGAATTTGACGAGGAGAAGATAAATCTCAAATTAGGAACTCCACTATTAAAAGAAAAAATAAAGGCCGAAATTCTTGAGCAATTGAAGGGAGACAAGTTAAGAGTAGCCAGATTCAAGGCGAAGGTCAGGTATAGGAAGGTGAAAGGATTCCGGGCAAGACTAACGAAAATAAAGATCACAAAAATATAATGCGAATGCCATAAGTCTTTATGCAGATGACACGAATATGCTGATACAGACCTTATAAGCCGAATTAGTATATTCGTCACATTCGTATTCATTAGCAGATTCGTCTCGAGTTAAAAATTGTAAATTTTTAAATGGCTCACACTAAAGCACAGAAGGCAGTATCCGGTAATAGAGACTCAAAGGGTAGAAGACTGGGCGTCAAGGTCTACGGCGGGCAGGAGGTAAAACCCGGATACGTCATAATCCGCCAAAGAGGCACTAGAGTTAACGCCGGTCCCGGTACTTTATTGGGGCGCGATTTTACTATTACTGCTTTGAAAAAAGGCATCGTGAAATTCGGGCAGAAAAAAGGTGAAAAGTATGTCTGCGTTGCCTGAAGTTGACCGATTGGCGGATGAGATAAAAGGCGAAACCGACATCGTCAAAAAAGTAAAGTTACTAGAGCGTTTAGTAAGTTATGACAATATAAAACTAAAAGAGATAGCCGGCAGGCTGGGAGTAAAATCGTCTTATATCTGCCATCTGCTTCGCTTAAGACGTATACCCGAAGCGGTGATCGACGGATATTATGCAAAAAATATTTCCTTGAGCCACCTGTTTATTATTTCCCGCTTAAAAGACGAAGACAAGATTTTAAAAGCGTATGAGCGGGTATTGATTGAATCTCTATCGGTAAAAAAGACAGAAGAGCTCGTGAGAGACATACTTTACGGAATAAAAACCCAAGGCGATTATCTGACGCCGGAGGAAAAAGCCGGCTTTATTTCCAGAATCAAAAATCTGAAAAAAAATATAGATCTAAACATCATTCAAACCAGAATTAAAAGCAAGGTGGTCGTGGAGTTCAAAGGCAATCTAGAATATACCAGCAAGCGTCTGCGCGGATTCTTGAGACTTTTTGAGTCGTGGAAATAGGAGCGATTGTAAGGATTGGAGTAGAGGATTCTTGATTACGCCGATTTTATCGGTGGGAAAGTAGCGATAGAAGACTTCGCCTACAATATCTTGAATAGGTATCGGGCCAAACTCACGGGAATCTGATGATCTGGGACGATTGTCACCCATAACAAATAACATATTAACCGGTACGGTAATGGGAATGTTTTCCTGCAGGTAACCTCCCTCCCAAAGGTTGGTTTTTTCACTGATGTAATTTTCAAGCAATAGTTGACCGTTGACGTAGAGTTCGCCTTCTCTTACTTCGACCGAATCTCCGGGTAGACCGATGATTCTTTTGATGTAGTCTATATCAGGATTTTTTGGCGATTGGAATACAATTACATCGCCGCGGTGGGGATTGCGAAATTTATAGGTGATCTTGCTGGTCAATATGTACTCACCGGAGTAGAAAGTAGGCTCCATGGAAGCTCCTCTTACTTGATTTGGTCCTACCAAAAAAAGATAAGTGACGATAAAAAGCGAACCGATAAAGACTATAGTCTCCAGGATATCCATGACGAAATCGATGATTCCTTTGACAATGCCCATAAGAGATCATTGTAATAAAGATGAAATTCAAAAACAAGAGTTATCTTGCGATGATATAATAAAATCAGGATCTGTAGCTCAGAGGCAGAGCGCTGCATTCACATTGCAGAAGTCAGAGGTTCAAATCCTCTCAGATCCACCAAATATTGGGGAAAAACTATTTGGGTTACCCACAATTTTTTTATCAAACCTCTTTTATCATTATTCTTCTGGTTTTATAATCCAGGCTAAGGAATCGTTTTAATGGTTTATTATCCGTATAACCATGCTCATCCATTAATTGACTTGTCCACTCTATTTTTTTATGAGGATTACTACTGCGATGAGACGTATCTTCGCCGTAGACAAAGACTCTGTCAAATTTGGTTTTAGTACCGGAAAGGGAAATATACCTAGCTATCATAATTTGACCTAATTCAAACATAGCGCTACCGATACCGCTTCCTTCACCAACATAAGTAGTAATGGAAAAATTAAATAATCCCATATTTGAGTGATCAAAAGGCCCAAGTAATTCGTATCCGGCAATCATTAAGCCATCATCAGTCAAATCCAATATTGAAGTCAGCGGGGTCGCCTGTAACCAAATATTAAGCGTAGGATAAATTATTCGACCGTTTGTAAGCGTAATTTGACCTACTTGAATGTGATCCGGGTAATTTAAGTCCGCAGATTGTATCAGTCTAGGACCAACCGAAACAAGTTTTCGATAATTTGCCCATTTTAGTTCTCGATTTATTCCCGCTTCAAGTGTTGCTGGCATACGATTTGGATTGTTTTAACAAGTCATATTATATATTATTTTTAATAAAATTAAGGATTTTGGATTGAACGTAGATTGCGTTTTCAGTTTACGGAGTAGTAATTACCTCTTTAAGCGTAGATTGCAAAAATGAAAAAGAATAATTACGGAATGACTTCGTTTTTTGACGGAATAGACTATAAAGTCTCTGTTTGAGTAAACTTGGGATATAATTCCCACGTTCATTCGAGCGAGCCCGCCAAAGGCGGGAGAGTCGGAGGATATCAGAAGTGAATTAATTACCCACTTTCAATTAATTAAGAGTTCGTAGCTCAGCGGTAGAGCGTTTGGTTCACATCTGAAAGGTCGATGGTTCAAATCCATCCAGACTCACAAAAAGTTCCGATAGGCGAGTTGAAGAGTTAGAATCAGATCATTTCTGCTTTAAGATAGGGAAAGATATAGTTGAGAACTGAAGCCGGATCTAGTTTTTGTTGGTTTGCTAATTGTTGTAAAGTTTCATACAGTTTGGCAAAATCTAAAGTGTGAAGTTTAACCCCATAGATAATATTAGTTAGCTGGTTTACTATATTAGGAGATATATATTTACCAATAACTACTTCAAAAAAATCACTGTTCTTATTTGAAGACAATCTATATATATTTGGCCAAGTGCCTCGCCATATACCATCCGGAACTGCGTTTGTATCGGTAAAAGCATCGGGATGTATAAAATATCCCTCAGGATTAGACAATAAGAATGGATTAATATATAAACCAGACCCTAAAAAGTAAATGTTAGGGAGTTCAGGTGGGGATAGAGGATTGAGCGATTTCCATCCTTCTACAAATGTCGTACGGGTTGCGCGTTCGACTAAGCTAATTAAAGATTTATCAATATGCGCCCCTCCCAGATAAATATGAATGTCAGTGGCTGAGGATGGATCTGAATTTTGCTCACCATGACGATGTCTCCAAATTTTCATGTTGCAGGTTATCGGGCTCAGACTTGGTAAGTAATCTTCTCCACTTAAGTTTTGAACGGCTACATTTTTAGCAGGACGACCTGATGATCTGTCCCATGCTGGTGTCAAGGTCATGGGTCTGGACGTATCTAAAAACAATTTCAGACCTGAAATTTCAGGATAGTTAAAACAATCTGCTTCGGATAAAGGCATGATATATTATAATACATGATTAATTATATTTGGGCTGTCAATACAAGAAAATACATCTTCACAGAAGTAAGGAAAATATCCAATTTTAGTTAAATAATGTCTTTCTTCACAGGATTAGATAAGAAATAAAGTTGGAAGTTAATCTGCTCTGGGGGAGAGATGAAGTCGCAGGTTATCAAGAGAAAATTATCTTTATTTGCGGATCTTGAAATTAACTCAAAAAAAAGTTGATAAAGCCTTCTTAATTTTTCTTTATCTAAATAATATTTCGATAAGTGAACCATAGTAGTTGCAAGTCCAATCGTTTAATCGATTGGATTTTGGTTTTGCTAGTTTTATAGACATTGAGTTTTTTAATCCTTTCATTTATATTGGGTTTAATTCCTCGCTCAGCTCTGCTGACGGATACTATAGCGATCGCAAAACGAAATGTCAGATGGTATTTTTGTGTCATGCTGAATTTATTTCACCGCGTCTGACGCGGTTTCAGCATCTTATCAATCAGATCCCAAACCAAGTTCAGGATGACAAATACGACATTTTGTTTTGCGCTAACTATATATACTTTCTAGCGCTCCCCACCGTTATAGACGGGATGAATTCTACCAACGGTATACATTATCATCCTGAGTGATTAGCGAAGGATACCACGCCCGCCTACCGGCAAGGCAGGAATGCCAGTCTCTCAATTGAATTGAGAGATTCTTCCCCCTTCGGCTTCGCTCAAGGGTCAGAATGACAGTGTGAAACTCTTGTTAGTATTTTGTTTGTTTAATTAAATTATTTAGCTTTTCGGCGGAGAGGAGGGTGATTTCGGCGAGTGGGAGGCCGGATTCGTCAAGAGCCTCTCTCGCTTTCTCCAGTTTTTCCTGCATCTGGAGTAGTATGAGGGCTTTTTCTTCAATGTCCACTCCTTTATTTTTTAGATCAAGCAGATAAACTGCACCGGCGTTAAAAGACCTGTCTAATGAACTTAATTTTTTTTGCAAGACGGATTTATGGGGAGAATATTTTTGAAAGAGGGAGAGATTTTCATAAAGAGACTCTAATAAATCAAGAGTCTCAAATGTATCGTAGCGGCAAGTACGGGATGAACCGGTGAATAAATTAATAAAATCCGCGTGATCTTTAAACAAAGAAAATCTGGTTAAGTTACTAAAATTATCGAGATTATTTTCAAATCTGCCTTTGATAAGATCGATTGAAGAAGATATATGCGGCTCAACGCTGCAGTCTTCTTTTAGATATTTGAGTTTATGCAGCAAAAGCCTGATCAGCGAATGAATATTTCCGTAATCCACCGGATAAGTTTTCAGATTATCAGGGTCGAAGGAGATGGTGAAAGTCTCGATTTGCAACAGCGGCAGGAATTTGTTAATATCGCCGTAGATTTTAAACCACTTATCCTGCTTGTATCCAACCTGCCCGACAATTACGGTATACCTTCCGCCGGGACGTCTGCCTTTTACTTTTAGCCGGTAGTTGCCCTTTTTGGCATTTTCAATAAATACAAGACCATCAGTTTCTTCATAAACCTGACCCTGAAATTCAACCAGAATCGTCGCCGGCGAAAGAATGGCAAAAATCATAGACGGCGTGATTTTAGTTGGGCCGCCTTCGACTATCTGATTTGGAGAATAAGCAATATTGAGCTCAGAAAGAATCGCGCCGATCGCTGGTGTTTTATAGATAATTTCGCTGTGATCAAAAGGAAAGGAGACTTGATTATTACCGGAAAGCGCGCTGGTTTTAAGTACCGTAGAATCGCCCAGATTATATAATTTTTTAACGGGTCTGCCGTCGGGGTAGTTGTTAAAAAGATGGTCAAGGATAGTTCTTTTGCGTACCTTGAAACCAAAAAGAGTTTTATTGCTTTTGTCTCCGGCAATCGTCGCCAGTTGGGGAAAAATTTGGGGAAAGGTAGTTGAAAAATTCAGGAGCGTATTATTTTTTATTTGCATATCTTGGATATTGACTTCATTACCCAGGTTGTCGAATAAAAAATTGTAAATCGGCAAGAGGTCTTTTGTTATAGGAAAGACTGAATTTATCGTCTTTTTATCTGACATTGATTTGTTCTTATTTATCATCAGGAGAAGTTTTTGCATCAGCCAGGCAAGGGTATTGTCTCTGTCTAAATCACCCGCTTCAACCAGTTTGTAGACATATGCCGCACCTTGATGCGGTGAGCCGGAAGTAATAATTTTATTTATATTGTCGGGCGGGAATCTTTGCCGATAGATTCTGGCAATCAGTCCGCCCAAAGAGTGACCGACCATATCCAATTCAGACCCGTTCAAGTTATTTTCAGACAGGTAAAGCTGCAGGCTGTCGGTTATTTGAATAAGATCCTTTCTCCAGTCGTAGGCAAAAATATAAAAGTCATCCTTTTCCGCATAATTTAAATTTTCCAATGATCTGATAATCCCGTCGTATTCCTTAACAAAGGGGAGCAGATTCCAGTCGTTTACGCCTACTTGTTGATTGTGGAGCATCGCCTCTTTGTTCCAGGAAGCAAGCAGACCGGGAATGATTATTATTTTATTTTTTGTCGGTGTGGGTGTCGGTGTAGGCAATGAAATAGGCGTAGGAGTCGGTGAGATTTGATTATCCGAAGTTGCTAAAAAAATCCGCCATCCGCCGGGAGTCGAGCCTGAATAATAGAGATAGAGCAATCCTTCCCTGTCGATAATCGAGGGACCGACATTAGGATAGGCTCCAACCGTTTGAAAATTGGACCAGGTCATACCACAGGCCAAATTTTCGCTGGATTCTGCCTGACTTATTCCGGTTGAGGACTGAAAATAGAGATATTTTTTTCCGTCTTTGATCAAAAGAGCAGGATCATTGCTGGATTGACCGATCACCGGGTTATTGGCGCATCTTTCCCAACTTATGCCGTCGTTGGAAGTTGCCATGCAGATTCTAAATCCCTGACTGCCGTTGCAGAGATAAAAAAGAAAGTAAGTATTATTCTCCGTGATGACAAAGGGAGCAGAGAGAATGTTTTGTTCCAGAGGACCAGTCGGTTGCAAGACCAGCTGTCTTGAATTTATATCAAAGCCGACACCGTCAGCCGAGTCAATTTTGTAGATCTTGAAGTTTTGTGAACCAACGTTGGTTGAAGCGACAAAGTACATGGAATAACCGCCTGAAGTTTTCAATACAAAGGGGTCATGATTATCAAATCCGGGATAAAGATCCAAGAGGCTTTGTCTTGTCCAGCTGATACCGTCGTTTGAAGTTGCAGAGACCAGCTTAAAAGCCGAACCGGAATAGCTCGCGTACCACATCCTAAAGACACCATTTTCATAGATGACTGTCGGTTGATATTGGCCGATTTCGGTCCAATTAGGAAGGGAGTTGCTGAAGGGTAGCGGATTCTGAGGGGAATTCAGAAAAGGCGCGAAAGCATGGCTTGGTCGGACAAGGAATAAAGCAGATATAAAAAGCAAAAGCAGGATTAATTTTTTGAGCATCACTGAACTTGTAACGGGAAGTTAAAAAAAGGTCAATGGATTATATGCTACAAAAGAGCTAACTTTTCCTAATATAAAGCTCTAGAATACTGCCATATCCACCGATATTTAGCCAAGGGGTAAAAAGAGGAGCAAGCAGTTTGTCAAAGAAAAGATATTTGACATTTTGAAAGCCTCTCCTGTACCCGCTCATTGGTAAGGAGGGGGTTGAAGGGCGGTTTGAGTTATTTTTAGACCCGTGACCGGTATTTTTAAGTTTTGTTTTCAATATTCCCATCAGATGCTCAGGTTGACTATAAGATGAAGCTCTAAGAATTTCAACCCGCTTGATTTTTTTAAAGAGAAATTTAAGGGAGGCAAGGGAAAATAACCAGATGTGGTCGGGAGGAGTCAAAAAAGTGTAGTTGGTTTTTTCTGCTTTGAACAAGCGGCTATTCAGATTAGGTGTTTCAATATACAAAATTCCACCGGGATTTAGCAAATCCAAGACTTTGGTTATAAAATCATGAGGATACGGAATATGCTCGATGAGATGAGTCAAAGTGATAAAATCAAAAGTTTGTGATTTGTATCGTTCATAATATTTTTCGAAACTTAAGTTTTTCACTTTGGTTTTTAACCGGAGATTAATTGCCGTTTTATATATTTTTTTGGCTGGTTCAACGCCGCTCACCCGAAAATTCAAATTATTTGCTTCGTCCAAAAAGTAGCCAAAGCCTGAACCTATATCGAGCAGTTTCCTACCCCGAGAATTAAATTCCTTAAGCTTTGCCAGAATTTTTCCGGCCCGCAGACGATTTTGCTCTTCGTTCGCCTCGCCGGCCGTATATTCGAAATCGGATCGGTAGTATTTGGTTAAAATCTGTAAGGGCGGCCGGGGATGTAAAAAAAGAGCAGTGCAGTTATGGCATTGGTAGTAAGAATAATTTTCGATCTTGTGGAAGAATTCGGTCTGGTTTGAACCGCAGATTTCGCAGGTTGGCATGACAAATTATCTACATTCGGCAAGGATTTGTCTGTGGATTATAATCCACAATATAAGAGAGTTAGACTCTTACAACAGCTTAATATATTCTATATATATGATTGTGAAAACATTGTATTAAGAGTATGGCGATCGCCATATAGTTTTGGCAATATTTTTCTATGGAGTTAGGAAGAAAAGAACTAAAATAAAAAAGTAATTTTTTTTAATCTATAAAATAGTAATTTCACCGTTTATCATCGTATCAAACTGTGTTTCATTAGGCATAGCTTTAGGAAAAGAAAGTGAACCACCGATTAATTTTAAATCACGCTTTTGTATAAATAAAATTCCTGCAAAAACCCCTATTTTTAATGTGTTTTCATCTACTAATAAATCAAGTTTTATAGCAACTTTATTATGAAACGGATTACCAAATCCATCGACATTCCAAATGTATATCATGGGAGGCATTAATGTTCCGAGAAATTTAAGATCTTCCTTCTCAGGTAAATTATTAATAGCTTCTGCTAGTTTCATGAAATTTGTCGATTATATAATAATAAAGCTAAGAATTCAATTCATCAATGGTTATTATTAAATTGTGATAGGTTGGGAAATTAAAACGATTTCGCAGATACAAATACACCCGAAGTGCAACAAAAAAAATTATTTAGGGACGAATAATAAAACATTGGGAAGGGCGCGGCCGGGACCGGATTTATAGCCTCCGGCTGTCCAGAGGGCTGTAGATCCTCCGTCGTCAAGATTGAGAGCATATTGAATTCCCATAGTTGAGAGAACTTTGGCCGATTCGCCGACCGTAGCATTATGGACGACTCCGATGTACACGGTTGAACCGCTGGCTCCGACAAAACTCCTGCCGCCTTTGGCACCCTCCTTGGCCTGATCTGAACCGCCAAATACGCTTTGTCCTCCTGCAACCAGCAAGGGTCGATTGGCAAGCACGGCATCGACTCCGGTGTCGCGTCCCCACTCGGATGACGCTCCGACGAAGCGGGCGGAATTGCCCTGGAAAATTACCGCAGGCACATTGCTGTAGACATTGTTGGATGAATTAAAATAAATCTTGTTTTTATTCATAAGCAAGGTATCGAAGCTATTGGCTTTACCGGCACAGCTGGGGTATGAGGCGGGACAGAAGTAGCTGCCGTTTATTCCGGCAAAAGCGCCGTTGCGTGACACATAAGCAGCTAAGGGCAGGACCGGACAATTATCCGAACAATCCCCGTCTGAGGCGGTGTCGACTATCACTCGAGCAGAGTTGAGATCGGCTGTGACAATCGAGACCAAAAATTCACCAAGGTCAGTTGTGACAACCTGTCTTGAGTAACCTGAAGATGGCGGCGTATTGCTTTGGGGAGCATTGGCCGGGATGACAAAAGAGGCAAGAACTTTATTTTTCTCGACAACAACCCTGGCGGAAAAATCTTTAAGTTCTGCTTCGGCTGAGGCATAGTTGCGTTCCGACAGCATTGTCAGGATCCGAGCATATGCGCCGTCAAATTCTTCCGTCTTTTTGCTGACCTCTTTCAGATCCAGCAGCTTTTCGTAAACATCGACAGCCAAGCCGTAGGTCGTTTCGATAGCTCCGATATCCTGCTCAAGTTTTCTATTGATCAGGTACTGATCCTCCTGCTTTAGTTTTTCCAATTCCAGGGCGGATCTGCTTAGTTTTTTTTGGGTGGAAGTGCGTTTCCTAGTTTCGGCTTCGATTTGGGTGGTGAGCTTTTGTTTTTCCCGGGTGAGATTATAGTAAAGTCCATAGCTTAATAGATAGCCCGAAACCGCAATGAGAGTAAAAATAGTTAAAGATAGACGGGCTCTGTGAAGAGCGAAGTTTTTCAGATTCATGACAGGGTTAATTTAAGATCCGGATTTAATTAAGAGTATAATATTCAGATCATGAAGTCAAAAAGAAATTTTATTAACAACAATTCCGCCATAGGCGCGATGACAAAAAGAAAGATTGAATTATCGCTTTTGATGATTACAAAAAATTCTGACGAGTTGTTGGCAAAGAGCCTGCGATCGGTGGAGGGTATGGTAGATGAGATTGTGATTGTGGATAATTACTCAACTGATAGGACCGGGGAGATAGCCGGAAAATACGGGGCAAAGATTTATCCGCGGCGAAGCGAAAATCTGGGTGGACAAAAAGCTTATGGTTTGCATAAAGTAAAAGGCGATTGGGTTTTGAATTTGGATGCGGATGAGATAGTGAGTTACAAATTAAAAAGAGATATTATTTCATTATTTCGCGGCAGACCCACCCTTAAATCTCATACTTATCAAGGAAGGGTAAAAGGGATGACGGGATATTATATTCCATTTCAAAATCATTTTTTAGGGAGGACCCTTAATTACGGAGGTGAAAATTACAAAATGTTGAGGCTTTTTAAGAAAGATGCGGTTAAGATAGATCCTGTTTTGCTGCACGAGCGATTTGAGTTAAAAAGAGGGAGCGCCGGAAGGCTTGGCGGGAAAATCTATCATTACTCTTACCGCTCTTTGAGACAGATGTTCGGCAAGTTTACCGATTATGCGATACGCGAGTTCAAGCAGAAAAGCAGAAAGGGTGAAAAAGGCGGATTGAAGAAAATCCTGCTTTATCCCCCGCACATGTTCCTCGCAAGATTTGTTAAGGATAAAGGGTATAGGGACGGATTGATCCGCATTCCACTGGATATAGGATTTGCTTATATGGAATACCTTACTTACTTTCTATTGACTTTTTATGAACCAAAAAAATTAAAAATTAAAAATTAAGAGTGAAAAATTACAAATCAAAATTAAAAGTCGGTTTTATTGTTGTTTTATACAAAACTCCACTCACAGAAATAAACCGCATCGAAAACGAGATAATCAAACTCGGCTTTACAGACTTTCAGATTTATTTTATTGATAATTCAAAGGAGAACAAAGGATACGCAGGAGGGGCAAATAGTGCGATAGAACAGGCAAAAATTGATAATTGCGAATTGCTGATTGTAATAAATCCAGATATCTCTTTCAAAAAATTGAAATCTAAAGATCTCCTGGCCGGAGGTAAGCATTTTGATATCTGGGGATTGGCGATGAGGCAGCGGGGGAAGATATATTATGGCGGCAGTCTTGATCCCTGGAGGCTGACGGGGGGATTGATTGACGAGAGACCCAGCAAAAGATTCGTCAAAACGGACTGGATTTCCGGATCACTGCTGATAATCAAAAAAAAAGTCACAGATAAGGTCGGTCTTTTCGACGAGGAATATTTTATGTATTACGAAGATGTGGATTTTTGTCTTAGGGCAAGAAAGTCGGGATTCCGGACCGGAGTTGACAGCGGCAAAGTTTATGATCATTTTGAATGGTTTTCCTCCAATCCGGAAAAGGAGAAATTATTGAATACGGCAAGATGGAAGTTTTTCCGAAAATATGCAAATTTCCGGCAGCGGGCGTATGAATTGCTGAGAAGCCCGAAGCATTTATTGGAAAAACAGCGATTCTGGACTCCACGATTCTTAAAGAGCTACGAGGGGCGGGCAAGCCGGAATGACAAAAAATACAAATTTATTCTCAATTTCGGCAGTTTAAATATCTCTTCTTTAATAAATAAAACGCTCAATTTTATTTTGTTTGTATTTCTCATCCGTTATTTGAGCCCGGAGGATTATGGAACCTATACTTTAGTCTGGACGCAGGCTGCGATTTTTTCGCCTTTTGTCGATCTGGGGACAACTTCATATGGCCTGATCGATCTGCCGACCGAAAAAAAACAAAAATTCCTAACGATGCATAATTTAAGACTATTTGTGTCGCTTATCGCCTTTGTCCTGACAATCGCAAGCGGCCTAGCGCTTTTCAAAGATAACCCTAAGATCATAAATTACTTAGCTCTTACTTCATTTATAATTTTTTCCAATATGTGGTCGGGCAGCTATCTCATACTTAATGCCCTGCGGGGTAAACTGTATAACTCGGCCATGGTATCAATATTATTCAACCTCGTTCTAATATGTAGCCTGATTGTTCTGATGATTTTTTTTAGATCTCTGGCTGTAATTTTTCTGGCGGTTTTTTTATTTTACAGTCTTTATTCCTTAATCAATTATTTGCTGATCAGAAAAGATTTTACCCCCCTCAAATTCAAACTTGATTTTGCCGCCTGGAAAAAACTGTTGAGGAAATCTTATCTGTATGTGCTTATCGGATTTTTTGCGGGGATATACTTTCGCCTTGATTTGTATCTTTTAAAGATTCTCAAAAGCGAAGCGGAGGTTGGGATATACTCGTCGGGATTTAAATTTTTCGAGGCCTTGATGTTTGTTGCGGCAAGCTATAATATCACCAGAATCCCGATCTTTGCCAGAATAATCAAAAACAGCAGGTCAAAGTTTTTAGAGCTGGTTGGAAAAGACCTGATCGCGCTTTTGACCGTTGGCATAACCATACTTTTATCCGTCTACTTTTTGTCACCGGTATTTTTGCCTTTCGTACTTAAGGGCGGATATCTCACGGCCATAAGAGTATTGAAGATAGTGATTTTTGCTTTCCCACTGATACTTGTTAGTTCGGTTCTTATCAACTCGCTTTACGTCATGCAAAAAGCTTATCTGGTACTGGTGATTTTTATGCTTCAGACCGGTATAAATTTCCTGCTCAACCTATATTTTATCCCTAAATTTTCTTATATTGCCTCGGCATATATTACGGTAGTCTCGGAGATGGTTAATTTAATATTATTGGGTTCTGTATTTTTAAATTCGTGGAAGAAGAGTAATTTATAATTTAATCCACAACAACGATTCCGGATACGGCTTCTCTCGATTAAATCGGGATTCGAAATGCAAGCAGTCCGGAATTACAGCAGTATCATTTTATGAAAATATCGCTTGACGGAGGCGCACTTTGCACCAAGGGCTATCTTCGCTTCGGCAACTATATCTTTACAAGAAATCTGATTGAGACAACCCGAATAAATAATAGTAAAGACGAATACACTGTGTACTCGTTCTGCCCCAAGCCAAATTGGTTGAAGACCGACAGCAAGATGCATTTTAGGTATTTGCGTCCGACTACCTTATGGCTTTCAACCAGAGTCAGTCTGGAGGAGTTGCGATCGCCCAAAAATATATTTCTGGCATTGAATCAGGCGATACCGCTGGCGACCAAAAGCAAAGTAATAGCATTTTCACACGGCCTGTCTTTTTATTACTTCCCGCAATATTACGCAGATTCGTATCACGCACTGATGGACGAGCTTAATAATATGGTCAAAAAATCGGCAACGATAATCGTAGCGTCTCTTAGGGTAAAAAAAGAGTTGAGCAGACTTTATCCAACTTTTAAAAATATCAAGGTGATTAATTTCGGAGTGCCATATGATATGGCAGATAACAATTCAGTTCTTAAGAATAAACAAGTAAAAAGTGATAAATATTTCTTGTTCGCGGGGATGAATAACCAGATAAAAAATATTGAGTTTATCATCTCTGCTTTTAAGCGATTTAAGCTAAATAACAAATTTACCAACTATAAACTTTACTTGGCGGGCAACTTAGAAAAATATGAGGATAAAAAATCAGGCGTTTTTGTCTTAAGCGGAATTACGCGACTGGTTCTAAAAAAATTATATTCGCAAGCGACTGCCTACCTGACTGCGTCTTTCTATGAGAGTTTTAATTTTCCGGTACTCGAGGCTTTATCTCAAAACTGTGAAGTGGTCGGATTGGAAACCGCGATTATCCCTGAATTTACTCCTTATGTCAATGTTGCGCAAAATAAAACAGATTTTGTCAAGCTGATGACAGATCAGGCAGAGAGTAAAAAAAGCGTATCATACAGGGATAAAGTCTTAAAAAGATTCAGCTGGAATAAGTATTTTTCAAAGCTTAGGGAGTTGTACTGATATGCTAAAAGTTGCTTTGGTCAGGGGAAAACATCTTAATAATTACGAGGGGCAGAATTATCTTTTTGATTCAGGCCAAGTTCGATTGACCGCGATCGGATCGCTTAATCCTATAGACGGAAATTTCCCTTTTCCGGTTATAAGCCTGCCAAGTCCGGCCGACATTCCAATTTTTACTTCTGCGGTCAAATATCTCGCCAACAGGTTGATAGGAGACATGCATTATCTTTATAGGTTAAATTCGCTGAAAGACAAATTTGACATTTTTCATACGGCTGACCCATATTACTTTTTCAGTTATCAGCTGGCAAAACTTAGGCAAAGGAAGTTAATCAAAAAATTAATCTTTACGAGTTGGGAAACAATAGCTTTTAATAACGAAACGGTCGAGAAGAAGAAGCGGATCAAATACTTTAGCATCGGTCAGGCAGATCTTTTTATCTGCCATACGGAAAAAGCTAAACAAGTATTATTGGCCGAGGGAGTGAAGCCGGACAAAATTAGGCTAGTCAGGTTGGGAGTAGATATAAATAAATTTAAGCGTTCAACAATCAACTTTAAACAAAAAAACGACTTAACGATTTTATTTGTGGGGCGATTGGCGGAGGAAAAAGGAGTGACGGATTTGTATGAAACTTATAAAAGACTAAAAATGCAAAGATCAAAAATCAAATCCAAAACCCAAAACCTAAAACTTAGAATTATTGGCCAAGGCGGTTTGGAAAATAACCTTAGAACAGGAATCGCAGACGACGGGTTAAGCGATGACGTGTCATTGGAAAAAAAAGATTACTTTAAGATGCCCAGAGTTTATCGGGAAGCGGATGTTTTGGTACTTCCGGCAAAAACGACTAAAACTTGGGAGGAGCAGTACGGGATGGTATTGATCGAGGCGATGGCGTGCGGATTGCCTATCGTTGCTTATAATAGCGGCGCAATAGGAGAGGTAATAGGCGGGGCCGGTATTCTGGTTAAAGAGGGCAGCGGGCGAGACCTGGCGTCTGCAATTAAACGCCTGATTGAGAATAGAGCAGAGCGGGAGAAACTTGGTAAAATGGGGAGATATAGGGCAATAAAGTATTTCGCCGCGGGAGATACCGCCGAGAGATTGAAGCAAATATATTTGCAGATTGCCGGCTAAGGACGAATTCCAACCGCTGCGGTTGGAATTCGTCTTGGCATAATACTCTAAATATGAGAATTACGGCTGTGATACTGACAAAAAATGAGGAGAAAAATATCGTAAGGTGTTTGGAGAGTTTGGACTTCTGTGATGAGGTAATTGCAGTTGATGATTTTTCAGAAGATAAAACTGTTGAGAAAATCAAAAATCAAAGATCCAAAGTCAAAAGTAATAAAACAAATATTAAAATTTACCAAAGGGAATTGAATGGGGATTTTGCCGGGCAGAGGAATTTTGCGATGGGGAAAGCAAGTAATGAATGGGTATTATTTATTGACGCTGATGAGGAAGCGACTTATGAATTACAAAAAGAAATTAAAAAATATTTTATCGACAACGATCCCGCCACAGGCGGGATGACAAAAATAGATGCGTTTTATCTCAGGCGGCGGGATTTTTTCTGGGGGAGGGAGTTGAAGTGGGGGGAGACCGTGAAGGTAAGAGATAAAGGACTGATAAGGCTGGTTAAAAAAAATTCAGGAAAATGGGAGGGGAATGTGCATGAGGAATATAAAGTCAAAAGTCAAAAGTCAAAAGTCAAAAGTCTGAATAATTATCTTAACCATTACCCCCACCAATCAGTGAGGGAATTTCTACAGGAAATAAATTTTTACAGTTCTGTGAGAGCTAAAGAATTGTTCGAAGAAGGAAAAAGGACAAATATTTTTGAAATTATCTTTTTGCCACCGGGAAAATTTTTACTTACTTATTTTATCAAATTGGGTTTTCTGGACGGCCCTGCCGGCTTCTCTTACGCGTTTATGATGAGTTTTCATTCATTTTTGGTGAGAAGCAAATTGTATCTATATAACATGAAACATGAAATATGAACCTGCTTCTGTATTTAACTATATTTCTATTTTCGCTTGGGCAGATCGGGAGGATTTCTTTTTTTGGTCAGCAAATAAATCTTTATTTATACGAGATTTTAGTCTTATCGGGATTAATGGTTTTATTGGGAAAATACCGGTTGAAACCGCTGACCGATTCATTCAAAGAATATCGTCTAGCGTATATTTTTTTTATCTGGCTGGCGCTCTCTTTTTTAATAGGGATCAGCCAATATAAAGCGATAGAGAACTTCGTAGGTTTTTTATACCTGGTTAGGATTGTATTATACTGGACTTACGGGATATTTTTGAGGCGTTGGATCGACGGGAATTTTGCCAGCGGAAAAATACTGGATAATTCAATGCGCTTACTTATTATTTTAGTTATTTTATTTTCGGCAGTCCAGTATCTTTTTTATCCCAATTTAAGGAATTTAATCTATGCTGGCTGGGATCCGCATCTGTACCGCATGTTCGGTACTTTTTTTGATACTTCGGTTGCAGGCGCCGTCTACGGGCTAATCCTGATGAGGCTTTTTTTTACAGGCGATGGGATCAGCAAAAATAAATTTATTAAAAAAGCGTTAATGATTGTTTTTTTGGTTTTTATTGTGCTGACTTATTCAAGAATTTTGTATTTGAGTTTGACCATTGCGGCTGGTTTTTTTGCGGTTAGGAAAAAAAGGTTTAAAGCGATACTTGTATTTATATTCCTATTCGGCGCCTTGATACTGCTGTCGCCAAAGCCTTTTGGTGAAGGGGTAAACCTGATGCGTACTTTTTCAATACGGTCACGGGTTGCCGACTATCAGAATGCTTTAAAAATCTGGGAGAAAAATCCAATTTTTGGCATTGGCTACAATCGTTTGCGCTATGCCAAAGTGAAGTTGAATCTGATCGAAGAGGCCGGATCGGAGTTGACTCACTCGGGAGCATCTTTTCACTCGAGTTTTCTGATCATCCTGGCGACAAGCGGAACAGCGGGTCTGGTATTTTTTATTTCATTGCTGGTTGGATTGGCGAGGCTGCATCAGCCGGCAAGATATCCGCTAATGTTTTTGAGCCTGTTGTCTTTGGGGGATAATGTGCTGCTGCATCCTTTTGTTTTGTTTTTGTTGGTGACGATTCTTGCTACTCCTTTTCGTAAGTGACGGTGAGGATCTTAGTTTCGAGATTTTCCGCAATGTCTTGGGCGCTGACCTCGATTTTATTTTCACCCTCCTTAAGCTTTACCAATGTCTGGAAGAAGCCTTGAGCGTCGACCACAACGGGAAGATTGTTGATACGGATATAAGTTTCTTTATCAGTGGTGCCGGCGACCTTGATCTCTTGGGAGTTGGTTTTTGATCCATCTTCGGGTTCCAAGATCTCAAGTTTTGGTTTATCGCTTTTGTAGATGACAGTGTAGACTTTGGACTTTTTTTCATCCGTCGCATCTTTGGTCTTGCCGATGACAAAGACTTCGTTCTCTCCGCCGTTCAGATCGCCGATTTCTTCACTGAAGCTGTCGGATACCAGGAGAGGTGTCTCTTTGACCAGATCACCGTTGAGATAGAATTCGACCAGCTCGAAATTGATGACCGACCCGCCGATTATGATCCTGGATCTGTTGGTAGCCACCGGCAAACTGTCGATGTCAATATCGGCAATAAGACGGTCGTTTCTATTTACGGGTTCGGACTCCTTTTGTCCCAAGCGGGCGATAAAGTGGGAAGTATTAAGCAAAAGATTGATACCGACCGTGAAAATAAGAATAATTACTGCAGCTAAAATAAATAAGGCAAACCAGACCGATCGGTTTTGTTTATTGTTTTGGTGGCGGGAATAGGCAATCATACTATGGTACAATTATATCATTAAAACTGCCGGTGTAGCTCAGTTGAAATCCTCCCTCGTCCGACTAGGCGGGATTTCGGAAGACAAGGATGAGAGTTGCCGTCTTAGCTCAATGGAAGAGCAGCGGTTTCGTAAACCGTCGACGGGAGTTCGATTCTCCCAGATGGCTCATAAAAATTAGCAGGGTTTGCGCTTCGAAACTTTTATGCGAGGCGGCATTTAAACTTCCCGACCACCGGCTTAAGTAAGCTATAGTTAGCGTAAAACAAAATGTCGTATTTGTCATCCTGAACTTGGTTTGGGAACCGATTGATAAGATGCTGAATTAAATTCAGAATGACACGGAATACCATCTGTCATTTCGTTTTGCGATCGCTATAGATACCTGACGGATGCACTTTTGTTTATTACGACTGGCTAAAATTGAGCGGGAAACGAGAATTGAATTCGCGTTTTATCCTTGCCCCGTATAATTAGCAAAGAGCGGTGGAGGGGATTTGAACCCCTGACCTTCTCCTTGGGAAGGAGACATTCTACCGCTGAACTACCACCGCACTTCTTCGCTAAAACTTCGGAGTGTGAACGCAACAAATTTTAAATGATATGTTTTACCTGGGAATAATTAGTCTGGTGCCGGCTTCGAGATTGTTGGGGTTGTATAACTGATTGGCCTCGGCGATCTTTGTCCAAGCATAGCTGTCGCCATATGCCTGAAGCGCAACAGTTACCAACGTATCTCCTTGCTTGACAATATAGATTTCTTCTTTCATCCCGACTTTTTCCGTGCGGGCGGCTTCTTCGGTAATCGTGCCGGTGGTAGGAAATTTGGGTGTTACTTCGGGGATAACCAACTTTTGACCAACTTCAATCAGATCGGAATTGCTTAAGTGATTGGCAGTCATAATATCGGTCAAGTTTTCACCGGATCCGTAGTACTTCTCGGCTATAAGATAGAGCGTATCACCAGAGACGACCGTGTGAGTGCGAGATTTGCTATCCTGTACAGCCGCCGTTTTTTTCTCTTTGGTTGGGGTTTTGGATACGGCGGGTTGTCTGTTGTTCCAGAGTGAAGATAAGCTAAGCGAGACAATCAGCAAAATTATGATCAGACCCAGCGAAAAAGGAAGCGGATTATTTTTAATTCGGGAGGAGAGTGTGTTTAGAGTAGGTTGGTTTTTATCCATAATTCCTCCTTCGTCGGAAACGGATTCTAATGCGGGGCCAAAGGGACTTGAACCCTCAGCCTCTGCCGTGACAGGGCAGCGCTCTGACCAAATTGAGCTATGACCCCATTTTTTTAAAAACAAAAATCAAAAAATGCATTATAATGGTAACATAATATCAGTCAATTTCAAGCTTTATTAGGAGTCCTGACCCGGTTTCGCTTCCACAAGTTCTCTGAGTTGATCAGATGAATAAGAAAATCAATTAGGATGTATAAATTAGAAAATTACTCCAACAAGGAAATCACCCACCTTCTTCGATCAATTGCGGCCGTGCACCAACTTAAAGGTAAAAATAGATTCCGCACAATCGCCTATGAAAATGCGGCAGACGCGGTGGAGCACCTGTCGCGGGAGATTAAAGATGTCTGGGAAGAGGGAAAAATCTACCAGGTCCCGGGGATCGGAGAGATAATCGGATCAAGCCTAAACGAACTATTTAAACAGGGGAGATCGAAGCATTTTGACTCGATTTTGGCTCAAGTTCCAACGCCTGTTTTTGAATTGATGAAAGTTAGGTCAATCGGTCCAAAACGAGCTTACAAACTGGTGACAATTTTAGGATTAGATCATTCCGACAATATTTTTACAGATCTGAAAAAAGCAGGAGAAGAGGGAAAAATAGCTGAAATTGAGAATTTCGGAAAGAAATCCGAACAAGAAATAATCGCAGCTATCAACCTCTATCGGCAAAGGTCTGCCAAAGCGGATAGGATGCCCATTCCCTATGCCAAAAGAATTGCGGATGAAGTAATTAATTACTTAAAGAATCACCCGCAAGTTATGAGGGTTGACGCGCTTGGATCTTTACGCCGCTGGGAAGCAACAATTGGAGATGTAGACCTTGCGGTCCAAGTTAAGCGTGAAAAGTTAAACGGGAAAAGTTATAAAAACATAATTGATTACTTTATTAAATATCCCAAAAAAATCAAAGTTGAAAATGCCGGGGAGAATAAGGCTTCGATTATCGTCTCGCCCAATATCCGAATTGACCTGAGAATACAGGAAGAGGCGGGTTACGGGTCGATGTTACAATACTTCACCGGCAGCAAAGCGCATAATATAAAACTTAGAGAACATGCGCTGGCCGAAGGTTTTTCGTTAAATGAATATGGACTGAAGAAAATTCGAAGTCCTTCGACCTCGCTCAGGACAAGTCCGAAATCCCCGCCTCAGCGGAAAGGGGGGGATCCCCGAAATAATTCTCAAATTATGGAGTTTTCGAATGAACACAGACTCTATGAATTTGTTGACTTGCAATATATACCGCCTGAAATAAGGGAAGGGACAAATGAAATAGAATTGGCGCAAAAAAACCAAATTCCCAAGCTGGTCGAGGTCGCAGATATTAAGGGAGATTTGCATGTTCACTCATCGTACAATTTACAACCCTCGCATGATTTGGGCGAAAACACTTATGAGGAGATGTTAAAGAAGGCCAAAGAGCTTAAGTATCAATATTTGGGATTTGCAGAGCATAATCCGAAGACGTCAGGGTTGAATGAAAAGGAGATAATTGAGATAATGAAAAAAAGATATCTGGAAATTGAGAAAATAAGAGACGCAGAGATTAAGGTAAAGTGTTTTATTGGACTTGAGGCGGATATCCTGCCGGATGGAAGTTTGGCGCTTCCAGAGAAAGCTATAGACTATGTTGATTATTTGGTTGTTTCGGTTCACAGCGCATTTAATCTGAATGTAAAAGCGATGACGGAAAGAGTGCTGAAAGCGCTCGAGTATCCCAAAGTCAAGGCGCTCGGTCATCCTACGGGACGGTTGTTGGGAAAAAGAGAGGGATTTGAACTGGATTGGGAGAGAATTTTCAATTTTTGCGCAAGGAAAAATATCGCGCTGGAAATTAATTCCTGGCCGCAGAGACTGGATCTGCCTGATACTTTGGCAAGGGAGGGATTAAGACACGAGGTCAAGTATATTATTAATACAGACGCGCATGCGACGCAAGAGATGGAAGGGATGCGCTATGGCGTATCTGTCGCCAGACGCGGCTGGTGCGGGAGAAGTGATATAATAAATACATTAAATTATTCAGCTTTCAAGAAATGGCTGAATAATAAATCCTAATTTCTAATCCTTCGATTAACACTCTGGTCTTCGACTCCGAGCCAATTGCTCAGATTCGAGGAGATTATCCTGAGCTTGTCGAATGGATAAATTCTAAACAAATTGAAATGATCAAAATTCAAAAATCCAAAAAATATTCCTCCCCTGTTTCACCTCCTTTCCTAAGAGACTGTTTGAAAACTTGGTTTTATGTCATTTCGACCGAAGCGAACGAAGTGAGCGAAGTGGAGAAATCCCTTTTTGGTTTTGATTAAGAGATTCCTCGACTCGTTACACTCGCTCGGAATGACACTGTCTTGAGTTTTCAAACAGGCTCTAAGGAGGTGATAAACGGGGTGGTTGTTTTGAAAATTCTGACCTTTAAGTTTAGAATTTATTTAGAGTTTAGAATTTAGGGTTCAGAATTTTATTTTGAAAGGCGGTGATAATTATGGAACCATTGTATATATTAATCGGAGCCGTAGTATTGTTGGCCGTTTATTTGGTCGCGACTTATAACGGCTTTGTAGTTTTAAAAACCAGAATTCAGGAGGCGTTTTCCGGTATTGATGTTCAACTTAAGCGAAGAGCAGACCTTATTCCCAATCTGGTTGAAACAATCAAAGGTTATGCCAAACATGAAAAGAGCGTATTTGAAAATGTAACAAAAGCCAGATCGGCGCTGATGTCCGCCAAAACACCCGCAGATAAGGCAGAAGCCAATAACATGTTAACCGGAGCTTTGAAATCGCTATTTGCCGTAGCCGAAGCTTATCCCGATCTTAAGGCGAGCGATAATTTCAAGGACCTGCAAAGGCAACTGGAGGATACGGAAGACAAGATCGCTTATTCAAGACAGTTTTACAATTCCAACGTCTTGGAGTATAATACGCGAGTAAAAACTTTTCCCAGCAATCTACTGGCCAATATGTTCGCTTTTAAAGAGGAAGAGTTTTTCGCCGCCGGAGAAGAAGAGAGGAAGAAAATTGAGGTTAAATTTTGATAGGGTCGATTTTAGATTCCTTTCCATAAGTCCTCTTTCACTTCGACACCCGGCAAAGTATGGTTTTTTTGTTTAACGTTATACGTTTCATGGCAGATATATTAAATGACTGTATATCAGCAAATTGCGAATAATAAAGCCAGGACTTATGCGATAATCCTGACCTTTATCCTGTTAGTAACAGGTTTTTTCTTATTGATCGGCAACTACATTCAGTCGCCTACTGCCTACTTAATCATTGGGTTGTCTTTTTCGTTATTTTCAACCATAGGCAGTTATTTTTATTCAGACAGGATCGTATTATTTACTACCGGTGCCAGGCTAGCCAAAAAAGAGGAGTTTTTTGACTTTTATACTGTTATAGAGAACTTAAGTATTGCTGCGGGATTACCCATGCCCAAACTCTACGTAATTGACGATCCTGCGCCTAATGCTTTTGCCACGGGTAGAGATCCCAAACATGCGGTTGTCGCCGCAACCACGGGACTTTTGGAGAAGTTGGAGCGGACGGAACTTGAAGGCGTGCTAGCCCACGAACTTTCGCATATCAGAAATTTAGATATATTAGTCTCATCGATCGTAGCAGTATTAGTCGGGACAGTGGCTTTGCTATCCGACTGGATCATGAGAAATCTGTGGTGGAGCGGTTTGCGGAAAAGTGAAGACAGAAATAATCGTAATCCTTTTATGATGATATTCATAATCTTAGTGCTGATCTTAACGCCAATTATTGCCACATTAATTCAGTTGGCAGTATCAAGAAGACGGGAATTTTTGGCCGATGCATCGGGCGCGCTCCTGACCAGATATCCCGAGGGATTGGCGCGGGCATTGGAGAAAATCTCAACAGACGGCAATGTCCTGCGCAACGCTTCAAGTTCTACCGCGCATTTATTTATCATGAATCCCTTTAAAAAAGTCAAAAAAGCTTCTTCAATATTTACCAGTCTTTTTAGCACACACCCGCCCCTAGAAGAAAGAATTAAGATACTAAGAAGTATGTGAAACGTAAAACATAAAACATGAAGCATAAATAATAAATGTTTCAAGTTTCAGGTTTCATGTTTCATTTAGGTGTGCGGGATAGCAGGATTATACGGGTTCAGAGATGACAGTTTGATCAAAAAAATTTCTGAACAATTATTGCATCGTGGACCCGACGGAGAAGGCTACTATCTTAGTGATCAAGTTTCTTTACTGAATCGACGGTTGGCAATTATTGATCGAAAAGGAGGAGATCAGCCGATCTTTAACGAGGATAAGACGGTAGCCGTAGTTTATAACGGCGAAATCTATAATTTCAGAAGACTAAGGAGTGAACTGCAAAAAGCAGGACATAAGTTTCGGACGAATTCAGATACCGAGGTGATAGCGCACGGATATGAGGAGTGGGATTATAGATGTTTTGATAAGTTCAACGGGATGTTTGCAGTTGCGCTCTACGATCTGAAAAAAAACAAGCTGATATTGGCAAGGGATCATTTCGGGATTAAACCTTTATATTATTCAGTCTTAAATTCTTCTTCAGAAAATAGAAATATTTCTGGAAATGCGGCTCAAGTAATTTTTTCCTCAGAAATAAAACCTCTTATCAATTCAGGTCTGATTGTGAAAAAGCCGAATGACAGGATCATCTACAGATATTTGCGTTATCGTATTCATGACGATCAGAGGGAAACTTTTTTTCAAGGCGTTTACCGGGTGATGCCGGGGGAAATCCTAGAAGCAATCAACAAGAATATAGAAACAAAAAGCTTTACGAATTTGCGAGCCGATTTATTGAAAGCATCGGTCCACCCGCAGGGTGGACAGGCGCGAAAATTGACAAAAAATCAAATTGATGTTTTTAGGAAAAAGTTAATTGAGGCAATTAAGTTGCGGTTAATATCGGAGGTTCCGGTGGGGACTTGTCTCTCGGGAGGAATTGATTCGTCGGTAATCGTCTCAATCGTAAACAAGCTTCTCAAGGATAAAGTAACGGAAGCCGAGTCGGTGGGAAAAATCCAAAATACTTTTTCGGCTGTCTTTCCCGGCAATTCTAACGATGAAGAAAAGTATGTAAATCAAGTTTTAAAGTTTATCAGCTTAAAAAATTATAAAGTTAAACCTAATTCTGAGGAATTTTTTAGGGATTTAGCGGATTTTGTAAAAATTCAGGAAGAACCGACGATTTCTACCGGACCTTATGCGCAGTATAAAGTCATGCAGCAGGCAAGCAAACATGTGACCGTTCTGCTGGACGGACAGGGGGCCGACGAGATGCTGGCCGGATATATGCCATATTATTTTGTTTATTTGAACCAATTGGTCAAGGAGAAAGACTGGTTAATATTGATTAAAACAATCGCAAAATCCTTGGACATTCTTGGTTATTATTTTATCTATCTATTTCAACTTGTCACGGGGATTAGAAAGTCTTTCCGCGCCGGCGATTTGTTAAATAGAGAGTATAGTCGGAAATTTTCCCAGGAAGAATACCAACCTACAGATGACAATTTAAAGAAAAGATTGGTTGAAGACATCTTTATAAATAGTTTGCCGGCACTACTGCGTTATGAAGATAAAAACGGCATGAGATTCTCGCTTGAAGGAAGAGTTCCGTTCCTTGATTTCAATTTGCTTAAATATTTGTTTTCTCTGCCAGATGGAGCTATTTTTAAAAACGGATGGAACAAATATATCTTAAGAAAGTCGACCGGAGGGCTGATTCCCAAAAAGTGTACTTTAAGAAGAAATAAAATCGGATTTACAACTCCTGAATACGAATGGCTAAGACAGATGAAAGATAAGATATATTCAATTTTTTTAAGCGATTCTTTTGCAGGGAGAAAGTATTTTAATCAGACTGCGGTAGTGAAGGCATGGCAAAAATTTAATGACAGCAACAGCGATGACACCATGTTATTTTGGCGATTGATAAATTTGGAAATTTGGCTGAGAGTGTTTTTTGACTCCGATCCGCGTAAAGCTTCGGAAGGAAAAGATCAAAAAGCTTTTGATATCGGAAGTCCAAATAAAGGGAAAAAATTGGAGACGGAAGTCAAAGGAGGAAAATATTTGAGATTTCTGATCCGGACAGAGGTGATTAAAAAAGGGGATGATATAGTTTATAAACTTTCAAAAAAAATTGTTTCACTGCTCCCTGGTATTATTGAATCACCACTTCTTTATTCCCCTCCTTATCAGCGTAAATTTTTTCTTGTAGTATCCGAAAAAATTGTGGCTATCGCCCAAGGGCGGTCATATTTTCTCTGGGATATCAAGTGCGGATTTTGGTCAAATTTACTCTCCAAATTCGTAAAAAAGACGCCCTACGGAATCGGTCTGGGAAGCCCTTGGACAATGCAGTTGACGATTAACGAAATCGGACTAGCCAGAACCGTCCTGGCCGCGGCCGTGGGCAAGACGGCACAGGTATTTGGAATAAAAGGCTTGTTTTACAGGCTTGCGGGTAGCGATGTAGCGGCAATAGACGGGCCTACGGAATATTCCCTTTACCCCTCCAATGTTTCGGCGAAGTTGGGGCCGAAGAATCCGCAACTAGTTGCGGAAAATATCAAATTACAAATTACAAATGACAAATCAATTTCAAATAGCAAATTGCAAATTGCATATTTTTTGGGTGTTGTGATTATCGATGCCAACGATCTCGGGCAAAAGGTGCTGGGCAATTCAACCGGGTTGGATAACAAGCTGGTAGAAAAAGTATTTTCCGATAATCCGATGGGGCAGGCAGATGAGCAGACACCCATGGCGCTTGTTTTTATTAAATAGTTGAGTATACTATTGGAAAATTGGAAAATTTCATGGATAAAAAAAAGATTAAAGATATTTTAAACAAAGTCAAAAAAGATCAAGTCTCTTTTATCGATCTTCAATTTACTGATTTTTTTGGAAATATAAAAGCCTCGACTATACCCACCTACAACTTAGAAGGGGCACTAAATCTGGGAATTTGGATTGACGGGTCTTCAATTGAAGGGTTTGCCAGAATACACGAATCAGATATGTATCTGATGCCGGATCCGGACACTTACTCTGTCCTTCCCTGGAGGACCGAAGCAGGAAAAGGCAAAGTGGCCAGATTAATCTGCGATGTCTACAAACCGGACCACCAGCCTTTCGAAGGTGACCCTCGTTTTATACTTAAGAAAGTACTAAAGGAGGCTGGAGATTTAGGATATGAGTATTTTACAGGTCCCGAATGTGAATTTTTTCTTTTTCCCAAAGATGAGAAAGGCAATATTTTGAATATATCTGAAGGCAACGGTTTCTATTTTAATTTGATAATGGATCAATCGCATGAAATCAAACAGGAGATAATGGAAACACTGGATGTAATGGGTATTCAGAGTGAGACGAGCACTCATGAAGTTGCTGACAAGCAGCATGAAATTGATATTAAATACGATCAAGCTTTAAGAACAGCCGATAACACCATTACTTTAAAAATGGCGGCTAAGATGATTGCTCTAAAGCATAATTTTCATGTTACTTTTATGCCAAAACCTTTTTTTGGCATAAATGGAAGCGGAATGCACACGCACCAAAGCCTTTGGAAAAAGTCTAAGAACGTTTTTTATAATAAAAAAGACAAATACGGTTTGTCTTCAGTTGCTTATAGTTTTTTAGCCGGACAATTAAAATATGTTCGAGAAATTACAGGTGTTTTCGCGCCGACCGTAAATTCTTATAAAAGATTGACGCCGGGATATGAGGCGCCAGTCTACGCTTGTTGGGCTCGCATAAACAGATCGGCTTTAATTCGTATTCCTCAAGTTTCGAAAGGAAATGAAACCAAAGCTACACGAATGGAGATCCGAAGCCCGGATCCTGCGAGTAACCCTTATTTGACCTTTGCGGTTTTATTAAAAGCCGGTATCGAAGGAATTAAAAAAAACTTAAAAGCTCCAAATCCTGTCGAGGAAAATTTATTTGAATTTAATGATGATAAACTTGCGAAATTCTATATTGAAAAATTGCCGTCAAATTTAGATGAAGCGCTGGAAGAGATTAAGAAAGGTACGATAGTTAGAGAAATTTTTGGTGATTATACCTGGACAAGATATCTTGAGTCAAAAAAAGAAGAGTGGGATAATTTTAGAATCTCTGTGACAGACTGGGAAAGAGAAAGATACTTAAAAAATACCTGAACAATCCGCTATAATTTACTTCATGAAAAAAATAGAACTGACAAGAGAAGATATTCTTCACTTGGCTAAATTATCCAGCCTAAAACTTACTGATCAGGAGGTCGAAAAATACTGCAATCAACTTGGGGAAACTGTGGAGTTTGTTAAAAATTTGAAAGAGTTAAAAACTGATGTAGTTATTCCTACTTCGCAAATCACTAATCTAACCGATGTTTTTTTTACCGACGGAGAAACTAATAAAAGAGTATTGACCAAAGAAAAAGCTACGGAAAATGCCAAATATAAAAAAGAAAAATACTTTGTAGTTAAAAGAATCATGTAATAATAATGAATTTACACGGTAAGTCCTTACTCGAACTTAGACAACTATTGACCGATAAAAAAATTTCCGAAAAGGAACTGAATCTGTATTTCCTGAAAAGAATTAAAAAGTATAACCCAAAATTAAATGCTTTCATTACAGTTCTTGAAAATAATCACTCAGGAATTCCTTACGGAGCAAAAGATATTTTCTGCACAAAAGGAATCAGAACCACAGCAGCAGCGAAAGTTTTGGATAATTTTATTCCTCCCTATGAATCAACAGTCACTAGAAAACTTCAGGAAGCGGGAATGGCTGCGCTAGGTAAAACAAATATGGATGCCTGGGCGCATGGTGCATCAACAGAAACTTCGGATTACGGTGTGACGAAAAATCCCTGGGATAATGGAAGATATCCGGGTGGTTCATCAGGCGGATCGGCAGCCGCCATTTCCGCTTATTTAGTTTCGGCGGCTATAGGTACTGATACAGGCGGTTCAATCCGGCATCCGTCTGCCTGGTGCGGTGTTATCGGACTGAAACCTACCTATGGCAGGGTGTCACGCTACGGTGTAATTGCAATGGGTTCATCCTGGGATTGTCCCGGTCCAATGACTCTGACGGTTGAGGATAACGCGTATTTATTAAAACAAATCGCCGGTCAAGACAAATACGACGCAACCAGTAGCGGCAGTGCCGTTCCGGACTATAGCAATGAAATTAAAAAAAATAAAAAATTTAAAATCGGAATTGCCGAGTCTTACTTTGACGGAATTGATGACCAGATAAAAAATCAGGTCTATAAAGCAATCAAGGTTTTGAAAAAATTGGGCCATTCGGTAAAACCGATTAAACTTTTACCGCCAAAATATTCTATTTCGGTTTATACGATCCTACAGAGGGCGGAAGTGTCATCCAATTTAAGCCGTTATGACGGAGTTAGATATGGAAATGACAGAAGTTTTTTTGGGCAGGAAGCTAAAAGAAGAATTATGTTGGGTACCTATACGCTTTCCTACGGATATTACGATGCTTATTATAAAAATGCTCAAAAGGTCAGAACTATAATCATCGAAAACTTTAAATCCGTATTTAAAGATGTTGATCTGATAGTCGGGCCAAACACTCCGGTAACCGCCTTAAAGATCGGCGAATTTGACAAATATCCCTTTTACGGTGAACTGATGGATCAGCTTAACGAGCCAGCTTCAACTGCGGGAATTCCTGACTTAAGCATACCTGTTGGTTTAGACAGCCATAATTTGCCGATAGGCTTTAAGATTATGGGTAACTATTTTGACGAGGCTAATATTTTGAATTTGGCATATCAGTTTGAAAAAGAAACCGATTTTTTCGGAGTAATTAAAAAAGGAATTGAGCGATACAAAGATTAAATTTCAATTTTAATAATTTACCTTAGTGGCTTAATCCCTCGCGGCTCTGCTGCGCAGGTAATTCATTTGAATTTTAAAATGAACAAACTTACAAAATTTAAACCGGTAATCGGATTGGAGATTCATGTAGAGCTTAAGACAAAATCGAAAATGTTTTGTCAGTGTGAGGCGGATTATTTTGGCAAAGAACCAAATACAAATACCTGTCCTGTCTGTCTGGGGTTACCCGGCGCATTGCCGGTACCCAACAGGAAAGCTGTCGAACGGACGATTCTAATTGGTAAAGCTCTTGACTGTAAGATTAATAAAATATCAAAATTCGACAGGAAGCACTATTTCTATCCCGACCTGCCGAAAGGTTATCAGATTTCACAATATGACGAACCAATAGCCGTAAAAGGCAAACTTTCAATATTCAATAATCAATATTCAAATCAAAGCCAAAATTCAAATAGCGAATTCGATAAAAACTTTAGAATTACCAGGGTACATCTTGAGGAAGATACAGGGAAGTTGCTGCATGTGGGTTCGGATACCTTGGTCGATTTTAACCGTTCGGGAGTGCCTTTGGTTGAGATAGTGACCGAACCCGACTTTGACAATTCCGATGATGTGAAAGTTTTCTTGGAAGAGCTACAGACGATAATAAGATATCTGGGAGTATCTGATGCGGATATGGAGAAAGGGACGATGAGAATAGAACCGAACGTATCTCTAATTAAATTGAATCTTCTGCAATTAAAAAATGTAAAACGCGTGCCTGGGAACCCTAAGGGTTCCGTGAAGCTGCCGAAGTATAAGGTTGAGGTAAAGAATATTAACTCATTCCGCTTTGTCAAAGATGCCATAGATTATGAATTGGAGAGGCAGATTGCACTTCTAGAAAAAGGAATCACTCCCAAACAAGAAACCAGGGGTTATGATCCGGATAAAAAAATAACTTTTGGTCAAAGGTCAAAGGAAGAGGCGCATGACTACCGCTATTTTCCCGAGCCTGATATTCCGCCAATGACCTTTTCGGAGAAATTCATCGCCGAAATTAAAGTTCCGGAATTACCCCAGGAGAGATTAGACAGATATATAAATAAATTTGGTTTAAGGGAACAAGACGCTTTTGTTATAACCAGGAGTTTGCAAACGACTAATTATTTCGAAACTATTATTACTGACAAAGTTGTTCAGGAATTTAAAGCAAAGAAAAAAATATCGAATCTTGAGGATCACGTGGCAAAAATAATCATTAATAAAAAATTATCCACGGATTTACAGGTACGGGCGTTTATTAAAAAGACCTTAGAGATGCTGCAACCAAAAGAAACCGATGAGAAATTATTGAATGCTCTGATTGATCGATTAATCGAAGCAAGCTCAAAAGCGGTTGAGGACTATAAAAAAGGTAAGGAAAATGCGATAATGTACCTGGTTGGGCAAGTGATGAGAGAGATGAAGGGGAAGGCGGACGCAAAAATAATTATTTCAAAACTTAAAGCTCAAATATCAAATCCACAGTTAAAATCTAAAAACTAGATTTTCATACTTTTAATATCAAATCCGCTTGATCACTTTGTCATTCCGCACTTGATGCGGAATCTATTTAATAGATTCCTGCTTCCGCAGGAATGACATTATGTGTATTATTCAAGAGGATCTGATATAACTTAAAAGTGCCATTTTAAGGATTTAAGTTTGGTTTTGTGTTTTGATATTTAACATTTGAGTTTTTATTATGTCTTTTGTTCACCTTCATACCCATTCCGAATATTCCCTGCTTGACGGGATGTGTAGAATTGATGATTTGCTTGCCAAAGTCCACGAATTTAAGATGCCGGCGGTGGCGGTGACGGATCACGGCGGTCTCTACAGCGCTTTTAAATTTTATATTAAAGCCAAGGAAGCCGGGATAAAGCCGATCATCGGAGTTGAAGCCTATAAAGCTAAAAGAAGCAGGAGAGACAGAGAAGCAGCTGACAAAGATAACTATCATTTAACTCTTTTGGCCAAAAATCTCACCGGCTATAAAAACTTATTGAAGCTGGTCAGCCGAGCAAATCTTGAGGGGTTTTATTACCGTCCGAGGGTCGATTTTGAATTGCTTAACGAGCACAGAGAAGGATTGATCTGTCTTTCGGGCTGTCTAAACGGCGAGATCCCGTCGCTTCTCCAACAAGACCAGTTGACAGGAGCCGAAAAAACTCTTACGCGCTATAGTGAAATTTTTGGCGAAGATTTTTATCTTGAGATGCAGAGGCATCCTAAAATGGAAAGCCTTGACAAAGTGAACAAGGATTTAATCAAACTTTCGAGAAAATTTGGTCTGCCGGTTGTCGCAACCAATGACGTTCATTATCTTGAACCGGATGACGCCTATGCCCAGGAGATTCTTCTATGCATTCAGACTTTGCGAACCATCTTTGAAAAAGACCGGCCTTTGTCGATGATCAACACACCTGATTTTTATCTTAAGTCGGAAGCAGAAATGCGAGGCGTTTTTATCGATCTGCCTGAAGCTATCGACAATACTTTAAAGATTGCCGATCAATGCAATGTTGATATTCCCTATGGCCAATGGATTCTGCCGGAGTTCGCAACCCCCAATTCCGAACCGGTGAACGACTATCTTAGGAGTCTGGTTGAATCTCGAATTAAACGCTTGGAAAAAGAGGACCAAAATCTGGCAAGACAAAGATTGAACTATGAGCTTAGCATAATCAATAAAAAAGGTTATGCAACCTATTTTCTCATCGTCCAGGACTTTGTCAATTGGGCAAAACAGGAAAGAATTGCCGTAGGGCCCGGAAGAGGCTCGGTGGCAGGGTCGCTGGTTGCGTATGTTTTGGGAATAACAGATATTAACCCTCTGGAGCATAATCTGCCTTTTGAAAGATTTTTAAATCCGGACCGGCCTACACCGCCTGATATAGATATCGACTTTGCAGATTTGCGCCGCGACGAAGTTCTGCGCTACGTAACGAAAAAGTACGGAGAAAATAAAGTAGCGCAGATCATAACTTTTGGCACGATGGAGGCGAGGCTAGCCGTGCGCGACGTAGTGCGTGCCATGGGGATGTCATATTCACAGGGCGACAGGCTGGCCAAAATGATTCCTTTGGGTAGACAGGGATTTGCTATGACCATCTCACAGGCGCTCGAGGAGTCGGCTCCCTTAAAGTTCGCTTATGATTCCGAAGAGGAAACAAAAAAAGTACTCGACATTGCAAGAAGGATCGAGGGTCTACCCCGTCACGCGTCCGTTCATGCGGCCGGAGTGGTTATCGCCGATAAAGAATTGACCGAGTATGTTCCCCTGCAGCGTGAGGCGAAGGAAAACAGAGTCATCACCCAGTATGACATGTACTGTCTTGACTTAAATGCGGTTTCAGATAATAAAGCCGTCGGTCTTTTGAAAGTAGACTTTTTGGGTTTAAGAAATTTAACTATTCTGGAGAAGGCGATCCAGTATGTGCAGAAAAATAAAAACGTCAAGATTGATATTCATACGGTTCCGCTTGATGATAAAAAAACTTACGAACTTATCAGCAGGGGGGAAACTGTCGGCGTATTCCAGCTTGAGTCGGCCGGGATGAGGCGCCTGGCAAAAGACCTGAAACCAAACAAGACTACTGATATTTCGGCCATGGTCGCTTTATACAGGCCCGGCCCGATGGATCTGATTCCTTTATTTTTGAAAAACAAAAAAGATAAAAAAAACATTAAATATCTTCATCCGGATCTAAAACCAATACTTGAGGAAACTTATGGAGTTCTGGTATATCAGGAGCAAGTGATGGAGATAGCTCACTCTCTGGCGGGTTATACCATGAATAAAGCGGACAATCTGCGAATGGCTATGGGTAAGAAGAAAAAGGAGCTCATGAAAAAAGAAAAGCAAAAATTTATCGAGGGATGCGTCAAGAACGGTTATCGTAAAAGCCTGGCAGAAAAAATCTTCAATTTTATTGAAAAATTCGCGGCTTACGGTTTTAATAAACCACATTCAGCCTCCTACGGTTTGATTGCTTATTGGACAGCTTATATGAAATCCAACTATCCGGTAGAGTTTATGACTGCGCTATTGTCTGCCGAATTACAGGGAATGGCAGGCCCGCAAAGAGAAATAAAGATGGCACAGGCGATCGAGGAATGCAGGAGAATGGAAATTCCGGTGTTGCCGCTTGATATCAATAAATCTCTCTACAACTTTAATATCG
>MGAN01000002.1:79418-91942 GCA_001789745.1 Candidatus Roizmanbacteria bacterium RIFCSPLOWO2_01_FULL_40_13
AAATGTCGGTTCGGCGGCTATCGAATCTATTTTATCGGCTAGAAAAAAAGGGTCTTGCAAAAGTTTTACCGACTTTCTTTTCCGGGTTGATTTGCGTAAAGTCAACAAGAAAACAGTGGAAAGTCTGATCAAAGCCGGGGCTTTCAAAAACTTTGCCAATCGAGCAACGCTTCTGTCCAATTATCCCAGAATCGTCAAAGACATAGCCCAGAAAAAACTGGAGGTTGAAAAAGGCCAGTTCAGCCTATTTAGCCGTAATGACGATGCAGATAAAAAGGAAGATGTTTTTACCAAAGTTGAGGATTTTAGCGAAGACGAGATCCTCCAGATGGAAAAAGAAGTGATAGGATTCCTGATCACTAAAAACCCGCTGTTGAAATTCGCAGACATTATCAAGAAAAAAAGTACTAAAAAGATCGGCGATATCAGTTTTGAAGACGTAGACAAAACCCATATTCTGGCGGGAATTGTCAGCGGAAGAAAGGTTATTAAAACCAAACGCGATAATTCCGAGATGGTATTTATTAACTTGTTTGATGAAACAGGCTCGATAGAAGGAGTGGTTTTTCCTAGACTTTTTGCCAGAGTAAGAGACTTTTTGCAGATTAACAGGGTAATCATGCTAAAAGGCAAAGTTAATGATCGTGAAGGTAGAATCAGCATTTTGATTGACAATGCTGTGGCCCTCGGTTAAGATAAAAAGTAAATGAACAAAGATCTTTGGTCGGTTATGAATACAAAAAAACATAAATTACAGAGCCGGATGCATAGAGAATACGAAGACTATCCGGTAATCTATCATCCGTTCAGCAGTAAAAAAGTTCCAAAGAATCTCCTTAAAATTGATCAAAACCTGATAATCAAGCAGGTAGACCAACCGGAAAAGCTCAAAGTCCAGAAACGCAGCGTTGACGATAAATATCTTATTGCAAGAACAGTCAATATAGGGTATTATTTAATCATTCCACTACTTTTTGGATTGGTAACGGGATTTTGGCTTGATCAAGTTTTTTCCAGCAAGCCATTTTTCCTGTTAATGTTTTTTTCGTTTGGTATAATCAGCTCGTTTTACAATCTCTGGAAGACAGTTAAGCTGAAATAGAATATGCCCGAAATCAGTATCAAAGCAGAACCGATATTTCATTTTTTAAATTTGCCCTTAACCAATTCCCTCTTGCTCTCAATCGTAGTGTTTATAGTTTTTTTTATTTTAGCCTACGGTTACTCACAAGAAGCTCAAAAAGCCAAGAAGAAAGTATTCTATTACCTGTTTAATTTTGTCCTGAAAAATATCTATCAACTTTTTCAGGCTATTCTCAAGGATAAAACTGCCTATTTTTTTCCGCTGCTTGGGTCTTTTATGCTTTATATTCTCTTTCAGAATTGGTTCGGATTATTGCCGGGAGTCGGGAGCATTTTAATCAAAGTCAGCGAAAACCAGCACGTCCAATCCGTACCTCTGCTGCGAGCCAATAATGCAGATCTTAACGCCACGATATCCTTAGGCATAATATCGGTATTATTGATCCAGATTTTCGGAATTAAATTCCTGGGTTTTAAGGAATACTCGAAAAAATTTGTCAATTTGTCCAATCCGATCTCTTTTTTTACGGGGATTTTGGAGATAGTATCCGAAATCTCCAAAGTTATCTCATTTTCTTTCCGTCTTTTCGGCAATATTTTTGCCGGGGAGGTATTGCTGGTGATTATCGCTTTTTTAATTCCCGTCCTGGCCTCCTTCCCTTTTCTGATGTTGGAAGTATTTGTCGGCCTGATTCAGGCTTTGGTGTTTTCGATGCTGACTGCAGTATTTTTGAGCGTGGCAATCAGTAAAGAACACTAATTAAAAATTTTAAATTCTATACCCGTCTTAGTTGATTTTGCAAATTTTCAACTAAAGTCATCTTATCAAATCAACTTAGAGGAGTATATACTGATTGCAATCTCAATCAATAGAAGTATATACCCTATCTTACTCCGATTTGCAGCTCGTCCAGAGCGAAAAAGCGGATTAGACGGGTATATATTGAGTAATTCGATTACAAACCTGGGTGATCGAAGTATAAATACTAAATCCTAAACAAGATCAAAATTCGGGATAAAAATATGATTTAGAAATTTAATTTTTGGATTTTTTTAGAGTTTGGATATTAGGATTCAGGATTTTTAGAATGGGTGGTGATTATATATGAACAGTGATGCAGCCCAATTAATAGCGACAGCACTGGCAATCGGCCTGGGAGCAATCGGACCGGGTATCGGCATCGGTATTATCGGCGGCAAAGCCGTTGAAGCCCTAGGGAGGAATCCGGAGGCAGAATCGGCTATCAGAACGACAATGATTTTGGCAATTGCCTTCGCCGAAGCGGTAGCGATTTACGCTTTGGTTATATCTTTAATTATTAAATTTGTCTGAAGGAGGGTGATAAATATGTCTCTTGAAATGGCAAAATTATTTAGTGCGGCGCTTGCGATTGGACTTGGAGTGTACGGACCTGCTAGAGCTATTGGCGATATCGGAAAAACGGCGCTCGAAGCCCTAGGGAGGAATCCGGAGGCAGAATCGGCTATCAGAACGACAATGATTTTGGCAATTGCCTTCGCCGAAGCGGTAGCGATTTATGTTTTGGTTATTGTACTGATACTTAAGTTTGTTTAAAATTAGTTACAAATTTTTATATTTATCTAAATCTATACCGGTCGTAGCTCAAAATGCGTAAATAAATATACAAATTGAGCGTACGAAAGGTTATGCCGTTAGCAATTTAATTGCGAAGCGGTATAGAGATATAGTCTACTATGGATAGTCTAGGAATTGATGTAAAACTGTTGGTTGCGCAACTTCTGAATTTTGCTTTATTTTATTATGTTTTTAAAAGGTATATAGCAAAACCTTTTAGTAATTTTTTTAATCTCGAGGTGGAAAAAGAAAAGGAAAAGGAGAGGCTGCTTGAAAAAATCAAAATACAGGAGGAAGAGACGATAGCTAAAGAGAAACTAATGCTGCAAAAAATTAAGCAGGAAGAAAGCGAAGTATTAAAAAAAGCCAGATCAGACGGAGAAAATAATAAAAAAGAAATTATCGCTTCCGCCAAACACGAAGCCGAAGAGATAATCGAGAGAACCAGAAGACAGATCGGCGACGAAAAAAAACAGATGACGGTCGACTTAAAGGAACAGGCTTTGAAAATGGCATTGAAAATCGTGGAAAAAGGACTAAATCAATTTTTAACTCCTGAAGCTCAAAGGCAAGTCACGCAGAACATTCTTAAAAATTATTCCGGAGAAAAAAAATAATATTGTGGATAAACAAGATTCTATTGAAGAACAGCTTTATCAATATTTGGGTAGGAGAATAAACCGGGAAGAAAAGAATGCTACGTTGATCTCTGCCTATAAATTGTCAGAAGAAGAAATAAACAAAATAAAAAAGAGTTTTCCGGAAATCAAAAATTACAAGCTGAGCAACATAATTCAGACTGAGATAATTTCGGGTTTTATGCTTAAATTCGGATCGTATATAATGGATTTTTCGCTTGCGGGCAGATTAAAAAATTTACATAAGCTATTTTATGAAATTGCTTGATCAGTATCTTCAGGCGATTGACAAAGACGAAAGATTCAGCAAATTTAGAGTCAAGGCGGAACAGTACGGCACGGTAAAAGAAGTTAAGGACGGGGTTACGTTGCTCTCCGGATTGCAGCAAGTGGCTTTCGGTGAGTTGGTGGAATTTACCAGCGGATCATACGGATACGTGATTGATTTATCAGAGGATAGGGTTGGCGTAATAGTTTTAGGCGATTACCTGAAAATTAGTGCGGGGGATGAGGTAAAAGCTTTAGGGTACACTCTGGCCGTACCTGTAGGTGAAGCACTTCTGGGGAGAGTAGTGAACCCCTTAGGTGAATTTGTCGATGGTAAAGAGAGTATCAAAGTCGATAAATTTTATCCGGTTGAAAAAATTGCTCCATCCGTCGTAAAACGTAAGCCGGTCAATGTGCCTCTGCATACGGGAATTAAAGCAGTCGACGCCCTGATTCCAATCGGCCGAGGCCAAAGAGAATTAATCGTCGGTGACCGAGGCACCGGCAAGACGACAATCGCGCTGGATACAATCATCAGTCAAAAAAAAGAAGGAGTCATCTGCATCTATTGTGCCGTCGGTCAAAAAAATTCAAAAATCGCTCAGGTAATCGAACTTTTGCGTAAAAACGAGGCCTTGGATTACACGATAGTCGTGAACGCGTCGGCGACCGACCCGGTATCGCAGCAGTATTTAGCGCCTTATTCAGCTTGCGCGATAGGCGAATATTTTATGGATAAAGGTAAGGACGTATTAGTAGTATATGACGATCTGACAAAACATGCCTGGGCATATCGTCAGATTTCCTTGATCTTGCGCCGGCCTGCGGGCCGCGAAGCCTATCCCGGAGACATCTTTTATTTGCATTCCCGCTTACTGGAAAGAGCCTGTCGGCTGAATGAAGATGCAGGCGGCGGATCGCTAACCGCCCTTCCTATAGTCGAGACTCTGGAAGGAGATATTTCTTCTTATATCCCGACCAATATAATCTCAATTACGGACGGACAGATGTTTCTTGAAACGGATCTTTTTAATGCCGGTATCAGACCGGCTTTAAACGTAGGAATCTCCGTATCGCGCGTAGGTGGAAATGCCCAAACCAAAGCCATGAAACAGGTGGCAGGCAGGTTGAAACTTGACCTAGCCCAGTATCGAGAGATGGCCGCTTTTTCTCAATTCGAATCAGAGCTTGATCAGGAAACCAAGAAATTTCTCAATCGCGGAGCAAAACTTACCCATGTTCTGATCCAGGCTAAAAATCTGCCGTATTCCCTGGCTGAAGAAGTAATGTTAATCTGGGCAGGCGGGAAAGGATATCTTGACGACATCCCCATAAGAGACATCAACCAATATGAGACAAGATTAATGTCAAATTTCAAAAGCAAAGGCAAACAACTGCTGGAAAAAATCAACAAAATGAGATCATTGAGTGAGGAGGATGAAAAAGCTCTGGAAAAAATCGTGACAGCCACTTTAACATATTTCAAAAATTGAATTTTATTTGCATGAATTTAAGACAGGTAAGAAAAAAAATCAAGTCGATTGCCAATGTCAAAAAAATCACCAAGGCGATGCAAATGGTGTCGGCAATCAAAATGAAGAAGGCGCAAACGGCGGCAATCGAAAGCAAACCCTACCGCTTAAATTTGGAAAAAATAATCAACAAATTGGTAATCAGTCTTGATGCTAAATACTCGTCTTTGCTGACATCCGCTACCTCCGTGAGCCAAAAAAAATTAGCCGTTTTGATTACCTCGAATAAAGGGCTTTGCGGAGTATTTCATTTTAATTTGTTCAGGCATGTTATGCAGAATATAGATCTGAAAAATACTGATTTTATTACCTTGGGGAAAAAAGGTGCGCTTTTCATCAATCGTTCGGGAAGCAGAATTTTGGCGGATTTTTCGCAAACAAACCAGCTTGATGTAATTTCCGCTGTTTTTCAGACGGTTTTGTCAAACTTTTTGGGCAGCGAATACAAGGAAGCGCTGCTTATCTATAATAAATTTATCAATACTTTAAAATATGAACCGGTGATCAAAACAATTTTACCGGTCAAGCTGGAGGCGGTAATCGGCCAGATATCATTAAGTAAAAATGAATATCTGATCGAGCCTTCGGCGCGAACAATCATCGACTCGCTTCTGAAAAGCTTCGTGCAGGAAGAAATTAGGGGAGCGGTGGTGGAAAGTTTGGCATCCGAACATTCGGCCAGGATGATCGCAATGAAAAGCGCTACGGATAATGCCGAAGACGTGCTTTATAATTTGACTTTTCTGCGCAATCAATTAAGACAGGAAAAAATAACTTATGAATTACTGGATATGGTGACAGCTAAAGAGTCTGTGGAAAGCAGTTGAAAATTGTTATAAATAGTTAAAAATTGCTGATGCGAGTCTGAAATGATAGAGGGAAAGATTACTGCGGTCAGAAACGTGGTCATAGATGCGGAATTTCCTGAAAAGGAGACGCCAAAGATATACGACGCCTTAATAGTAGAAGATAAAAACATCGGCAAGCTGGTTCTTGAGGTGCAGGCTATACTTGACCAAGGAAAGGTGCGGGCTTTAGCTATGGGCAATGTCTACGGATTGAAGCGGGGCATGAGAATTGTAAATACCGGTAAGGCGATAGAAGTTCCGGTAGGAGAGGAGACGTTGGGAAGAATTTTTGACGTCCTGGGAAACGTAATTGACGAAAAAAAAGACGTTAAAAGAGATAAAATGATGATAATTCATCGCTTCCCGCCGACTCTGGTACAGCAATCTGTAGAGCAAAGGGTTTTTGAGACGGGAATTAAGGTAATTGACCTGATCGCGCCCTTTGTCAAGGGGGGAAAAGTCGCGGTTTTTGGCGGAGCAGGCGTCGGTAAAACCGTACTCATCCAGGAATTAATTCATAACGTGGCCAAAGCCCATCAGGGAGTATCGGTTTTTGCCGGAGTAGGAGAACGAACCCGTGAAGGCAATGATTTATGGAATGAGATGAAGGAATCAAAAGTTATCGACAAAACAGCACTGGTATTTGGCCAAATGAATGAGCCTCCGGGAAATAGACTGCGCGTCGCCTTGACGGGAGTTACGATGGCCGAGTATTTCAGAGACGAGAAAGGTATGGATGTACTACTGTTTATTGACAATATCTTTAGATTTGCCCAAGCCGGGTCCGAAGTCTCGGCCCTGCTCGGACGCATCCCCTCCGCCGTCGGCTATCAGCCGACCCTGGCTTCGGAGATGGCCGCTTTGGAAGAAAGAATAACTTCAACCACCCAAGGATCGATCACTTCCATTCAGGCGGTCTATGTGCCTGCAGACGATTACACAGATCCGGCGCCGGTGACAACCTTTTCTCATTTGGATGCTTCCCTGTCTCTTGAGCGATCGCTGGCCGAGCAGGGGTTATTTCCCGCGATCGATCCCCTGACCTCGGCCTCCCGCATTTTAGATCCGGAGGTGGTCGGCGAAGATCACTATAATGCAGCCAAAGGCGTGCTCAAAACTCTGCAAAGATATAAAGATCTTCAGGATATCATTGCAATTTTGGGAATGGAAGAACTTTCGGAAGAAGATAAATTAACCGTCGGCAGAGCCAGAAAAATTCAAAGGTTTTTAACCCAACCGATGGCTGTGGCAGAGCCTTTTACCGGAAGACCCGGTAAGTATGTGGCGATTGAAGACACAGTTAACGGGTTTAGGGAGATACTGGAGGGAAAACACGACGGAAAATCCGAAACCGGCTTTTATATGGTAGGCGGTATTGAAGAAGTAAAGTAAAATATTTTTCGCAGCTTTCGTCCACATTCATGTTGAATCTAAGAATCATCACACCGCAAAAAGTAATTTTGGAAAAGGAGATAGAGTTTGTCACCTTGCCGACTTTTTCGGGTGAAATTACAGTGTTACCGCACCATACTAATCTATTTGCCATGTTGGTCGAAGGAATAGTAAAAATAAAAAGCAAAGAAAGAGAAGACCATTTAGCCATAGGAGGAGGCTATCTGGAGACCGACGGTGAAGAGGTAAATGTTCTGGTATCACGGGCTTACGGGCAGGAACAAGTCGATCAGGAAATTATTCTCAAAGCCATAGATAACGCGAAAAATATCCTAAAAATCTCGCGCGACAAGTCCGAGAGAGCTGAAGCGGCCATATTGCTTCGCCGTTCACTGGTTGATTTAAAACTTCTGAAAAGACGCAGAACAAGATCTTCTGTATAATATCTACAGTAATTTGTAATTACAGTTTAATTATGAAGTTGATCATAGTCGAATCGCCAACCAAAGCCAGAACTTTCAATCGTATACTCAAAGCCAACAACAACCCGGACTATCAGGTGTTTGCTACTCTGGGTCATATCAGGGATCTGCCAAGCAAAAGCATCAGTATTAATTTCAGCAATAACTTTAAACCAAACTATGAAGTTATAGTTAAAAAGAAAAAGGTAGTCGCCGAATTAAAGAGATTAGGTAAAAAAAGCAGGCAGGTGATCCTGGCTACGGATCCCGACCGCGAAGGTGAGTCAATCGCCTATCACGCCGCCTATTTTCTTGACCTGATTAAAGAAGACTGGCCAAAGGCAAGTCTGAAAAACGGCAAAAAAATGCAAAGGATAGTCTTCCACGAAATCACACCCAAAGCTTTATTTGACGCTTTAAAAAAACCTGAATCCCTGCGACTGAATTTGGTCGAAGCACAACAGTCGCGCAGAATATTGGATAGGATAGTAGGATATGAGCTCTCGCCTCTGTTATGGAAAAAAATAGGAAAAAACTGGTTATCTGCGGGCAGGGTACAGTCGGTGGTATTGCGCTTAATTGTCGAGCGCGAAAAAGAAATAAGAGATTTTAAATTGGAGCCTTATTATCAGCTGACGGGATTTTTTAAAAAGAGAATTATAGCCGATAAGACGCTCCAGTCCGCTCCAGAGGCGAGAGAGACCGTTGTAAAAGCAAAATTAGTCAGCAAAGACGGCCAGCCGTATGAAGAAAAAATAACCCTAAATCTGTTTGCCGGTATTTACACTTACAGTAAAACAAACATCAGCAAAGACTCGGTAGAGCTTCTTAAAAAAGACCTTATCGAAGATAGCTATAAGATTGCCAATCTTAAAGAAGACGTGATTTTAAGATATCCGCCACCTCCTTATTCGACTTCGCTTTTGGCTCAGGACGCATTTTATCGTTTTGGTTTTAGTTCCAAGGCGACTATGCGGCTTGCGCAGGATTTATACGAAAGGGGACTGATTACCTACCATCGGACCGATTCTTTTAATCTGTCGACAAAATTCGTGTTTAGCGCCAAAGATTATATCGAGAAAGAATACGGAAAAAAATATAGTCTGACAAAGCCAAGAGGCTATAGGACCAAATCCAAGCTGGCGCAGGAGGCGCACGAGGCCATAAGGCCTACCAAACTCGATCCCAAAGCCACCGAAAGGAAAGCAGACAAGAAAATCACCATCAATCACCGACGATTGTACAGTCTGATATTTAACCGCGCCGTGGCAACCCAGATGAAAGAAGCAGAGATCAAAAATTTGACCATCTCAATCCTGGGAGATAAGGGGTATTTGTTTGAATCAGTGCTGCAACAGGTGCTTTTTGACGGATTTCTGAAGATTCTCAATCCTAAATTCGTCGCGAGTAATCAGAAGCTTCCTGATCTACTTCAAGGCGACAAACTGGACTTAGCGGATCTGGAAGTAAAAGAGAGCGAGACAAAATCTCCGCCTCGCTACAATGAGGCCTCTTTGATCAAGATTTTAGAGGAAAAAGGAATCGGCAGACCGTCAACCTATGCGCCGATCATCAGTCTGATTCAGGTCAAAAATTACGTCGAGAAGGAATTTCGTTATTTTTCCCCCACGAAACTGGGAGAGGCAATCTCCGACTATCTGGCGAAATCATTCCCCGGACTTTTTAATCTGGAATTTACGGCACGGATGGAGGAAAATCTGGATAAAGTAGCGGGGGGAGAATTGGATTTTATCCAATTACTGCGAGATTTTAATAACCCTTTTCAGGACGAGCTCAAAGATAAAAAGCAGGATAAGTCGGTGATAGACGTAGAGGAGGAAGTAAGTGAAAAATGCCCCAAATGTCAGTCGGCGTTGGTTATCCGCTATTCGAAATTCGGAAAATTTCTTGCCTGTAGCAGCTATCCCAAGTGTAAATTCACCAAACCGTTTCTACATTTTATCAAGGATAAGTTGTGTCCAAAAGACGGGGGTAGAATTGTAGTCAGATTCAGTAAATCAAAACGGAAGTTTTATGGTTGCGAGAATTATCCCAAATGCGACTATTCGGTCTGGAAGTGGAGTGAAATAAAAAGTTTGAAAACCAGTAGTTAGTATCTAGTATTTAGTAGCTATACCCGTCTTAGTTGATTTTGCAAATTTTCAACTAAAAATATCTTATTAAATCAACTTAGAGGGGTATATACTGATTGCAATCTCAATCAATAGAAGTATAGTATGAATTCCAAAATAAAATCTTTTACGCAATTTACAGCTTGGAAAAAAGCTCACAAGTTGGTTTTAAAAATATACAGGATAAGCAAATTATTTCCTATGGTTTAGTAAAATCTTCAAGTACCAAGGATTTTTAAAATACCTAAATACTATTCCTATGATTGGCAAGCTTAAAGGAAAATTGATTGAGATCGAGGGAAATCAGGGTTTGATCGAAACCACGGGCGGAGTATGTTATCAGGCATATCTGACCCCGTCGGTCATCGGCAGAGATAGAATTCAGGATACCCTGGAAATTTATACCTATTTACAGGTGAGAGACGATGCTTTGGTCCTTTTTGGCTTTGAGACAAAGAAAGAATCCGATTTTTTTAAGATGCTGCTGGGGATTGCGGGGATTGGTCCAAAAACAGCTTTCACTGTGATTTCTTTTACCAAGATAGACGAATTGATCAGCGCAGTCAAAGACAACAACAGCGATTTTTTTGCCAAAATACCGGGACTTGGCAAAAAAAGCGCGCTGAAAATCATGCTTGAGCTGTCGCATAAATTGTCGTCAGAATTTCAGCTGGAAAAAATGTATTTGTCCGAAGAAGATAAGACTGTGGTTGACGCTCTGATCTCGCTGGGATTTAAAGGGAATGAAGCAAAAAAAATACTGACAAAAATTGATAAAAAATTAAGTATCGAAGATAAAGTTAAGCAAGCTTTAAAAAAGGTTAAAGTATGACAAAAAAGGTTAAGGTTTTGCACGAAACAGATCTCAGGCCCAAGAAGCTGAGTGAATATATCGGTCATAAAAATATTGTCAAAACTCTTAGATTGTTTATCGACGCGGTAAAAAAAAGGGGTACGGCTTCAGAGCATCTGCTATTGTACGGGCCTCCCGGTTTAGGAAAGACGACTTTGGCCTATGTCATAGCCAATGAATTGTCGGGAGAGCTTAAGATTACGTCAGGTGCGGCGGTAACTAAAGCCGGCGATCTGGCAGCGATATTAACCAATCTCAAAGACAACGATGTGCTTTTTATCGATGAGATTCATAGGCTGCCTAAACAGGTCGAGGAGATGCTTTATCCGGTGATGGAGGATTACTCCCTGGATATAGTCATCGGTAAAGGTCCGTCAGCCAGAACCTTAAGGCTATCGGTGCCGCATATTACCATTGTCGGTGCCACCACCAAACTCGCCCTGCTATCTGCTCCGCTCAGAGACAGATTCGGGTTGGTATTGCGCATTGAATTTTATAACATCGGTGAAATTAAGCTGATAGTCAAGAGAACCGGTAAGATACTGGGAATTCCCATAACGGAAAAAGCAGTGGACGAGATAGCCAAAAGAGCACGTAGGACTCCCAGAATCGCCAACCGTATCTTAAAGAGGGCGCGGGATATGTACGAGGTTGGAAAAATAGACACGCTGGATGAGGTTGTAACCGGTAAATTATTTGAGCTGCTGGAGATCGACCAGATAGGATTGACACTCATTGACCGAAATTATCTATTGCTTTTGGCGGATAAATTTCAGAATAACGCCGTGGGGCTGGATACAATAGCCATGTCAATGTCTGAGGACCCAAAAACCATAGAGGAGTTTATCGAGCCGTATCTTTTGCAGATCGGATTCATTAAAAAAACTGTCAGGGGCAGGGTAGTGACAGAGAGGGGTTTGCAGTATTTAGGAATAAAAACTAAGATTAATCAGGGAAAATTAATATAATGGTAGTTTATTTTATTGATTTTACGTTTACCATTTGATACGATTAACCAGATGAGGAAAAGATCATGGGATAGGAAAGATTTAATAAATGCCGTAAAGAGTTCTTTTAGTTTTCGTCAAGTATTAAGTAAACTTCAACTTAAAGAGGCCGGGGGAAATTACGAGCAAATTAAAAAATATATAAATGAATATAAATTAAATATTAATCATTTTAAAGGTAGAGGTTGGAACGCAGGATTAAGTGGAATTGGCAGAGATTTGATTCCTTTAGAGCAAATTTTGATAAAAGGTAGCAGATTTCAAAGCTTTAAATTAAAAAAAAGGTTATTTAAAGCCGGTTTAAAACCGAAGCGCTGTGAAAAATGTAGTTGGGCTCAACGAACTGAAGATGGTTATTTACCTTTAGAACTAGATCATATAAATGGGGATAGGCATGATAATCGTCTAAAGAATTTAAGGATTTTATGTCCAAATTGTCATAGTTTAACAAAATATCACCGAGGAAGAAAAAATAAGATAAATGCCCGAGTGGCGGAATCAGGTATACGCGCAGCACTTAAAATGCTGTCTCCTTAAGGAGGTGCCGGTTCGACTCCGGCCTCGGGCACCAAGACACAACTCAATTCAGTTTTAGAGATTTTTTGATGGGCTTCCGCAATGGAAGCCCATTGAATTTCCGCAACGCCGCGCGCTTCGCGCGCTTGTAGTGTCAGGTTCAACCCGAAGATTTTTTTGGCGAAAGATTTTTTGAGA
>MGAN01000003.1:0-1648 GCA_001789745.1 Candidatus Roizmanbacteria bacterium RIFCSPLOWO2_01_FULL_40_13
GATTGAGATTGCAATCAGTATATACCCCTCTAAGTTGATTTAATAAGATATTTTTAGTTGAAAATTTGCAAAATCAACTAAGACGGGTATATCTGTATCAGCGGCAGGACTCGAATCCCGTTAGACGGGACTATATCCTGCGACTAAGGTGGCTGGGGAGAGAATCGAACTCTCGACCTAACGCTTATGAAACGTGTGCTCTGCCGCTGAGCTACCCAGCCTACCTAAGCTACGCTGACTACATGCTATAATTATAGCAAATGAAAAAACCTGATCTTTCGATAATAATTGTCTCCTATAACAGCAAAAAAATCACCCAGGACTGCCTTAGCTCAATTTATAAATCGTTAGAAAAATCAAAACTGATGGTTGAGATTATTGTGGTAGATAATAATTCTCAAGACGGAAGCGCAGATATGCTGCAAAAAGCTCAAAGTTCAAAGTCCAAAGTTCAAAACCAAAATTTAAAACTAAAATCTATTTTCAATAAAGAAAATACCGGTTTCGGCAGAGCCAATAATCAAGGGGTAAAAGCGGCCAAATCGGATTATATCCTACTGCTTAATTCGGATATAGTAGTTCTTGAAGATGCAATTAACAAAATATATAAATTTTATAAACAAAATGAGCGGGAGATCAATTTTTTAGGAGCAAAACTTTTGAACAATGATATGGGTTTACAACCATCAGTCGCTCCATTTTATTCACTTCCGGTTGTCTTTGCAGCGCTTTTCTTGCGCGGTGACTATTGGGGATTAACCAGAAGTTCACCAAATGAAGTAAAAAAAGTTGATTGGGTTTCCGGCGCCTGTATTCTTACTAAAAAACTCTGCTTCAATAAAATCAAGGGGTTTGACGAAAAAGTTTTCATGTATATGGATGAGGTTGATTTGCTTTATCGGGCCAGACAAAAAAACATGACTACCTATTTTTACCCGGAGGCTAGATTTATCCATTTAGGCAGCGCTTCTAGCGGAGGGAGATCATTTCCGATTATCCAGGTATTTAGCGGCCTCACTTACTTTTACAAAAAGCATCATTCTAAATTCGAGAGATTTTTGCTGATAATTATATTAAAATTAAAGGCAACGATTGGACTAATCTTAGGCTATTTATTTAATAATAGCTATCTGAAGGATACCTATGGCAAAGCTTATCAAATGGCTAAATTGGATTGATGATAATCTGGTCAAGATTTTGGCTGTCGTCTTCATCTTTTTCATTCCGCTCTATCCCAAATTCCCCCTGAAATTTATCGACTATACTTATATTGCAATTCGCCTTGAAGATATCTACGTAGCGCTTTTAGCTTTTGTTTTTTTTATTCAAATAATAAGAAGAAAGATTAAGCTGAATAAAAAATTCTTATTTTTAATCCTTGCTTTTTGGGCTGCCACTATGCTCTCTTTTCTCTGGGGAGCATATGTGCAAAAAACGGTTATTTATAAACACTTAGGATTTCTCCATGCTCTAAGACGGATCGAATACTCGCTAATTTTTTTTGTAATCACTTCGACTATAAAATCAAGGAAAGATTTTCTTTTTTATCTCGGTTGCAGTCTGGCCGCTTTATTTTTAGTCAGTGTTTACGGCATAGGCCAAAAATTTTTAGGCTGGCCGGCTGTGCAGACTATGAATCCCGCCTTCG
>MGAN01000003.1:1683-38057 GCA_001789745.1 Candidatus Roizmanbacteria bacterium RIFCSPLOWO2_01_FULL_40_13
AAGAGAAATCTGATCTATTTCCTTTTCTTTGTTTTAGATCTTTTGACCCTCACTTTAACCGCATCAAGAAGTTCCTCTCTGGCTTATTTAATATCTGTTGCTTCTTTTTTGATCCTTATTAAAAAGGTCAGGCTTTTACTGGTGGTTATAATCGTCTCTGTCGGGCTAAGTTTTTTAAACAATAGTCTTGCTTCTCGCTGGGCGCAGGCTCTTCGCGTCAAACAAATCTATATTAATGAAGAAACCGGTCAGGTTGTTATTCCGCAAAGAATCACTACCAAAGAATTACCCGCCGGTACGCTTTTTGTCGAACTCAAAAAAAAGCCTACAGAAAAAAAAACAGCACAAACAGAACGAATGTTGAGGGATAAAATAATAGAAGATCTGCAGGATGAAGCAAAAAAATCAGGCAAAAAAATATCTTCAGAAGAAGCGGAACAGATGGCAGCTGCAATTTCAGCTGATTTAAAACCCCTAAGCACAGTCGTTTCCGATATTTCTTTTGCCACCCGCATCCAAGTTGAGTGGCCGAGGGCTATCAAAGCCTTTCTTAAAAATCCCGTCCTTGGTTCCGGTCCGTCAAGCATCAGCGAAGCAACCGACGGTGATTACTTCCGCTGGCTGGGAGAGTTAGGTCTTTTGGGAACATCGCTCTTTTTATATTTTTTATTTACCGTGGCTAAATTAATCTGGACAAAAATCAAAGCGCTGGCCCAATCAGAAAAATTTGTCTACATAGGTTATATTTTTGGTTTGTTCGGGCTGTTAATTAATGCAACTTACATCGATGTATTTGAAGCGTCAAAAGTCGCCTATACTTTTTGGTCGATGACCGGAATTTTTGTCGGTTCGCTTACGCTTAACCATAAAAAATAAATGAAAATTAAGAAAATTTTTCGCCTTGAAGTTTATTTGTTGCTTATAATACTTGCTCTCGCTTTGGCCACCCGCCTGTATAAAGTCGATTCGCCCTTGGCTGATCTGCATTCCTGGCGGCAGGCCGATACAGCGGCGGTTGCGCGCAACTTTGCTCGCGACGGCATAGACTTGCTTCATCCGCGGTATGATGATCTGTCAGGTCGGGAAGCGGGAATCGAAAATCCAGAGGGTTATCGCATGGTCGAATTCCCGATCTATAATGCTATTACCGCTCTCCTTTATAAATCTCTGCCCGTATTTCCTATCGAAATATATGCCAGATTGACTTCTATTTTCTTTTCTTTGCTGACTATTGCGGTTTTGTATTACCTTCTGCTTCGTGAGGAGGGATTGTTAACTGCTGCGGTTGGGGGCTTCGTATATGCCGTTTTTCCTTTCTTTGTCTTTTTCTCCCGGGTTGTCCTGCCTGAAACTACGGCACTCGGGTTGACTTTTGTCTCTATTTATTTCCTGTATTTATATACGCAAAAAAATATCTCTCCCGCTAAAACAATTATTTACATTATCGTTTCCCTTCTTTTCTTTGTAGCCGCAATTCTGGTAAAGCCGACTGTGGTATTCTATGCTGTGGTTTTAATCTACTTATTTATAAAAAGATCGGGTTTAGGATTTCTTAAATCCGCTTCTTTTTATCTCTATTTCATTTTAAGCGTCATCCCCTTTATTCTTTGGCGGTTATATATCAAAAATTTTCCTGCGGGTATTCCGGTAAGCGATTGGTTATTCACCAGCGTTAACACTTATGAAGGATTAAGGACAATCTTTTTGCGGCCCGCTTTTTTCCGCTGGATTTTTTATGAGAGATTGAACAACCTGATTTTGGGAGGATACCTTTCGATCTTTTTTCTCATGGGGATCTTAAGAAAGAACGGTAAATTCTTTTTTCCCGTTTTTTTGATTTCGATGCTCAGTTACCTTTTCATCTTTGAGGGAGGCAATGTCCAACACGAATACTATCAAACGATTATTTTGCCTTCGATTGCTATATTTATCGGTCTGGGCGTAAACTTTTTGCTTTCGTTAAAGCATAAATTAATTTCTTTCCCCCTGACGGTAGTTACCGTTGCTCTGATCTTTATCTCTTCTTTTTTCTTTTCTTATTATCAAGTCAGGTCTTTTTATTCGGTCCCCCAGGATCTTGTTACAATCGCAAAAATAATCAAAACTATCACCGAACCTGACGCCAAAATTATCACCGACCGTACCGGAGATACTACTCTGCTGTATTTGGCTGATAGAAAGGGATGGCCTGCTTATGCCGGCAATTTAGATTATCTAAAGCAGCAAAATTACCGGTATGTGGTTACCGCCAACCAGGATCTGATCAAAGATCTCAAGACCAATTGGCGCTATAGCGTGATTTTTCAGAATGACCAGTTCACTATTTTTAAAATATGAGGATTCTCATGTTGACTCCCTATCTGCCCTACCCCCCTGCCTCTGGAGGTCAAATAAGATCTCTTAATCTGCTTAAATATCTTAGTCGTAAAAATAAAATCACCCTAATTGCTTTGTATAAGAATCAAAAGGAGAAGTCATATGCCAAATTTCTTGAGACCTACTGCGAAAAAATATATCTCTGTAAACGGGCTGAAAAACCCTGGCAAATTAAAAATATATTAAAATCCGTATTTACTCCCTTACCCTTTCTTATTGTCAGAAATTTCTCTCCCGAAGCTAAAAAAACTGTAGAAAATTTATTACGAACTGACTTTTTTGACGTCATCCACGCTGAGACTTTTTATATCATGCCCCATATTCCGCAGACCGAGATTCCGATTTTTCTGCTTGAACAAACGATTGAATACAAAGTCTATCAGCATTTTGTCAACTCTCTCCCTCCCCTTTTTCGCTACTTCTTTTATTTTGATATTCTGAAATTAAAATTCTGGGAAAGGCATTATTGGAAAAAGGCTTTTTCGGTCGGCACGGTATCGGAGACCGACAGAAAACTCATCAACAAACTCGAGTCTGAAATCAATCCGGTTGTTATCCCTAATGGAGCTGGCGATCAGCTGATTGCCTATAAGTTGAGTAAAAAGAATTTGTATAAGCCGACAGTCTTATTTGTAGGTAATTTTGCCTGGCTGCAGAATATTGAAGCCGCCAATTACCTCTATCATAAAATTTATCCCAAACTATTAGCAATAAAACCGGCCATTAATGTTCTCATCGCCGGTCAACGAGCAATGGAAAAATTGTCTTTCTCATCGGGAAAAAACCTCCATATAGTCGACATAAAAAACGACGACGTCAATCAGGTCAAAAAAATCTACGAAAGTTCCACTATTTTTATCGCGCCCATATTCGGTCCGGGCGGCACAAGACTTAAGATACTGGCCGCCATGGCTACAGGACTCCCGGTTGTCTCAACCAAAATCGGTATCACCGGTCTCTTGGTCAGAGACAGATATAGCGTGCTGATTGCAGACTCGCCGGCAGTTTTTGCCAGAAAAATACAGGATTTGTTAGCCGATAAAAAATTGTTTGAAAAACTGCAAAATAACGCTTACAGGCTGGTTAACGAGGTGTATAACTGGAAAAAAATTGCCCAGAAATTGGAAGTTGTTTATGAGGGGATAAAACAGCATGAACATCGGCATTGATATATCGCAAATTGTTTATGAGGGAACCGGTGTCTCCCGATTTACCAGGGGTTTAACCAATGCTATTCTTAATTTGGACAAAAAAAACCGGTGGACTTTTCTTTTTTCTTCATTAAGAAGAAAATTAGACTCGGAAATAGAATCCGAAATTAGCAAAAAAGGGCACGAATTGATAAAATGGAAAATTCCGCTTACGCTTCTTGCCTACCTTTGTTACGATTGGCGTTTAATTAGCAAATATCTAATAACTCATTTCGCATATCTGGATAAACTTGATTATTTTGTCACTTCCGATTGGGTGGAACTTCCGCTTAAAGTAAAAAAAACGACCGTTGTCCATGATCTTGTGTTTCTCCGCCATCCCGAAACCGTCAGCCCTGAAATCAAGACAGTGCAAACAAAACGGCTTGAGTTGGTAAAGCGGGAATCGCAGATCATTTTTGCAGACTCTAACGCTACCAAAGCAGACTTATCTGACTATTTATCAATAGACAAAAACAGAATATTTGTTAATTATCCCGGAGTAGATGTCCGACAACCAACCAGCGATCAAATTAATTTGACGATAAAAAAATATGATCTAAAAAAACCTTTTATCCTGACCGTCGGCAAGTTAGAACCGCGAAAAAACCTTCATAGACTAATTGCAGCTACCAAACAATTGAATAATGAAGCTATCGATCTAGTCATAGTCGGGCCAAAAGGTTGGGGAAAAAATAATTTAAAAACTGAATATTCAAATATTAAATTCCTGGGCATGGTAGATGACAATGATCTTTATTGCCTCTACTCTTCCTGTCTCTTGTTTATCTACCCGTCCCTTTGGGAAGGATTTGGTTTTCCTGTTGTTGAAGCCATGGGTTTGGGTGCGGCTGTAGCAACCTCAAATACCTCTTCGCTCAAAGAAATTGTCGGTGACGCAGCTTTGCTTTTTAACCCGCAAAATACGACTGAAATCAGTCAGTCTCTGAATACTTTGCTAACGGACAGTAAATTAAGAGCATCTTTGGCCAAAAAAGGCAAAAAAAGAAGCACTGACTATAGTTGGAAGAATTATTTTAACAAATTCATTAAAATATTAACTAATAAGTAATAACTATTAGCTCCCAGCTGTTTATTATGATTATTGCAGTAGACGGGAATGAAGCCAATGTCAAAGAAAAAGTTGGAGTGTCTGTTTACACTTTCAAACTGCTTCAGTATTTTCACAAAAAAGCGGATAAAAATTTAAGGTTTTTAGTTTTTCTTAAGTACAACCCGGCAAGCGATTTGCCTCTGGAAACTGACTTTTATAAATATTCTGTAATTCGTGGAGATTTTCTTTGGTCACAAACATTCCTTCCGCTTGATTTATATAAAAGAAAGGCTCTTGGACAAAAAATCGATATATTTTTCTCACCTGCCCACTATATCCCCCGTCTTACTCCAATTCCTACAATCGTGACCATTCACGACCTATCTTTTTTCTATTATCCTCAGGAGTTTCTTAAAAAAGATTTATTTAAACTCAAAAATTGGACAAGACGCGCGGTTGAAAAAGCCAAAAAAATCATCGCGGTTTCTAATACGACCAAAAAGGATATCGTTAGGTTTTATGACGTTGAGGAAGAAAAAATTGAGGTAATTCTTAATGGATATGAAAAAAAAATCAAAAATCAAAAATCAAAAATCAAAAGTATCGATAAAAAATATATCTTATTTGTTGGAACTCTTCAACCGCGTAAAAACCTCGATACTTTAATCGATGCGTTTACGCTCTTTCGACAAAATAACCCGGAATTCAAGTTAATAATTGCCGGAAAAAAAGGCTGGCTGTATGATTACATTTTTAAGAAAGTTGAAGGTTTAAAGCTAAAAAAAGACGTTATTTTCAAAGGATTTGTATCCGATCAAGAGCTGACAGTTCTATACCAAAATGCTTTTTGCTTTGTTCTACCGTCACTCTATGAAGGATTCGGCATACCGGTTCTGGAGGCTATGAGCTTTGGATGTCCGGTAATATCCTCATTCGCCTCGAGTCTGCCGGAAGTTGGGGGTGAAGCCTGCCTGTATTTTGATCCTAAAGATCCTCTTGAACTTAAAGAAAAATTAACCCTCTTGGCCGAAAATCGTAAATTAAGAAGTGATTTGATAAAAAAGGGAGGTCAAAGAATACGTCTTTTTTCCTGGCAAAAATGTGCCAAATCGACACTTGATTTATTGTCAAACCAAGCTAATTCCGATCTGACAGGTTAAAACTTTAGCTTATATCCTATCTTACTCCGATTTGCAGCTTTCTCGGAGCGCGAAAAAGCGGAATTAGATTGGGTATATACTTAATAATATCAAATCCGCTTGATTGAATGTCATGCCGAATTTATTTCAGCATCTGATTTAAAATAGCAGATCCTGAAACCCATTCGACAAGCTCAGGGCGTACTAGTTCAGGATGACAACAGAGTATTCAACAGAATTTGATATAACTCTGTAGCAATCCTTAAGTTATTGAAGTATAACAATGATTTAAATTCCCATGAAAATTCAAAAAATTGAAGAAAATTTTAACAAAAATGTCTTCAATCAAACAGCGACACATCCATTGCAATCTTGGGATTGGGGAGTGGCAAGAAAAAAGACGGGAATAGAAGTTTTAAGAATAGGTGAATTCAAAAGCGTAGAGACGCATAGCAATGCGTCTCTACAAAATATTTATCAGATCACCCTGCACAAAATCCCCTTTTCGAACTATAAAATCGGTTATCTTCCCCGCTCGGTTTTTCCTTCGATAAAAGTTTTGAAGTTCTTATATAACTACGGCAAAAAAAATAACCTAATCTTTATCAAGATAGAACCCTATGTGTTCAAATCCGAAATTCGAAATTCGAAATTCGAAGTAAATTCAAAATTTAAAATAATAAGTTCAAAGCATCCATTATTCCCAAATTGGACACAAATAATTGATCTAACAAAATCCGAAGAACAGCTTCTGAATAACATGCATCCAAAGACCAGATACAACATCCGTCTGGCCACAAAAAAAGGGGTTACGGTTAAAGAAATGTCGAATAATGAAGGCTTTACATTATTCCAAAAGTTATATTTTGAAACAACCAGAAGGCAAAGATATTTTGGTCATAATTATATCTACCATAAAACTGTCTGGGAAAATTTGAAAAATAAAATTTCCCATATCTTGATTGCTTATTATCAGAATATTCCCTTAGCCGCATATCAGCTTTTCTTCTTTAAAAATACTTTGTACTATGTATACGGTGGAACTTCGGATCAGTATCGCAATCTTATGGCTTCCAATCTGCTGATGTGGGAGTCGATAAGGCTTGGGAAAAAACTCGGAGCAAAAAAAATCGATCTATGGGGTTCACTACCGCCTGGCTATGATTCTGATCATCCCTGGGCTGGATTTACCAGATTTAAAGAGGGGTATGGAGGAAAATTTGTTGAATTGGTTGGGAGTTACGATTTAATAATTAATCCGCTACTGTATAAATTTTATGATCTGGCTTTAAGTTTAAGAAATTTCTATCTCAGACTGCACTAATTCGGCTTCTGTAGCTGGGCGAAGATTTTCTTGGATTCAACTTGAAATCCTTGGTGATTTTTGGGAAAAACTATAGCCTGTTTTAGAACATCATCCATATGATCGACGAATTTGAAATTGAGTTTCTTTAAGACCTGGGCCGGTATGTCCACCAGGTCTTTTTTATTTTCTCTAGGCATAATCACGGTATTAATGTCGGCGCGATGAGCAGCGATCACTTTTTCCTTTACTCCGCCAATTTCAAGCACTCTGCCTCTTAAAGTGATCTCTCCTGTCATTGCAACATCCCTTCTTACGGGAATTTTAGTCAAGGCAGACACCATTGCTGTAGTGATTGCAATTCCTGCGGAAGGTCCGTCTTTGGGCACCGCACCTTCAGGAACGTGAACATGAATATCGATTTTGGAGAAAAATTCCTTCGGCTGCTTAAAGACAAACCAGCGAGACCTGATATATGACAAAGCTGCTTGACACGACTCTTTCATTACTTCTCCCAGATGACCGGTAAGCGTCAACCCTCCTTTACCGGGCATGACGGCTACCTCGATAAATAATATGTCTCCTCCTGCCTGTGTCCAGGCAAGACCCGTTGATATCCCCACGGTGTCTTTCTCCTCAATTATCTGGGATGAATACTTATAAGGTCCAAGATACTTGGAAATGTCAGACACCCCGACCACTTTAACTTTGGTCTTGTTTTCCACAATCTCTCTGCCTACCTTTCTAAAGATTGCAGCAATTTGCCGCTCCAATTCCCTTACTCCCGCCTCGCGTGTGTAGCGTCTGATAACTGTTCTCAGGGTATGATCTGTTATTTTAACTTCGTCTGGATTTAGGCTGTGCGCTTCCAGTTGCTTTTTGATCAGGTGGCTTTTGGCAATATTATATTTCTCATCCTCCGTATATCCGGGAAAATGAATTACTTCCAATCGGTCAAGCAACGCATCTGGAATAGTATCTAAAATATTGGCGGTAGTTATGAAAAAAACATCTGACAAATCAAACTGGACCTCCAAATAGTGATCCGAAAATGAATGGTTTTGTTCCGGATCCAAAGTCTCAAGAAGCGCTGCTGAAGGATCTCCTCTATAATCTCGTCCTACTTTGTCGATCTCGTCAAGCATAAATACGGGATTTTTGGTTCCGGCCTGTTTTATCCCCTGGATTATCCTTCCGGGCATCGAGCCGACATAGGTTCTTCTGTGTCCCCTTATTTCTGCCTCATCCCGGATTCCGCCAAGCGAAATCTTGACAAATTTTCTCCCCAATGAACGGGCGATCGACCTGCCAAGCGAAGTCTTACCCACTCCGGGTGGTCCGACAAAACAAAGAATCGTGGGCTGGTTCTCTTTCTTCGTACTATTTTCTTTTAACTCTCGTCTCTTTCTCAATTCCAAAATAGCCAAATATTCCAATATCCTCTCCTTTATTTTTTTAAGTCCGTAGTGGTCCTCATTTAGTATCTTCTCCGCGACCTTAATGTCTACGTTATTGGATGATGCGACCGACCAAGGTAGTTCTACCAACCAATCAATATAAGTACGGATATAAGATGCTTCCGGATTAAACTGTGACATCTGAGACAGTCTTTTCAATTCCTTTAGGGTTTTTTCTTCGACTTGTTGTGGCATTTTAGCTTTTCTGATCTTTTCTCTATATTCAGCAACGTCTCGGTCTTCACCCTTGCTTCCCAATTCCTCCTCGATTGTCTTCATCTTTTCCCGTAAGAAGTTTTCCCTCATGCCTTGTTCGAATTTTTGTTGAGTTTTTGAAGATATATTTTTTTCAATTTCGAGTACTTTTATTTCCCGATTGATATATTCAATTTCCTGCTTTAACCTTGATTTAAGATTAATCTCCTCTAGAAGTTTTTGTCTCTCGAGAGTTTTAAGATCCAAAACTACTGCTATTTGATAGGAGAAATCCTGAGGGTTTGAAATATTCAGAATATTCATGAGAAATACCAAATCCACGGTTTTTCCCAGATTGATAGCTCGCTTGATTTGGGTAACCAGATGCCTTGCCATCGCCTGGACCTCTTCATCTTCCTCTATTTTGTCTTGCAGCTTCTCTACTCTTGCCTCCAAGTATGGTGAATCTTTAGTAAACTCAATTGTCTTCACCTTTTCTCTTCCTTTCACCATGGCATTAATTTCGCCTCTCTCTCCTGAAGCCGTCTTTTCTATGCTGGCCAACACCCCTACCTGAAAAAGGTCTTCTTTATTGGGGTCGTCTACTGAAGAATTTTTCTGCATGATCAAAACCACCTTATTGCCTTTTCTCGTCCCCTCTTCAATTCCGGCCAAACTTTTGGGCCGGCCAAAAACCAGTACGTTTTCTGTTCCGGGAAAAACAATAGCGTCTCTTACCGCAACTACCGGATAAATTGATTGATCCGAAGTCTTAGCCAATAGTGTCATGTTAATTAGCAGTTTAGCAGAATAATTGCTAATTGTCAACTTATCATTTGAAGTCGCCAATCAGCTTATCGTACTCAGTATATCTCTTTTTTTCCAGCAGCGTTCCTGCTGATAATTGAGGAAGACTCGCGGTGTAAGTCGGACGTTGAATTTGGTACAAAATACCCAACGGAAATTTATCTTGTAAGGTCATTTCCGCTGCTCTTTTAACTGCCTCGTTGAAATCTTCCTTATTATATTGTTGCTCAAGTTTATAGCTGTGCTTGAGGTAATACTGATAAGTATTGATTTTGTTAAAAGTCACGCAAGGCTGAAGCACGTTTACCAGTGAAAAGCCCTGATGATTGATTCCGGCCTTGATCATCTCAATTACATGATTGACATTGCCGGCAAAGGACTGCGCTACAAAACTTGCTCCTTGCGTCAACGCCAGGGTTAGGGGATTAATCGGCGTGTCGATTATCCCTGAGGGAGTAGACTTGGATTTAAAACCTTTTTGAGCGGTTGGCGCCACCTGTCCCGTAGTCAAACCATAGACGCCGTTATCGTGAACTACGACCGTGATATCGTGATTGCCCCGGCAGGCATGCATAAAATGATTGCCGCCCTCGCCGTAGCAGTCGCCATCCCCTACTATTGCAACCACCGGCATCTGATGATTGGCTATTTTTGCTCCAATGGCATTTGGCAGCGCCCTGCCGTGCAATGAATGTATAGCGTAAGCATTCAAAAAATCATTCATATTGCCCGAGCAGCCGATACCAAATACCACCATGATACGGGAGGGATCATATCCAAGCTGTGAAAACGCTGTCTTTATAGCTATCCCTATCCCCCAGTCTCCACAACCCGGACACCAGGAAGGGGTATAACCGCTAAAGTCTTGTATTGTTGACATCAAATTATGAAATATAAAACACCTAACATGAAACATCAGAAAACTATTTTTCAAATGTTACGTGTTATGTGTTATTTATTATATGATCAGCAATTTCTTCCGGCCAAAAAGGCCTCCCGTCATATTTCAATATTTTTTCCTTAATTTCAATACCCGTCTGCATCATCAATAACTGGCCGAATTGACCCTGTGAATTATTCTCAACCAGAATATAACGTTTTTTATCTTTAAATAAAGGTTCCACCTTCTCCCTGGCTAAAGGATAAATATGATTGAAATGGATAAAAGCAGTCTTTCTTGCCTTTGCATTAAGAACCTTTTGCGCTTCAAGTATCGACCCCATTGTGCTTCCCCAACCGACAAAGACAGAATCACTCTCCTCCAAATTACCGTAGACGCTGGGAGCTTCAAAATGCGTCTTTAAATAAGTTTGATTTTTTCTATTTCTTTTATCTACCTGGTTTTTCCGTGATTCTGCCAATTCGGTCGTATGACCGTCTTCAATATGCTCATAAGAGTTGGCTTGATAGAATTGTCCTTTCACTCCCGGTATTAATCTTGGGGAAATTCCGTCTTCAGTTATCTGGTATCTTAAGTATTTGTTGGAAGTTGATAATTGGGAATTGGATAATTCAGAGATGGTTTCTCCACGATCTATCTTATATTCGTTAATCAAGGAAGTTAAAAATTGTTGTTTGATTGATTTGTGCGATTCTGACAAGTACATATCTGACATGACAATTACCGGAGTCTGATAGATATCGGCCAGATTGAATGCTTTTACGGTCAGTTTAACCATTTCCCGGATGTCGCCCGGAGCAAGGACAATTTTAGGAAATTCACCGTGGCCGGAAAAGCAGGCAAATAGTAAATCGCCTTGCTCGGTCCAGGTAGGCATGCCTGTAGCCGGCCCTGCCCGTTGAGCCAAAAAGATAACAATCGGCATCTCTGCTATTCCGGCAAAAGAGATTGACTCCACCATCAAAGCAAATCCGCCGCCCGATGTCCCAACGGCCGACCTTGCCCCCATAAAAGACGACCCTAAAGCGGTATTGATTACAGATATTTCATCTTCAGCGTGGCGAACTACAATTCCCGCCTTGTCCTGCCAGGACGCCATAGTTGTCAGTACGGAAGAGGACGGGGTCATTGGATAAGCGCAGTACATCCTGCAATCGGCTATTATCGAAGCCAGCGAAAAAGCGTCATTACCGGTCATTACAAAAGTTTCGTCTCCCGCTTTTTTTGGCATTAGCGGCTTGATGTTTGCTTTGAAATTCTTAACTATAAAATCAAAGCCCAAAGCGGCAAATTGCCTGTTAAAATCAACTACTTCTTGCCCCTTGTGTATAAACTGTCTTTCAATAATTTCATTTAGAATCCCGAGGTCTGACCCTAAGACCGCCAAAGTTGCCCCCATCGCAATCGTATTCTTCATCACCGGTTGCCCCTTTAGATCAGACAGTATTTTTTTGAATGGTACGGATATTTTTTGACGCTTATTTTCACTGATGCTAAATTCTTCCGGATCATAGAGAACAAAAGCATTCCCGGACAACCTGTGTTTATGATTTTTATACGTGTCCTCGTTGAGACAAACCAAAAAATCAATATCCTGTTTAAGCGCATGCACCTCTTCATCTGAAACTACCACTTCCAGGGCATTATGCCCTCCGCGGATAAGAGAAGGATACTCAATATAGTCAAAAGTGAAATATCCAAGACGATTGGCTATTTTGGAAAATACCAGTCCCGAAGTCAGAATTCCAAATCCTGCTTCGCCGCCGATCTTCCAAGTAAATTTCATAGCTTATTGAGGAAAAATCTTATTGCCATTTTGATCTTCAATTATGATCGCAGCAACCGGACATCCCTTTGCAGCGTCAATGATTACATTATCGCTGTCCTGATCGGCTGAAGCAAGGATTATTGCCTTTGCTTCAGAATCCAGGACAAAAGTTTTGGGCGCTATAGCTACGCAGGTTGCTGCTCCGATGCAAAGATCGCGATCCACATGCATCTTGAGGTTACGTATCGTAACCGGACCGGATGGATTATTAGGATCTTTTAGTTGTTGATCATCCATATAATTACAAAACTCTAAATTCTAAACCCCTAAAACCTAAACAATTTCAAAAATCAAATATTCAAAATCTCAATTCTTGTTTTTAAAATTTGAATTTAGAATTTTGGGTTTATTTAGAGTTTAGAAATTAAGATTTTGAATTTATTAAATTATGTAATGCCTCAAGCGGCAATAGTGCGCATTTGATTCTGCTTGGCCCTAAATTTATTCCCAACATTTTAATCATAAATTCTTTGTCGAGTTTTTGCAAATCCTCATTTGCCTTATTTTTGACATAATCGGTGAGCATCGACGCTGAAGCAATTGAAATAGCACACCCTTGTCCTCTAAATTTTATTTCCTCCAGTTTCTTTTTAGTAAATACCGCCTCCATCTCAATTCGATCACCGCAGGACGGATTGAATAAAACGGTTTTTTTATTTGCTTTACTTATGGAACCGTAATTATGAGGGTTTTTATAATGTTCTAAAACTATTTCACTGTAAATATTCATACTCTATTTAGACTTATTGCGTAATAAGAAATTTTAATCATTCCTTACGTCATTCTGGTAAGCCCCGCCTGTGGCGGGGCGCATCCAGAATCGTTGTTAATCAATTTGTAGATTCTGGACAAGCCAGAGTGACAAATTGATTGCTAATTACGCAATGACTCTTTTATTCTATCTATCCGCTACATCCACTATGTAGCGTAGTTGTATACCCGTCTTACTCCGATTTGCAGCTCTCTCGGAGCGAAAAAGCGAAATTAGACAGGTAGATACTGGGTTACTCGGTTGCAAACCTTAAGTTATCACACTATCTTTAACCCAGTATCGTTTGCGCCTTCTTTAGTCCGGTTATAAGTTTAGCAACGTCTTCAATCGTGTTATACAAATAAAAACTCGCTCGAACAGATGAATTGACACCTAGCCTGTCATGAAGCGGCATGGTACAGTGGTTGCCGGCTCTAACGCAGATATTCACTTCGTCTAGAATCTGGGCAATGTCGTGAGAGTGATACTTGCCGAATGTAAAAGCTATTATTCCACCCTTTTGAGCCGCAAGGTTTGGTCCCAAGATGTTGATCTGGCCGCTAAAATGTCTGTTTAGCTCGTTAAGCGCGTGTTGCGTAATTTGAGCTTCGTGTTGTCTAATCTTCTCCATCCCAATATTTTGCAGATATTCAACCGCCGTCTTTAGGGCTATTACTCCTGCAATATGGGGAGTTCCCGCTTCAAATTTATGCGGAGGATATTTAAATACTGTTCTATCGAGATAAACTTCTTCAATCATCTCACCACCGAAGTTAAATGGAAACATGTCGGCTAGTAATTCATACCTGCCCCACAAGACCCCAACGCCGGTCGGGCCCAACATCTTATGAGAAGAAAAAGCAAGAAAATCACAACCAAGATCCTGTACGTCAATTTTCATATGGGGCGCAGCTTGGGCAGCGTCAATAACCGCAATTACTTCAGGATTAATTTTTTTTGCAGCCTTTATTATTGCTTTAATTGGGTTAATCGTTCCTAAAACGTTGGAAACGTATGTAAGTGCAAGTATTTTCGTTTTTTTGGTGATTATTTTATCCAAGTTGTTTAACGTCATTCCGGATTGGTTACCTCCCGAAGCTCTGGCGATGCGGTGTCCGGAATCGCGGTCAACTACGGCTCCGGTCGCGTTTCGCCTGCCGGAATGACGATTTTCAAGATCTAAATATCCCTCATCGGATACATCCATCACTTTAAGTATTGCACCGTTCTCCAAGGTTAGCTGTTGCCAGGGGACAAAATTCGAGTGGTGTTCCATGATTGTCGTAACTAATTCATCTCCTTGGGAAATAATTTTTCTCCCCAAAGAATAAGCCACAAGATTCAGAGACTCCGTCGTATTTCGCGTAAACACTATCTCGTTGGAACTTCCCGCGCTTATGAATACCTGGACAATTTTCCGTGTCTCCTCATATTCTTCCGTGGCTTTTTCAGAAATTTTGTAAATTCCCCTAAAGACATTGGCCGAATATTTTTCGTAATACTCTCTTTCTTTTTCAATTACCGGCCTTGGCTTTAAAGACGTAGCCGTCGAATCAAGGTAGACCAGATCGGGATCGTTATTAAAAATCGGGAAGTCCTTTTTAATCAATTTTATATCCATAGCTTTTTATTCTGTCGGGAATTTCGCGGGTAAATCCGCCGATAAGCAGCCCTTGAGCTGAATTATAATCTAAATGACGGGTCTGAAGATAATAAATCTGCTCTTCGTTAAGCCTGCCCGTAGTTGATCCGTGGGTGCAAAACACATCATTAGCCAATATCTCCAGAAAAGGTCGCGAGTCAACAAAACACTTGTCCGACATGATCAAGTTTTGATTTTTTTGATAAGCGTGAGTTTTCTGTGCTTGTTTCTCTATCCGAATCAGTCCCTGGTAAATAAATTTCGCCTCATCATAAAATACTCCCTTGATCAGCAAATTAGAAGTTGACTCGGGAGCTGAATGCTTTTGAATGGTCTCAACCTCAAATTTATCTTTTCCTTTTCCGATAAATAGACCGAAGATATCCAAATCGATACCCGCAGCTTTTAATTCGAATTCAAATTTTCCCGATAAATTCTTGAAATAAACAATATACTTTCCTGGTTTATTGAATATGTATCTGTCTTTTTTTTCTCGGTTGAGATTTACAAATTTAGCCATTTTCAACTATTTTCAACGATTTTTAACTATCTTTAACCAACCGACCCTGACATCTCCAAATTAATTAATCTGTTAAGCTCTATCGAATACTCCAAAGGGATCTCTTTGGTCACCGGTTCAATAAAACCGTTCACCAGCAATCCCTCGGCGTCAGATTTAGAAATTCCTTTTGAAGTCAGATAAAAAAGCTTTTCCTCGCCCAACTTTTCCACAGTAGCTTCATGTTGAACTGAAATATCGTTTTCTTTGATTTTCATATAGGGATAAGTGTCTGATCTTGACTCTTCATCCAGAATCAATGCGTCGCAGCTGACAAAAACCGAAGATTTTTTGGCTCCCGGCATCACTTGGACCAGACCGCGGTAAGAAGTTCTTCCTCCGGCTTTGGAAATTGACTTGGAGATAATTCTTGAGGAAGTATTGGGGGCAAAATGCAGCATCTTAGCCCCGGCATCCTGATGCTGTCCTTTGCCCGCATAGGCAATAGACAAAACCTCACCTCTTGATCCTTTACCATACAGGTAGACGCTTGGATACTTCATGGTCGCTCGGCTACCCAGGTTACAGTCAACCCACTCCATCACAGCCGACTCATCGGTACGGGCTCTTTTGGTCACCAGATTATAGACATTGTTGCTCCAATTCTGCACTGTGGTGTAGCGGACTCTGGCGTTTTTGTGCACAAAAATCTCAACCACGGCCGCATGCAGGGAATCAGTCGTATAGATAGGAGCTGTGCAGCCTTCGACATAGTGAACAAAGCTGCCTTCTTCTACGATAATTAAAGTTCTTTCAAATTGACCAAATCGCTCCGCATTGATTCTGAAATAAGCCTGAAGCGGTAATCCCACTTTCACGCCTTTTGGCACGTAGACAAATGATCCCCCTGACCAGACTGCGGAATTTAAAGCGGCAAATTTATTGTCATGGGGAGGGATTAATTTACCAAAGTATTTTTTCACAATTTCGGGATAAAGACGCAAACCAGTATCCATATCGCAAAAAATTACCCCGAGTTTTTTTAACTCTTTATTAAAACTCTCATACACTACTTCCGATTCATACTGGGCAGATACGCCTGCCAGGAATTTTTTTTCCGCCTCTGGCACTCCGATCCGGTCATAAGTTTCTTTGATTTCCTTAGGCAGTTTTCTCCAGGAGTTAACTTGTTTTTCAGTTGGTTTAATATAGTAGTAGAGATTGTCAAAATCAATCCGGGTTAGATCTGCTCCCCAGTCCGGCATTTGCTTCTGTTTAAAAATATCGTATGATTTTAGCCTGAATTTTGTCATCCAGTTTGGTTCTTTTTTAATTTGCGAAATATTACGAACAGTCTCTTCACTTAACCCCTTTTTGGCTCGAAAAGTGTACCTTGAAGGCATAGAAAAACCGTACTTATACTCAAAATCCAATGCTGATCGAGTTATATCTTGCATGTGTATAAAAAATTCGGGTATCGGAATCCGAAACAAATTCTAATTTTTTAAAACCATATTTCAAAACATCAATCCTCCCCTGTCTCGCCTCTTTTCCAAGGAGGGGAAAAAACAACTTCAGTCTCCCCTCCTTATTTAAGGAGGGGATTAGAGGGGAGGCGTTTGGGAAATTTGAATTTTGCTGTTGTTTCGAACTTCGGATTTAGGTTTTCGGATTTATTTTCTCATATCCGTATTTTTCTATCTCTTCCGCCAGTTTAGCTCCTCCCGACTTGACCAACCTCCCATCCATTATCACCAGCACTTTATCCGGTTTAATGTAATGTAAAATACGGTTGTAGTGCGTGATGATCAAATAAGTTTTACCGCTCTTAGTCTCGTCCAGAAATTGGGAAATTTTTTTTAAGGCATCGATGTCAACGCCTGTATCGATCTCATCAAAAATTAACAGCTTCGGGTTAAGAATAGCCGCCTGTAACATCTCAAGTTTTTTCTTCTCGCCGCCTGACGAACCTTCATTCAAAGACCTGTTCAACAATTCTTCTTTTATGCCTAATTTTTTTGCTGTCTTGTCTATCCTTTTTTTAAGAGCTAACGGGTCTTTCTGCTTGGTCAAAGCCAAGCGAAGCAGTTGAAAAACATTGACGCCCGATAACGCAAGCGGGCTCTGAAATGACAAAAATATTCCCAGTTTCGCCCTCTTGTCGGGACTTAATCCGCCAATGTCTCTTGCTTCAAATTTCAAACTTCCGCCATCGATTTTATACGTCGGGTGTCCCGCTAAGACAAAAGCCAGCGTCGACTTTCCCGACCCGTTTGGACCCATCAAAGCATAAACCTTACCTTTCTTGAATTTAAAATTAAAGTCTTTAAGAATCGTTTTACTCCCGACCTTGACTGTTAAATTTTTTACCGATAGCACTTTTTAATTATACCCCAATCCTTTGACCTCTGAAAGCGAAAAGCGAGGAATCCTGTCTAAAGTCTGGGGATTGCTAAAAATTCTTCTTCTTGCTTTATAATATGCGGCTACGCCAATCATCGCCGCATTATCTCCGGTTAAGTATTTAAAAGGTGGAAAATAAATTTGACCTTTATTTATTCTCATCATATTTCTTAACGATTTACGAAGATAGAGATTTGCTATGACTCCTCCTCCGACTACCAACCTGTTGATCCCTGTCTGTTGTATAGCTTTTTTGGTTTTAAATATTAAAGTATCAAATACCGCCTGTTGAAAAGAGCTTGCCAACTCTCTAATATTTTTAACCGCTCCTTTATCTCCTCCCGGAAATGAAAAGGAAATCGGGGGGGGTTTATTGTTTTTTAAGAAATAATAAAACGCTGTTTTTAATCCCGAAAAAGAAAAGTCCAGATTATCGGCTTTCATCATCGGTCGGGGAAATTCGTAAATGTCTCGATTGTCTACTTCTTTGGCCAGTCTTTCAATCGCCGGACCCCCGGGGTATCCCAGACCCAATAACTTTGCCGCCTTGTCCAGCGCCTCACCCGCAGCATCGTCTCTGGTCTCGCCGATTACTTGATATTTAATCTGGTCCTGAAATATCACGATTTCGGTATGTCCTCCCGAAACAATTAGCGCTAAATAAGGAAATTCGAAACTTCTTTTCGGATTGCCTTTACTGTTTTGGGCAAAACTGGAGTAGATATGGCCCTCAAGATGATTTACCGCGATGAGTTTTTTCTGGTATTTTGCTGCCAGTTCTTTGGCTTTTTTTATTCCTACCTCCAAAGCCACGGCCAACCCAGGTCCCTGTGTAACTGCAATATAATCTATATTTTTCATTTTATTTTCAAATTTTTTTTGGGAATTTGCTATTTGAGATTTGTGATTTGACTGAAAATTGTCCCTCGACTCCGCTCGGGACCCTGAGCTTATCGAAGGGGAAGTTGAAAATTGAGAATTGATAAGAGTTTTTTCAATTACTTTGTCAATCCTTTCCTCATGGGCTCTTTTGGCTAAACTGGGGTAAATTCCTCCCCACTTTTTATGTAGATTAATCTGGGAATAAATTACATTCGACAAAACTTTTCTTCCTTCGGTTATCGCTGCCGCGGTCTCATCCGCCGAAGTCTCAATGGCTAAAATTAGCATAATAAAAATTTTTGATTTCCGGGTTAATTTTGAACGATGATCTCTCTCTCCTTTTCACTTTTATAATCCATCCTAATATAAATTGCCTTTCCCCGCCTTTTAAGCAAATCGATAATCTCCCCCGCTTTCTCTCCCCACTCAATACACAGAATGTTGCCGGGCTTTAAATATTTCTCCAGACCCAGGTGCTTAAATTCTTCTCGGTCCTCGATGTTATATAGATCAACATGCACGAACGCTTTGATTAATCGATTAATCAAAGCGTATTCATAATAAATAACAAAAGAGGGGGAAATTATATTATTTATGCCTAGAATTTCAGCCAACCCCTTGACAAAAACAGTTTTTCCCACTCCCAGATCCCCTTGGAGGATAAAAATTAAGGGTTTTTCGTCAACTTTTTTTGCAAATTTGCCATAGAGATATCGGGCAATTTTTTTTGTTTGTGAGGGGGATTCCGAGAAATACTTTTGCGATTCGGAAAAAACAATATCTCCTTTTCTGACAATCTTAATTCTGGGACGTGTCAGATCCATGACCGTCGACGGTTTAATCCGCGGCAGCTTTCCCTTATCTATTATCAAATCTATCAACTGTTTTTTCTTTTCCGGCAACTGATTCAATAGCGATTTAATTGAGTAATGGGGAGATTTTCCCGCTAGGTTTGCCGAGGTGGCGGTAATCGGCCTGCCAAATTTATTGGTTAAATTGAGTAAAAATTGGTAGTCCGGTAATCTAACCCCCAATGTTCCTCTTTCTGACTCGAGCAGTCTAGAAACTTGATGTTTTGAATCAAGGATAATGGTAAAAGGCCCGGGCAGTAATTCCTGCAAAACTTTTTTTTGTTTTTCATTAACATGCACTTGGTCTTGTAACATTAAAAAATCCGGGATAAATACGGCAATTGCTTTACCTGTTGGCCGATTCTTAAATTCAATCAGTTTTTTTACCGCTTTTTCATCCGTGGCATCTGCCAGCAATCCATAAACGGTGTCAGACGGTGAAACAACGATTCCCCCCTTAGCCAAAGCTTGTATTATCACGTCAATTATCAGCTTTTCCTTTTCATTTTTATATTTTATTATTCTCATCTTGGCTACTATTTTAGCAATAATTTGCTAAAATTATCTAATGGCCAATTCAAAAAGCTTCAAAAAAAACCCAAACTCCCTTAAAAAAATGGCAGAATTTAAGTTCAGGTTGGATCTTAAGACGCTTTTTATCATCATTTTCGTCGGATTTTTTTCATTTTACCTGCTTAGATCTATCTCCAGCGAGATCAAGCAAGCTTTACCTGAAAAATCAATCACCGCCGTTGTCAAAGAAATCAAAAATAAAAAAGTAGAGAAACTGGAAATAATCGATAATAAAATCATCGTCTATTATAAAAATGACAAGCTCGCGCTTACCTATAAAGAACAGGGTGAAAGCTTTCTTACAACTCTGCGTGACGAGAATATAGACCTCTCTTCCATAGATATAGTTATCAAAGACACTCAGGGATCGGCCGGTATCGTCAATTTCTTAAGCAATGTCATACCTACGATTCTGATGGTGGCCTTTTTTATTTTTCTTTTTCGTCAAGCCAAGGGAGCTCAGGAATCAGTCTTTTCTTTCGGACAATCTCGGGCCAAGCGATTCAACAAAGACCTTCCCAAAGTCACTTTTAAAAATGTGGCCGGAATTGATGAAGCAAAAAAAGAGATGGAGGAAGTTGTCGATTTCTTAAAACACCCGGAAAAATATAAAAAATTAGGAGCTCGCACCCCTAAAGGTGTGATTTTGGTTGGACCTTCAGGCTGCGGAAAAACCCTGCTTGCCAAAGCGGTAGCCGGCGAAGCCAGCGTCCCCTTTTTCTCTATCGCAGGTTCGGAATTCATGGAGATGCTCGTTGGAATTGGCGCAGCCCGCGTCCGGGACCTTTTCGCCACAGCCAAAAAGAGCGCTCCTGCCATTATCTTCATCGATGAAGTCGACGCCATAGGTAGGGCGCGCTCGGTAGGAGTTATGCCTTCGCATGACGAACGGGAGCAAACCCTGAATCAAATCTTAGTTGAGATGGATGGGTTTACGCCAAATGAGCAGGTTGTAGTCGTTGCGGCTACTAACCGCGGGGATCTTCTGGATTCTGCTTTACTTCGCCCGGGCCGATTTGATCGTCGAGTTACCGTCGACTTTCCCGACCTTGAGGGCAGAAAAGCGATCATAAAAATCTATGCCAATGGAAAACCCTTCACCAAAGAAGTCGACTGGGAAAAAGTCGCCAAAAGAACGGTGGGATTTTCCGGAGCCGACCTGGAAAATATGCTAAATGAAGCTGCCATCTATGCTGCCAGAAACGGTAAAGATACAATCGTCATGGATGATATTGAAGAAGCAGCCACAAAAGTCAAATTAGGACCGGAAAAAAAGAGACTTCAATCGGATCTTGATAAGAGATTGACCGCCTACCACGAAGCAGGTCATGCCATTGCCTCTCACTTCCTACCCCATACCGACCCGGTTCACCGCATCTCTATTGTCTCAAGAGGATTATCGCTGGGGTTTACTTTGATACCGCCTGCAAAAGATAAGCTCCATGAGACAAAAACCCATCTGCTGGAGCAGATCACGGTCATGATGGGTGGACGCGCTGCCGAAGAGTTGGTTTTTAATGAAACCACAACCGGAGCTGCCAATGACTTTGACCAGGCGACCAATATCGCTCGCGCTATGGTGGTAGAGTACGGAATGAGCCAACTCGGTCCTGTCAATTTCGGCCCGACCATGGATGTTACCGAATGGGGTAAAACCTATTGGGAGCGAAATACCGTATCGCAGGACATGCTGGCCAAGATTGACGAGGAAGTTAAGTCAATAATAACTACCCAGTATAAAATTGCAATTCAGACTATCAAAAATAACAGGCAAAATCTTGATAAGGTTGCCGAAGCCTTGCTGAAGACCGAAAGTCTGGATCAGGAAGAGTTTGAGAAGATCGTCGGCGCAAAAGCAAAATTAAATTAATATCATACGGATTATGGATCTTATTCGAATGATGCGGGACGTCAATCGTCCCGACCACGTTTGACGCGGCGGATATTCCGACACCTCCCCTGTTTCCCCTCTCCTTTATAAGGAGGGGATAAAAAGGTGGGATTATCCGCATATCCGTAGATCCGCGTAGAATCCGTAGATCAGTATTACGTATATGAAGACTCTCTTACTTATCGACGGCAACGCGATCATGCACCGCGCCTTCCATGCTTTACCTCCCTTCAAAACCAAAGACGGCACGCCAACCAACATCATCTACGGCTTTTTCTCTATGCTGCATAAAGCCGTAACCGATTTTAAACCCAGCCATATTGTAGTCTGTTTTGACACTCCCAAGCCTACTTTCAGAAATCGGTTATTCAAAAAATATCAGGCTCAAAGACCGCCCCTGGTAGACGATTTTAAATCACAGATTCCGCTGCTTAAAGAAGCGCTGAAAAAAAGCGGAATCAATTATCTGGAAAAGGACGGATATGAGGCTGACGACATCATCGGAACCCTTACCAAAACAGCTGAAAACAAAATGAAAGTGTTGATACTTACTGGTGATAAAGATATTTTACAGCTGGTAAATAAATATAACTTTGTACTGGCTCCCCAAGTTGGGCTATCGAATATCAAATTATACGACGAGACCGAAGTAAAAAATAAAATGTCTGTTTCCCCTGCAGAAATACCGGATTTAAAAGCCTTGACGGGCGATCCTTCTGATAATTATCCCGGGGCCAAAGGTATCGGTCCCAAAACCGCGGTGAAACTAATCGCGGAGTATAACTCTGTGGAAAATTTATTGAAAAATCTGGATAAGGTTGATAACGAAAAAGTCAAAACGATTTTGGCGATAGAAAAGGAAAACATCCTCCTTTCGAAAAAACTTGCCCAAATCGTCCGAGATGTTCCGATTGAGTTTAATCTGAAAAGCGCTGTTTTTAACTGGTTCAAACCGGCTCTGAAAGGTTACTTTGATAAATTGGAGATTAAATCCCTTAAAATCCGCATCTTTGCCCAAAAAAAACCGGATAAAGAAAAAGGGGTTAAAAAAGAATCCCGGAGCCAGATGGAATTATTCTAATTCGTGAACTCCTGCACGAACATCTTGCCGTATATACCTCCATCAACTACCCCAATTCCCACTTTACCGTAGTCCTCGGATAAAATATTCTTTCTGTGTCCTTCGGAGTTCATCAAACCGTCATGGGCAATAAAGACGTCGGGAGCAAAAGCCAAATTTTCCCCGACTACCAGATAACTTATTCCTTTTCTATCGGCTCGATCTGCGGGTGTTGAACCGTCAACTGCGGACACATGCGAAAAAAACCCGTGCGTAAACATCTCCATCGCATATTCTCTGGCTAAATCTCTTAAATTATAGTCAAAAGACAAAGACTTAATGCCGCGCGACTCTCTCTCTTTATTGACGGAGTTAAACATCTCGATTTCCGAAGTCGAATCATAGTCAAGCTGTTTTTTCTCCGGCTTAATCCCCAGATCCACTGTTTCATTCGATCTGGGCTTGATCGTCAAGAAGTTTAGAGTTTCATTGACCGCTCCCCCGAAGATATTTTTAAGATATTTTTCCGTTGATCTGGAAAGGTTGATGAAGTAAGGCCCGCTGCGGGAATCAAGCAAAGCCTGCTTAATCTGGCCTCGTACAGGAAAGGCGAATACGAAGCTGACAAAGAATAAAAAAATGGCTGCCGCTTGGATTATAGCGGCCAAAATTCCTAACGAAATGTTTAAAGGATGTTTTTGAAATTTCTCGAATAATCTGGCTAATAACCTTAACACGATCACCGAAAAAACCAATTCCGTCAGAAACCAAGCAATAAAAAAACCTGATGCCTGCGAAATTCCCTTGGGAATTGAGAAGTTTAAAATCAGTAACTTGCCCAAAAATGGGTAAAACTTAAACGAAATTATCAAAGACAGGATAAACGCCAAAGCCTCAAGGATGGTGTTTATAAATCCTTTCTGGGTCATGACAAAGTAGATGATTATCACGATAAAAACCAGATCGATCCAATTTCCCTTGAGCGAATATTTTTCCAGAAACTGCTCCAACATGTTTATATTTTACCATTTTCGGGCTTTTGCTAAAATTAGTGGATGGGGTTTTTTGATACCATACCGGCAGATTTAAAACAAAATATATTTTATACGCTACTTTTCATCATTTCTCACAATTTCCCGGCTATTTTTTATTCTTTGGGAATTATTATTTCAGCCGTTATACTTTTAATCAAACCGACCAGATGGAAAACGCTCTTATTGTTTGGTTTTATTCTTCTTTTATTTGCGTTTGAATATAGTAAGCATATAGTCGAACCCCTCAAGGAGCAGATACTGAATTCATTAATTACCGAACGGCCTCATTATAAAGCAGCCTGGATCGTTAATATTGTCCTGGTCAATGCCTTTCCCATACTGCTACCTGCATCAGGCTGGTTTTTGGTGATAACCGGTTTATTATTCTTATTTTTGGAAAAAAGAAAGATTGATTAATGAATTTATGTTTGCTAAAATAGACTTGCTCTTTGGAAATAGGGGAGTTATGATTCTTTCGAGCGCCTGACCCCGACGTAACGTCGGGGTGACGAGGAGAGGGGTCCGACGTAACGTCGGACAATCGGACCTCCGATTTAATCGGGGAGTATCAGCGGAAACCCTCAAGCCTAGGTTTGGCTGTTTATTTTAAAAATCGGGAGTAATTCCGAGATTAAAGAATAAACTATAACTGCTCCTGATATTCTTCAAAGAAATGCAATACTTGTCATGCTGGCTTGGTTCAACCTGTGCTTTTTCTAAAGATCGGATTCCGAAATACATTCGGAATGACAATGTATTTTTAATTTTTCATTTTAAATTTTTAATTTACTATCATGTGCGGGATATTTGCCGTAGTCAACGATAATTCAGATAACGCAGCCCAGACTGTCCTTAAAGGACTAAAAAAGCTCGAGTACCGGGGTTATGATTCCTGGGGTATTGCCGTTAAACCGGCCGATAAACCAGCTCTTCAGGTGGATAAACATATTGGTAAGATCGGAGACGCCAATACCGATCTACCCAAGGGTAAAATTGCCATCGGTCACACTCGTTGGGCCACCCACGGCGGTGTAACCGATCAAAATGCCCACCCCCACCTTGACTGTAACGGAAGGATAGCGGTGATTCATAACGGTATTGTCGAAAACTATCGGGATCTGAAAGATAAGCTTATGAAAAAAGGGCACAGATTCAGCTCGCAGACCGATACTGAAACAGTCGCACATCTGATAGAAAATAAAAAAAATTCCTTAAAAGAAGCGGTCTTTTCGACTTTTAATGAATTAACCGGCTCCAATGCTATCGGAGTTCTCGATTATCAAAGTGAAACGGTTATTGCCGCCAGAAACGGTTCACCTCTGGTCGTCGGATTCGATAAAAAAAATAGCCAATATTTCTTGGGCAGCGACGTACCGGCTTTTTTAAAATACACCAACCGCGTTTACTTTCTTAAAGACGGAGAAGGCGTCACCATAAGCAAAGCCGGAGTCAATCTTTACGACCTCTACAGTGGAAAGAGGAAAGAATTCACCCCCCAGGTGCTTAATTGGAAATTGGAAGATGCGGAAAAATCAGGATATCCCCATTTTCTTTTGAAAGAAATCCATGAGCAAAAAAACACCATCTCCGGGACAGCCTCACTCAATCTGAATGAGCTGAAACAAGTAGCCGATCTCATCAGGAAAAAATATAAAGTTGTTCTCACGGGCTGCGGTACAGCTTCTTACTGCGCATTAGCCGGTAAATATTATTTATCAAATGTTGGCGTCGAGTCACAGACTTACCCGGCAAACGAAATTATGCCATTTGTGCGTTTTATAGATAAAAAAACCTTGTTTATCGCCGTTTCCCAGTCGGGTGAAACCGCAGATACCCTGATTGCCGTCAAAGCTGCCAAAACCAGAGGTGCCAAAACTGTCGCGTTAGTCAATGCACGCGGTTCGACTTTAGAAAGACTAACGGATATTGTCTTGCCTGTTGGCGCTGGTCCGGAGATCGCCGTCGTCTCAACCAAAGCCTTCACCGCCCAGCTGGCAACTTTATATCTGTTAAGTAAAGCTTTGCAGGGAAAAATAAGCCAGGCAAAACAAAAATTACGCAAATTACAGGGAGAAATCAAAAAGCTGTTCACCCCGATCGCAATTAAACACTTAATTGCGATCGCTAAATCTTTGCTTGATGAAGAGCATATTTACCTCATCGGCAAACATTCGAATTACCCTGCATCTCTTGAGTTTGCCTTAAAGATTAAAGAAACTTCTTACCTTCATGCCGAACCTTTTGCCGCAGGTGAGCTAAAACACGGAGTGATCACTTTAATTCAAAAGGACACGCCCTGTTTTATTTTGGCTTCAAACGATGAATCCAAAGAAGAAGTTCTCTCAAGCGCATCCCAGCTTAAAGCCCGCGGTGGAAGAATAATAGGAATAGCACCCTTCGAAGCAGAAGAATTCGACGAAGTGATAAAAACTCCTGATCTGGGAGATCTGACGATTTTCCCCAATATCATCGTCGGTCAGCTTCTGGGTTACTATCTTGGTATCGGCCGCGGCGCCGACCCCGACAAGCCGAGAAATCTCGCCAAAAGTGTCACCGTTAAATAAGTATTAATTAGGATAATGACACCGTTTGAAATGCTTTTTTATAGGGAACCATATGATTGAAATTAATGAAGTGGAGTTCTTAAAAGAAATTAGAGTAGGTCAGATAAATATTAAAAAGATGATTTGTATGGTTATCTGAATGTTGATTTCCACATATCTGCAAATTCTGCTGCTGTTTTACGTATTATCAAGTCTTCATCTTGCGGAGATTCTAATAGATGTGAAGTAAATGTGCCATCGGGCAATCTGTATCCTTCAGGGTCAACATAAATGACTTGTATACCCTGATCTCTGGCAGAATGTTCAACCCTTCTTCTGTCTGCATGAACACCGACTACAACTAAACTCTTAGCATCAGGATCAAAGTCTATTTTTGGCGTAATGTTAACCTCATCATAACGTCTTATGTATCTTTCTTTTAATCCTACTACTCTAGGCAAACCGTCAAAATTATTTGTAATTATATCTCCAACTATAATTCCTTGATCATGTAATTCTGCGAGTAATTTATAAAAAGGTGTAGGCTCTGCTATTAATGATGCAGAAAATGGTAAAGCGGCTCGACCGTAGAATTTTTCAGGGTTCTGTACAATATCAATCAACAATTTATCTTTTTGAGGTCCAAATATAAACTTGCCCGTGTGTGAATTATGAACATAATAAATACCGTGTAAATAGTAAAGAGGCGGGATTCCTGCCTCAATCGACGGACCACAACCTAATTCAACCTGCATTGGTAATAATCCTCTTTTTTCAAGTATTCTTAAATCGTCAATTTCTTCAGGATTACCTCTAATATCTTTTTTTCTTATTCCAGTTTTCAAGACTTCCCAGGGATGTTGTTTTTGATCACTTGATACAGAATCCTCAACGGAAGAAATAGTCGTTTCCATCACTATATAGCCAGGAGGAAAGCTTCTTCCTTCTATTTCATCATGAGGATCGCGTTCAAAAACGCGATATTTTATCTCTAAATCGTCTTTTATATAATGACCATATTGATCTCCGGATTCTTTTTTTTCCCATCTTCTTCGATTGAGATCAGCGCGCAACAATTCAAGATACTTTGCTATTTCATCAGATGGAGATACAACCTCCCGCCAGAGATACGGTGTTATCAGTCCAAGACCGACATCTTCAGGATGTCTGACCAGATCGTATTGATCAATATAATGAACTATTCTTCTTCTTTGATCGGTTGGTGACCAACCTGATTCGTCCTTATTCTCTCTATTCTGAGTTCTTCGCCATAATCCTTCAAGATTTGTATTTCCACTCGCTTCAAATTGAGTATGCCATCTATTTACCAGTTTTTCATTTAAATGTGTTAATACTTCTACAGGTAAAGCCATAATAAAATTTCTTAAAATTAATTATAGTATATCTTATTATATCACACTAGAAGCACGCAGAGGTGTTTTTATGTAGATTTAGATTATTATATCAAACGGAATCACTCAAAAGGTGACATTTTTTGTATTTCTTGCCGCTGCCGCACCAGCAGGGATCGTTGCGCCCGGGCTTTTTCTTGACTTGACCGGGGAGATTAACACGGAAGCCAATTTGATTATCAGTCGTTGGTGATTGGTTGTTGGAAAGCGGTTGTTGGTTATCGGAATGAATGTGGGGATGGGCGTCTTCAATCGGAGGAATTATCTGGCCGCTGGGAATATTTGACTGCATTGAGGTCACACCTTGCTTTTGAGCGGCTTGCGAATAAGGATCAACCCGCGCTGCGGATTTAAACTGCATCGGTTGGTCTTTTTCGGATTTCTGCCTTACCGACACGCCGCGTCTTGTCTCTACCTTAATTTTAAACAATCTTCTGGTCGCCTCAAAGTTAATCTCGCCCAACAGTTTCTCAAACATCGAATAAGCTTCATTTTTATACTCTACCAGCGGATCCATTTGTGCATATCCGCGAAGATTAATTCCTTCACGCAGGTCATCAATTGCGGTCAGATGCTCTGTCCAGAATTTATCAATGGTGGCCAGGAAAATAATCCTTGCCACATCCGTCCACATTTTTTCACCTAATTCATTCTCTTTTTCCCGATATTCTTTCTCAATCCTGCCGTTCAGATAGTTGACCAAATTTTCCGCGTTTTTATCTTTGACATATTTATCGAGTTCCTTTGACCTTAGATCAAAAATTAAATTAAATTCTTTTTCCAGTTTTTCTGAATTTTCCTTAGTTAAAATTCCCTCAACTGACAGCTGCGCGTTAACCAAAACATTCACTTCTTCCTGAAATATTCCCAGAATCGTCTCCTTAAACTTATCTTTATCCTTTTCCGGCAAAGTTAAAATTTTACGTCTTAAAGTATAGATAATGTCACGCTGTTTATTTAAGACATCATCAAAGTCAACCAGGTGCTTGCGGATATCGAAGTTGAATCCTTCTACTTTTACCTGGGCCTGTTCGATCGCCTTTGATACCATGGGGTGGGTCAGCGATTGATCCTCCGGGAATTTGAAAAAAGTCATCAACTTTGAGATCTGTTCACCGCCAAAGATGCGCATCAGGTCGTCGTCCAACGCCACGTAAAAAAGCGACTCCCCCGGATCACCCTGGCGACCCGATCTCCCACGTAACTGATTATCAATCCTTCTTGATTCGTGTCTCTCTGTCCCGATTACTTTCAATCCTCCTAAACTTACAACTTCATCGTGACTCCTCTGCCACTCCTTAATTTTTTTCCCATATTCGACTTTGGACTTTGGACTTTGGACTTTGGAATTACTCGGCGTTTCTCCTCCAAGTATAATATCCACTCCTCTTCCGGCCATGTTGGTTGCTACTGTAATTGAGCCTTTCTTGCCGGCGTTGGCGATGATCATAGCTTCTCGCTCGTGATTTTTAGCATTCAAAAGTTCGTGGGGAATTCCTTTTTGCTTTAAGAGTCTTGACAGATGTTCGTTTTTCTCGATTGAGGTAGTTCCGACCAATACGGGCCGGCCTTTTTGGTAATTTTCTGCAATGTCTTCAACCACGGCATTGAATTTCCCACGCTCGGTCTTATAGATCAAATCGGATACATCTTTTCTTATCATTGGTCGATGGGTTGGAACTGCTACCACATCGCACTTGTAGATTTTATTGAATTCCTCGGCTTCTGTAGCTGCCGTCCCCGTCATCCCTGCCAGTTTTTTATACATCCTGAAGTAATTCTGCAGCGAGACTGTCGCCAAAGTCCTTGATTCTCTTTGAATGGCTACATTTTCCTTGGCCTCAATTGCCTGATGCAAACCTTCGGAAAACCGTCTACCATAAAGCAGTCTTCCGGTGAATTCATCGACAATAATCACCTGATTATCTTTTACAATATAATCTTTATCCAATTTAAAGAGAGCGTTAGCTTTAAGCGCCGCTTCAGTGTGAAATAAAGTGTCAAAGTCTTTTTCGTAGATATTGGCGACACCCAAGGCGGATTCGATTGTCTTAATCCCGGCCTCGGTTAAATTAGCGGTTCTCAATTTTTCATCTACGATATAATCGGTTTTCGCATCAAGTCTTTTTACCAACTGGGCATACTTGTAATATCTGGAGGTGTCCTCATCATAGGGGGCAGAGATAATGTGGGGCGTTCGCGCCTCGTCGATCAGAATCGAATCTGCTTCGTCGATGACGGCAAAATAATAATCCCTTTGTACTAACTCGGCAGAAGACGAATTCATATTATCCCGCAGATAATCAAAGCCGAATTCACTGTTAATCCCATAGGTAATGTCGGCAAGATATGCTTCTTTTCTAGACGCCTCCCGTAGGTGGGACAATCTCCAATCCTGCGCTTCACTATCTGTATGATTGAAGTCGAAAATATAAGATTTTTCTGAGATGATTGCCGAGGTAGTAAGGCCCAAAAGGTGAAATACCCCGCCCATCCAGCCGGCGTCGCGCCGCGCAAGATAATCATTAACGGTCACCAGATGGGCGCCTTTGTCGACGAGAGCATTTAAGTATAAGGCGGTGATGGACGACAAAGTTTTACCCTCGCCGGTTTTTTGCTCGACAATTTTACCTTCATGTAAAGCAATTCCTGCCAAAATCTGTACATCATAATGTCGCTGATTCAAAACCCTTCTTGCCGCCTCCCGTACCAAAGCGAAGGACCAAGGCAAAAGTTCAGCCAACTTGTTTTCAGAGGATTCTGCAGATTGTTTAAGCTTTTCAGTTTCTTTTTTAAACTCTTCTTCTTTTAATTTTCTCGCCTTATCTTCCAAGGTATTAACTTCCTCGACTTTTTTCCTAAGTCTGGCCAACTCTTTTTCGTTGTAATCAAAGAATTTTTTAAAAAACTTAAACATATACGTGACACGAATCTAAGAATAATATGCGAAAGCGGCGAAATTGCAAACACCTCCTCTCTCTCCTCTCCTTACTAAGGAAGGGATAGCGGGGTGGTTGGTATTAGTATATTCGCATCATTCGTATTATTTTATAAAATATTCCTGCGGGATGATCAAAATACGTACGGCTGAGAAGCGGTTTAGTTTGGTTGCTTCTGCATTTTCCTCAGACTGCGAATCAGCATCTAAAGCGATTTTTTTCACTACGAAATGAGTCGTATCGCCCTCTTTGATCTTGGAAAATCCTACACTCTCAATTGCCAAGGTCTTCGGATTCATCATCGACTGTTTAGTCGTCTTTTCAATATCAAGGATATAGTTTTCTTTGTCTGAAGTGATTACATTAAGGTAATAATCGTCGCTATTTACGTCGGTAATTTTACCGGTTGCAACAAAATACGCTTCGTCAAGATAGATGAAATTAGCATCAACCGCCTTCTCGCTGATTACACCTGTAGCCAAGATATACGCGCCCGTTTTCACTTTTTCAGCGGCAATCTCTTTTTTGAGATTTTGACCTATCTGATAATATTTGGTTAAATCGGGATCGACATTTATTTTTATATCTTCTCCATTTTCGGATCTAATATTTATGCTTTTACTTCTATCGTCTATATTTTCAACTGTCCCGCTCACAGCTTTTAAATTTTTTGCTCTTAATTCAGCTACCTTTGTGGCAATTTTTTCTTTTAATGTTTCGATTTCTTTTTCTTCCGATGATCTGGTCGCGGTAATTTCTTCAGGTATGGGATTACCTGTTATAGACTGGGCCAAAACTTGCATGGAAAATGAAGTTAACCAAATTAACAATAAAGGGAAAATAATTATTGTAAATCCTTTAAAAATCGGCATAATGAAATTGGAAATTTTTATCATAGTTCTTCGTTCAAATTATAAATTCGCAGTTCTTTCTCCTGTGATCTGACTAAGCTATTTTTGGCGTGTGTAGTCACTTTAATTACGTTTTCACCTAAACTTAGCGGGAACTGTACTGAAAATTCTTCTTTTTCATTCGTAAAGATAAGGTCTTTGACCGGCGACTGGATGATTATTAAAGAATCTTTTGCCGCTTTGCCTTTTATTTTGATTGTATAGCTGTCAAATACGGCTTGGTCTTTTGGTTCAGAAATCTCAAGAGGCTGAATTTTGGCAAGCGAATTTCGGGGACGGTTGTTCTGATTCGGATTGTGGGAGATTGTCTTAGTTTTAGTCAATTGATACTCTCTGTTTTTGACTAGGATGACGACCGCTATTAGCATGCCGATTATAACTCCAAGGACAATTGCAATTACCGTCTCTTTTTTCATATATTATCTTTCAATCTTTTAAGGACAATCGGAATTTTATCTATTATCTTATCTATATTATACCAATATCCGTACTCTGCAAAAAGGGTGTCGGCGGTTTTTTTTAGCAGATATGAAGATATTATGCAAGAATTTAAGGATTTATTTTTACAATAAAAAGCAGCGGTCAAACCGGCTAATATATCTCCCGTTCCTCCCTTGGTTAGACCGGCGTTTCCGCCATTGACTATACAGTTGTCTATGCCGTCGCTGATTATGTCATTTACTGCTTTTAGCAAAATTACGCAGTTATATTTTTTCGCCTGTTTTTGTACCATCCTGATTTTTTCTTCGGCCGAATACAGACTGATCGGCAATCCAAACAACTGCATAAACTCTTTTTGGTGAGGGGTGATTATTGCCTTCGTTTTTAACTTTTTCAACCATTCGGGATCCATCATCTGCAAAGCTCCGGCATCAATGACAAATTTTTTCTGAGGAAAATTCCTAAGTAAATATTTTGTTAAATAATATGTATAATCTGCTTCGTTCTGAATTTTCAAAATTTCTTCAAACTTTTGACTATTGACTTTTGACTTTTGACTTATTTTTCCTCTCATCATTCCCGGCCCTATCAATACCACATCGTCTTCCCCTACGTAATCCAATAGCTCTTTCTGCGAAATCACCATTCCGTTTCTGAATTTTTTCTTCCAGCTCAGGAAAATTTTATTATTCTCTCTCGTAGAAGAGTAATGCACCATATCGACAAAGTACGAAGCCACTTCTGCCGCCCAGATAGACGCCGAATGAAACAGCGAAGACCCGCCGATGACCAGTACTCTCCCGTTTTGCCCCTTGTGGGAATCAAATTTAGGGAAATTTAGCGATTTTATGAAAGGCTTGATCGAATTAAAGCCTGATGTTTTTATAAGCATTATATGCAATACGAATGATACTGTATAATTTTACACTATGTCTATGACCCATTTGCAACTTCGCAAGCTATTTTCCGAGTACTGGGAAAGTAAAGATCACAAACTCATTCCAGCAATACCTCTGATTCCCAAGGATGACCCGACAACCCTTTTTACGGGTTCCGGCATGCAGCAGTTGGTACCCAATTTATTAGGCGATATCCACCCTTTGGGCAAAAGATTATACAACATCCAAAGGTGCATCAGGGCGCAGGACATCGAGGAAGTCGGGGACAACCGCCATGACACTTTTTTTGAAATGATGGGAAATTGGTCTTTGGGTGATTATTTTAAGAGGGAACAGTTAAATTGGTTTTGGGCATTTTTAACCCGTGAATTAAAACTCCCGGAGGAAAAGCTTTATGTCTCTGTATTTGGCGGAACAAAAGAAATTCCCGCCGACGAAGAAAGCGTCGAGATATGGAAAAAAATCGGTATACCTGAGAAAAGAATTGTCAGGTATAATACCAAGACCAATTGGTGGTCAAGAGCCGGAGCGCCGGACAATATGCCTGACGGAGAACCGGGCGGTCGAACCTCCGAAGTCTTCTTCGAATTTATCGACAGGCCTCATGATCCGATGTTTGGAAAAATTTGTCATCCTAATTGTGACTGTGGAAGATTCCTGGAAATCGGTAATTCTGTTTTTATGGAATATAAAAAACACCAAAGCGGATTGGTTGAATTACCGGCCAAAAATGTCGATTTCGGCGGAGGACTGGAAAGAATCACCATGGCGCTGGAAAACCAAAACGATCTATTTTTAACCAACATTTTCAGTAAAATCGTCCGCACTATCGAAAAAGTCACTGGTAAAAAATATTCCGGTTATCAAAAATCAATCAGGATCATCTCCGATCACCTAAAAACATCCGTCTTCTTAATTAGAGAGACTGTAACTCCCTCCAATAAAGAACAAGGATATGTATTACGCCGGCTTTTAAGAAAAACGGCTTTTAATCTCCATAAAATTGGCGTCAATTTAAATCAGACTCCCTCGCTTGAAGAAATTGTCGAAAGCGTGATTGACACTTACGGAAACATTTATTTTGACAAAGAAAGAGACTTAAAACAAATCGTGCCTGTAATCAAAGATGAAATCGATAAATTCGGAAGGGCTTTATCACGAGGCATAAAAGAGATTGAAAAGATTACCGAAAAAGACCTGGAAAATAAAGCTTTTTACTTATACCAATCTTACGGGTTGCCGCTTGAACTGCTGGAAGAAATCTTTGTCAATCTAAAAAAGAAGGTAAACAAAGAAAAATTCAGAGAAGAATTTAACAGACACCGAAAGTTGTCCAGAGATTCTTCATCGGGTAAATTTAAAGGCGGTCTGGCTGATGTCAAAGAGCAGACAATCAAATATCACACCGCTACTCACCTGCTGCATCAGGCTTTATTTGATGTCTTGGGTGACGGGATCAGACAGGAAGGATCAAATATTACCAGCGACAGACTGAGATTTGATTTCTCCGCTCCCAAAAAACCCGAAAAAGCCGACTTGGAAAAAGCCGAAAGAATCATCAATCAAAAAATCAAAGAAGATTTAGCGGTTAAATTCAAGATCATCCCCAAGCAGGAAGCTTTTAAAATTGGGGCCCGGGCATTTTTTAAGGAAAGGTATCCCGACCTGGTCAAGGTTTATCTTATTGGTTCCGCAAACTCGCCGCAAGACGCTTACTCGAAAGAATTTTGCGGTGGCCCGCATGTAAAAAATACCGGTGTAATCGGTAGTATGGAAATCTACAAATTCGAAAAAATCGGCAGCAATCTATATCGCATTTACGCTCGTGAAAAGCTCCCACGACCTAACGGTCGGGGATTCAATTAGTTCGCATTGTCAGAGTCGAAATCCTGTCGAAGCGGAAATTGCTCTCTCATCCCACGATCTATACCCATCTTAGTTGATTTTGCAAATTGTCAACTAAAGTTATCTTATCAAATCAACTAAGGAGTGGTATATACTGATTGCGATTTCGATTAATAGAAGTATAACGGTCGGGGATTTCCGCTAAGGCGGATTAAATAACAATGTAACCGAAACATAAGTGTCATTTCGAGCTTTTCAAAGAGCCGATGAATTAGGAGGGAAGTTCTTTTAAGCGAGAAATATGGTATACCTATCTTACTTACGATTTGCAGCTCTCCCAGCGCGAAAAAGCGGATTAGATGGGTATATACTGAGTAACTTATTTGCAAACCTGTGTTATCGAAGTATGTCGGACTTTATAATTCGGTTGACTTAATCTGTCTAATACTTTATATTTTTCCCTATGGCCAAAAAGGCAGGAATTCCTTTAACTTCTTACGTTCTGATGATTCTGCTGGTATGTTTCTCTTTTTTTGCTGGCTATTTCTTTTTCAAAAGCAAAAATCTCGAACAGAAATTAACCACCGGAACCCAGCAAGGTCAAGCCCAACCCCAAGCTCCTCAAGCCGTCACGGTTACTCTGGACCAAATTAAAAAATTATTTAACACGGACCATATTATATTTGGTGATGTTAAAAGAAAAGTGCTTTTTGTCGAAATCTCCGACCCCAGTTGTCCTTACTGCCATATTGCGGGTGGTCAAAATCCGGAATTATCTGAAACAGCGGGAAATTTTAAATATGTAAGCGAGGGAGGCGCTTATACTCCGCCTTTACCTGAAATTAAGAAACTGGTGGACGAAAAAAAAGCTTCTTATGTATTTTTGTACGGAAACGGTCATGGAAACGGGAGGCTTGCCAGTGAGGCGCTTTATTGCGCTTATGAAAAAGGTAAATTTTGGGAAGTTCACGATCAATTGATGACAAATACTGGCTATAGCCTGATCAATGATGAAGTACAAAATAATCGCGATCAGGCTCAAAAATTAGTAGATTTTGTCTCGGCCCAAATTGATCCGAATTTCTTGACAGAATGTTTGACTAGTGCAAAACATGAAAAAAAATTGGAGAGAGATGAACAAATCGACGCAACTCTCGGTTTTGCCGGTACGCCCCATTTTTTTGTAAATGAAACCGCGGTCAACGGCGCTCAAGACTGGAACGCTTTTAAAGAACTCGTAGACAAACTTCTGTAACTAAGCAAAAACTAATCTTTAAGCGGAAAACACCCTTAGTATATACTTTCGGTAACTTAAGGAATTGCAACTGATACCACTTGCGCTGTCATAAATCTATAAAACCGTCAAGACAGCTATACTTCTATTAATTGAAATCGCAATCAGTATATACCCCTCTAAGTTGATTTGATAAGATATCTTTAGTTGACAATTTGCAAAATTCAACTAAGACGGGTATATATTAGGTATAGCGATCGCAAAACGAAATGACAGATGGTATTTTTGTGTCATGCTGAATTTATTTCAGCATC
>MGAN01000004.1:0-64047 GCA_001789745.1 Candidatus Roizmanbacteria bacterium RIFCSPLOWO2_01_FULL_40_13
GATTTTAATTTATAGTTTAATTTTTATTCTGGTTGCGGTATTAGGTTTTATTTCTGCAACTTTACTCTTGCGGGAGAAGCCTACTCTGCCGGGTCGAGCCACAGAAACACCAACCGAAGCCCCCCAACCGGCAGGACCGGCTTGTTTTGAAAACAGCGGTTCTTGCAGCTGGTCCGGCGACGAAACCGCTACGTCATTTAATGTTAAAATCATCGATCAGTCTACCGGTGAAGTGATCCATGAGGAAACAACTACCGAAAATGTCGTTTATTTCACACCTAAGGCGGATCAAACCTACAAATGTGTCGTTACTCCCGTCAACAGCTGTGGCCAAGGACCTGAAGCCGAAGGAGAAGCCACTTGTACGGCGTTACTGACGCCTACTCCGACACCAACGGAAGAACCCACGGTTACGCCTACCGGTGAACCTACGCCAACTGACGAACTAACGCCGACTCCCACAGATGAATTGACGCCTACCCCAACCGAGGAGTTTACGCCTACTCCAACGGAGGAGGATACTCCAACTCCAACCGATGAACCAACCCTTTCGCCTACCGACGAACCAACCTCGACTCCCAAACAGACTAATACTCCGACAGAAATCATCCTTGTTTCCGAAACGTCGCCTCAAGCAGAGCCGACCATCCCCGAAAGCGGCATCCCGATGCACTGGATCTTCATTCTTGTTCCAGTCTCCATTCTCATTCTCGGTCTTCTGTTCTAACCTAATTGGAAAATACAAAAAAGTAAAGTAAAATATAATACCCTAAAAGGCGCGTTGGCGAAGAGGAAACGCAGGTGTCTGCAAAACATCTATGCGCCGGTTCGATTCCGGCACGCGCCTCATTAGAACTTCTTTTCCGATCTGTTCGGGATTTGGAATTCTTGTTTCCTCCCAAATTCGCTCTTCGAGCCGTGTTCGAATAGAACTTAAAAAGGCGAGAAGTAAGAATAGGAGATGTGCCGGAGCGGTTGAACGGGCCGGTCTTGAAAACCGGTATGGCATCAAAGTCATCGGGGGTTCGAATCCCTCCATCTCCGCCAAACGAAACAAAATACAAAAAATCATCTTTAAAGCCTAATGACAATATCTTGAACTCCCGAGGTTCAAGATGGCTTTATTTTCTTCTAAATATAAAAATAATAAATTTCTATAAAATGCGAGTAAAAACAGTTCTTTACTTTGGACTAATTGCAGGATTAATTACGGCTTCTATTTTTGTCTATTTAATATTATTCAGGCAAGAAGCATTTTATTCTCCTCTAGGTAGAGGAAAATTATCAGGTGAAAAAAAACTGAATCAGTATTCTTATGATTCTCTACGACAAATGAATTTTTCCGGCAGCCAAATAATAACCGGCAGGCTTCTTAAAGACGAAGATTATTTCAGATCCTATCTCTTTTACTTCACCGTCAGAGGAAAAAGAGTTAGTGGTTTATTGAATCTACCCAAAGCACAAGGTAGTTATCCAATTGTTATCATGCTTCGCGGATATGTCGACCGGGAGATTTATCAAACCGGAGTAGGTACCAGACACGGAGGCGAAGTATTGGCGCAAAATGGATTTATCACCCTCGCTCCCGATTTTTTGGACTACGGTTACTCGGACAAAACTAAACTAGACTCTATGGAGTCCAGATTTATGACTTACGTCACCGCGCTTGAACTGCTCGCATCTGTAAAAAATCTTAACACCGCATTGCAATCTGCCTCACTTAATTCACGCTTTGATGAAATTAATATCGGCCTTTGGGGTCACAGCAACGGCGGCCAAATCGCACTTTCTGTATTGGAGATTACCGGCAAAGTTTACCCTACAGTTCTCTGGGCTCCAGTCTCCAAACCCTTTCCCTACTCGATTCTTTACTACACCGACGATATCCCCGACCACGGTAAAGCGCTGCGCAGGGTTGTGGCCGACTTTGAGAAAGATTACGACTCAGAAAAATACTCGCTTACCAACTACTTTGATTGGATTGATGCCCCGATCCAAATCCACCAGGGTGAGTCTGACGAATCAGTACCTCTTCTGTGGTCCGATACTCTGGTTAAGACTTTGCAAACTAACAAAAAGCAGGTAGAATACTTTACCTATCCTGACGAAGACCACAACTTCGATCAAGGCAGTTGGGATCTGATCATGCAAAGAACCATGGATTTTTTTTCTAATCATTTCAATTAATATATGGTCGGGGAACCCCACCCAGAGGCGGGGGACTCCAGAATTGTTGTTATATGACACTAAAAGCCATACTTAGCGATTTTGACGGAACATTAGTAGATAAAGATAATAAATATAATTTGGAAGTCAAAGAACTGCTTAATTTTATTAAAAGCAAAGGGATACGCTTTTCCGTAGCAACTGGTCGAGGGTTTTATAGCGGAATCCACAACGTCTTGGAAGAGCTGCAACTGTTTGACTATCATATTTGTAATGGAGGCGCATTGATAATGCATAATAAGTCAAGAAAAATACTCTGGGAGCAGGCGATACCTTCTGATTCAGCCAGAAAAATCAAAGATTATTTAATTAAAACCAGAATTAATTTTGCTTTCGAAAGCGTAAACTATACATATGTAAATAAAAAAGTAGATTTTCCTAACTACGCAGACAAAAAATCAATGAGGTCGCTTACTGATCTGAATGATTTTTCAGATGTTCTAAAAGTTTTGATCTTCGGTTATTTAAACAATCTGTCAGAGGGTGATGTTGAAAAGCATAAAAAAAAATTAAGTAGGCTCTGCAATGATATTTCATTAATCAAATTTAAATTCGCCGATCGATTCGGTATGGATATCACTTCCATTAAAGCCACCAAGCATACGGCTGTTTTAGAATACGAAAAATTATTAGAAATTCCTCGCGACCAGATAGTAGGTATGGGCGACGGGTATAACGACTATCCATTACTAACTGCCTGCGGTTACAAAATCGCCATGGGAAATGCGCCTAAAGAACTCAAGGAAATTGCCGATTTCATCGCCCCATCCGTTGAAAACAACGGAACAATCGTTGCCCTGCAGCATATCATAAAAAAATTTAATCTATGACCATTTTGACAACGGCCGTTACCGAAACGGTATCTATATTACCAATATTATATGAACTGGACAAAAAAGGAAAGAAAGATTTTACAACTTATCAAAAATAATCTAAAAAGCCCTTCGCATGGTCTGGATCATTTGATTAATGTGGCTAAATACGCTCTAATTTTGGGCAAAAAATATCGCGCCAATCGCGGGATTATTATTGCCGCAGCTCTGCTTCACGACCTGGGCCGAAATAATCCCAAGTTACATGGCAAAAAATCAAGCAGCCTCTCAGCCGTAAAAGCTAAACCAATTCTTATCAAAGCCGGTTATTCGAATAAAGAAATCGGTCTGATTTTGCAGATAATCAAAGAGCATGACCTGCCCTTTTTTACCTCGAAGCTCCCGGAGTCCAGAATTCTCAAAGATGCAGATTTCCTCGACGGATTTGGTTTTAGAGGGATACTTCGATCGGTTTATTTTACTTCGGAAGCAGGACAACCTATGTCAAAAGCTGAAGAGCGATTGACAGTCAAAATGCCCCAAAGATTTGCCGGACTAGAATTTCCCGAAAGCAAAAATATCGCAAGACAACAGTATTATTTATCTAAAATTTTGTTTTCCGGTCAAAATAAATCTGCGGTACATACATTTAAGGAAAAACTTATTGTCTTCGAAGGAATAAGCGGCACCGGCAAAGAAACCCAAGCAAAACTGCTGGCGGAATTCTTGCAGAAAAAAGGCGAAAAGCCCGAGATCGTATATCACCCGACCCCGGAAATGAAAAACATCCTCAAGCTCTGGCGCCAAAATAATAACGAGATTTTCTCCGAGGTCTTCTTTTTCCTAGCCGACCGGTTTGCTATGGTTAAAAATAAAATCCTGCCGGCTTTGAAATCGGGTAAAACTGTCATCAGCTTACGAAATCCCATCAGCTCTCTTGTTTACCAAGCCGAAAACCAGTTTCACCTTGATTTGATCAATTACCTATATTCTACTTTCGACCCCCTGCCTGATATTGTCTTCTGGTTCGATATTAAACCTGAAGTTGCTTATCAAAGAATCGAAAGCCGGACAAAAAAAACCGGAGAGGAAAAAGGGAAATTCGAAAAATTAAATTTATTAAAAGCCAACAGTCAAAAATATATAAAAATTCTAAAAGAATTCAAAAATGTGATTAGAATTGATGCAGAAAAATCTATTGACGAAATACACCAAAATATAGTAGACTCACTGGTGACCGTATGGCAAAAAAAGGGCATCTGACCGTACTTGCCGGTTCCATGTTCGCCGGCAAGACTACCAAACTCATTACCTTGTACAGAGTATTTACAAAAAACGGATATAAGACTTTATGCTTCAAAGCAGAAGGAGCCGAAGTTAAAGATCGAAAAGGCAAAACCAACTCTCACGACGAACGGAATTTACCTGTCACCTTTATAGAGAATAATAAACCCCAGTTGATCCTAAAAATAGTAAAAAAAGAAAGACCCGATAAGGTTTTGATCGACTCCGCCCAATTTTTCCCCGACAAAGCAACCAAAAAAGTCGTCTTTAAACTCCTGGATCAAGGAATTGACGTTGTGGTAAACGGCCTGCTTTACGACTACAGAAGAAAGTACTTTCGCCTTATGCACGAGCTTTTTGATCTGGCGGACGAGCGGATGGAGCTATTTGCCATCTGCGAAAGGTGCGGCGCCAGAGCCAAAAATACCGAAAGAGTCGCAGGCGGCACCAAAAGGCTTGAGGCAACAAGCAAAGCCAAATATATCGCCGTCTGCACCAGACACCACAAAATTTATAAAGGCTAACAATGGCAAATATTGTAATTCTTAATGGTCCGTTTGGATCTGGAAAAACAGATTTAAAAAATGAACTTATACAAAAAATCACAAAATTACAACCAGAGCTCCCTATATTTACTTTAGAAGACGGACCTATTTTGGTTGATCAAATTAGAGATATTGCCCATGGAACAAATTGGTCTAGAGACTCTGCTTCACATCAACATTCCTGGACCCAGACTGAACACAATCATTTAAATCTGCTTCCTGAATCACATTTCCCCTTTACTGTGCTTGATAAAAGTGTAAGTGAAAACATGTTCTCGCGTTATTTAGATCAAATGCGGTCTTATCAAAATAATCCAGGCTTGTTGATTGCAGAGCTTGGTACAGGCAAAGCTAATAAAGTATTTGGTAATCCGGATTTCAGTACGCGAAAATTTTTACAAAAAGCTGCGAAAAAAAATTATTGGGGAAGATTAAAACAGCACTTTTCTTCAATTATTGCTGTTGGGGCTGAATGGGAGAGCAGATTAAAATATAATCCCAGTCGTCCGGCAGTAGCCGATGGAATAAGTAGCTCTTGGGAACTTATGGAAAGCGCAATGAGAATAACTTATGAATCAGATTTTGACTCTTGGAAAAGTCAATTTCCACCAGATATAATTATATATTATAGAAACCTTTATAATGGATTTGATGAAAACCAACTGAACGAACTTACAAAAATGATTTTAAATCGTAACCGTTCATTACTTGAAGGTAGAAATTCTGGATATAAAGAAATTTGATTTTTAATAAATTTGTATATCAAAATGAAATTCAAAACCGAGGACTCGGCAGGAGGAATTGTATATAAACAAATCAAAAGTCAAAAATCAAAAGTCAAAAGTTTTTTCTGGTTAATAACGCAGCATTCTCAACACAAAGGCTGGGGATTTCCCAAAGGTTTAATCGGTGATAAGGACTCCTCGGAAAAGATGCATGACGCCGCATTAAGAGAAGTAATGGAGGAAGGCGGAGTAAAAGCAAAAATAGTCAATGATAAGCCGATCGAGGTTAAATACAAATACCGCTTCAAAGAGAATTTGGTCGACAAAACCGTCTGTTATTTCCTGATGGAATATCTATCCGGAGACCCGAAAAATCATGACTGGGAGATGATGGACGCCAAATTCGTCTCCGCTGATGAAGTCAAACGCACTCTCACCTTCAAATCCGACCAGGAAGCTTTTGAAAAAGCATTAGACTTGCTCAAAAATTCATTTTGAGCGGTGGAAGGGATTTGAACCCTCGACCTTCTCCTTGGCAAGGAGACATTCTGCCGCTGAACTACCACCGCACTTTTAAAAATTAATTATACCAACTCTTTAACCGTTTGTTTTCTGAAAAATGATAAACTGGATTTTATGAACCGAAAAGGTACATCTTCGTTAAAAGCGGTACTTTTTCTCTCATTAATTATTGGCAGTTATTTACTGTTCCAAAATTACCACGAGTCACTCTTAAAATTTTTATCAAATAACCAGAAGAAGTTTTCCAAATTTTTCGATTTTCAAACCCCGCAAACTTTTTATCATGCCAAATACAATTATTCAATCGCTTATCCCAAAGATTTCACTTTGGGATTTTACAATTTTGTCGACGGCACTTTCAAAGAAATTAAGGGGTTCGAATCACGAATAGGCATTTACAGCTATGACCAAAATCCGTATAAACACTTCCTTGAGATTCAAGCGATTGAAGGAAGCGATAAAGCAATTAAGGATATAGCTCAAGAAAGCTTCCAAAAAAATACGACTCATCCTCAAACAACTGCATTCTCGCCTCTTGTGCCGATTAAGATCCAAACCAGAGAGGGGTTTGAATATACTTTTACAGGTCAGACTTTATCCAGCTACAATTGGAGTGCCGACGTACCGAATGACAAATATAAAGTCGTGTTTACCGAAAAAGAGGGTGTTATTCTTTCAATTTATTTTACCGACAACGATGACCTCAATCAAATTTTCAACAATCTGGTTATTAACTAATTCTGGCTAAAATCTGTCTGATATATCTAAAAAAAATTAAAATAATCAAGTTTATAGCGTCTGAACAATATATTGAACCCCCGAGGTTCAATATATTGTCAAATCAACAAGAATCTGTAGGTTTAAAATCTTTTTTATACGAACCGACTGCGTCACCTCCTGTATTCCCCTCCATCTTGTTGTCGCAGATTCGACCTTGTGGTTTGCGTTGGAATTTGATTCCGCCAGCAGCGTTGTCAATTATTACATTCCCGTAGACATCGTTATCAATTCCATCCGAATCCTCATCTCCGCCTAAGCGGACACCTGCGCCTCTATTTCCTTTAATCTGATTGTAGCGAAAAACATTCTTATTGCCGCGTGAGTCCATGCCGCCCGACTCGGGATCTTTTTGTCCGGTGCAATTGTTGTATTCGATAATATTTCCCGATGACCCCTCTTTAATATCTACACATTCGTTGCCTTGCGTATCGATCGTGTTGTGGTGCACATGGTTATTGTTGGACTGGTCGGGATCCGAGGTTGGACTTCTGCCGTCGTCTGTCTGTTCCGGGGCAGTGCCGATATAAACTCCTTCGCCGTTCTTGCCGCCTGCATCAAAGCCAAAATCAAAGACTCCACAACGGGTGATTGTGTTATATGCTATCTCATTACGGCTTGCAAAATATCGAAGCCTGATACACTCTCCCCCGGCGTTTTTCAGACTCAGCGAAAGTATTTTAACCCCGGTCTCTCCTTTCCCTGCCGTTTTACTGATGATATAAATTAATTTATCTCTGTAATCTTTTTCGCTTCCGCCCCCGCCATGCAAACCGTCAATGGTGAATCCTTCAAGGGTAATATAATTATGATTGATCTCGAATATCCGAGAATTTCCTCCTCCACGGACAATTGCATTTTTCTCACCTTTTATAATTATCGGATTGGCGACTGTTCCGCTTCTTTTGCTTACCGCGTCCTGAAAATAAGCGCCCGGCAGTAGATATATCATCTCACCCGGCTGAGCAATATCAACCGCTTTTTGGATGGTTTTCAGGGCTGTTTCCTGCGAATCGCCACTATCGCCATCGTCTCCTCCTATAGCTACATAGATTGTTTTGCCGCTAAAACTTGGCTTTTTCGCCCGGACAGTAGGCTCTCCGGGAGTTATCGCTTCAGAAGATTCAATAGTAGATTTTTCTTCTTCTGTGGCTACTTCCGGATTTCCTCGGACTATCGGCGTTTTCATAATTTTACTTTCCTGTTTGCTCTGATAAATCATGACAAACATAAATACAATGAATGCAGATACGACTCCATGGACAAAATAAATAAAGTATTGTTTAATAAATGTCATCTTTTAATCTTACCTTTAATAGCCGTTTATATCAAGGGAGTAAGCGCGCTATTTCAATTCAAAAGCAGCTACATCGCTCTTGTGATTTTTTAAGAAGTAATTACTATTGGATCGTAGATTGGTCAGGCCGCTTTGGATTTTGGCGTAGATACCGTGTCGGGTGTTATAGATAATTGAATTTGAGTCGAGCATATTGCCGTCTGCCTTGCCCGAAAAGTAAATCCCCACCTCATTTTGCTCCAGTTTATTATTGGTGGCCTGATTTTTGGCGGTTTTTACGTACATCCCTACCTGATTAAATGACAACTTGTTATTATCAATTACATTATCGCTTGCTTCCTCATTAAGATAGATTCCGTATTGGGAGTTTTCCTTAATTTCGTTTTTTGTGATGACATTCTCTTTTGACTTTTTATCGGCCAGAATCCCTCTTCGATTTTTATTGATCATATTATTACTGATGGTGTTTTTACCGGAATTGTCAATGCTTATTCCGTCATGGTTAGCATAAATATTGTTGTTCACAATCAAATTATTGTTTGATAATTCGTGAAGCATTATTCCGTGCAGTTTATTGTTGTAGGATTGATTATTTCTGATAGTAAAATCCGTGCAACGCTTGGAAAGAATCAGGCCGTGCGTACCGTTGCTGTAAAATTTATTATTCTCTACCAAAAATCCCGTTGAATCATCATGAGGATCCAAACCATACCGTACGTTGTTGTAAAATTCATTATCTCTCCAGGTCATGCCGGTTGCACCATAGGTATAAGCGCCAAAATAATTGTCATGGAATTTGCTGTTGATTATCTCACCGGTCAAAAGATAAATTCCCAATTTGCCTGTACTCATTCTCCAGGATATTCCGTAAGAAGAATAAGGTAAATCTTTGGATCGTGCGAATCCAAGATAGGCAATTTCAGAGTCTGTCACATCCATCCTGGCATTATCTTTAACCAGAAGATAACTTCTCCCGTCCTCCAAATTCTTATCATAGTCGGCTGCGGTCTCATCCCAACTGGTGATCTTAACCCCGTTTATTATCACGTCCGCATTTGAACCTCTTATCGAAACATAGCCTTTATTTGAGCTTGCCATCTTCAACCATTTAACTTCATCTTTGTCAAGGAACAAAGTCGTGCCGGAGCGAAGTAGGATATTGGCACGCAACAACCAAACCTTAGGTTCCGTCTCCTGCAATAATTCTGAACCAAGCAGGGCGGAGATCTGACTTAAATTTGTCCCATAACCTCTACCCTCAACCACAATCTGATTGACATCAGGCACGTAGTAGATACGCAGATAATCATCATAGATTCTTTGATAATTGAACTGGTAGCTTGGCGTAAGATTTAAGTCATGTGGAGGTACGGTAAGCAGTGTACCTGGCTTCATCCTATTCCAGTTGGTGATCTTACTGACATTGGCATAAAGCAGATTATATACATTAACCCCGTATTGAGCGGCAACTCCGGCTAAAGAGTCGGTCTCTTGAAAAATATGGCCTTTAGTCAATTTTGTTTGTGGATCGGCTGCCGCTACCCCCAGGACATCGCTTTTATTGGACAGCGCTAAAGTTGATGATGTAGGTAATGTCCTTGCTACCAGGCTTGCCTGATTTTCCCTCGGGAGCAAAAAATTAGTGAATTTATTATAGATCACTCCTGATGCCACAACGCCAATCAGTATGATAGAAAACATATGCCCCCTGGCTAAACTATATAGTTTTCTCTGCGGCAATCGCGACTCATCCCAGCGGGTGATCCAACCCTGGACATTGACGCTAAACAGCGAGTATATCCTGATATAGGCCGACACAAAGGTAAAAACTATAAATATTGGCAGCATCCAGATATCGGCGGGGTGTTTTCGTAAGTGGGGATACATCTTAACCAGGCGGCTGATATGCCACCAGACAAATATAACCCCAACCGGAATCCACAGTCCTAAAACCAAAGCTACAGAAAAATAAATTGGACTGATCAAGAGTGTAAAAGGCTGTATCGCTCTATCAATCAGATAGATTGTAAATATTCTGTGTCTCAAAACCCATGGCTCGATAAATAAAGCCCGCAGGTCATTCCTCCAGCTGTTTCTGGTCCAACGCACCTGCTGTTTGAGAAATGTCAAAATATCCCTAACTCCCGTGGTATAAACTTGAGAATTGCTTTGATAAGTTGTTTTCCAGCCTTCTGCTTCGATGAGATAGGTTAACCTTTTATCCTCACCGCTTATCACTTTTTCACCCATAAAAACTTCGCCAACCATCCTGTCTAAAATCGGCATGAGCGCTTTGCTTCTATAGAACGCTGTTCTTCCGGATAGACAGACCAGCACATCTCCTGAAGCCGCCAGAAAGGGAATGTCGTCCCAATATCTCTGCTCAAGTCGGATGCTGAATAGTTTTTGAGCGATTGTCTTAGGTTTTTCTACCGACTGTCGGGTAGCCACGCCGCCGATTTTTCTATCGTTGAATGGACCGAGCGCATTTTTCAGCGTATCGCCGGCCCAGATAGTATCGCTGTCAACTAAGGCCATAATTTCGCTCTTGGAAGCCCTTATTCCGTCAGCCAAAGCTTCACGCTTTCCCGGAGTTTTGGTGATGATTAGTTTGGTACCGGGAGTTTTTTTGGCAAAATCTTTAAATATCGAAATACAGTTTTTGTCTGTATGGTCTATGACTGCGATTATTTCATCTGGTTTGTTTCTTTTCCAAGACTCAATCGCACGGGAAAAAGTATCAGGATCCTCATTATAAACCGGGGTAACAACCGAAACCGAAGTTTCAAATCCGGGTCTTTTGGCTTTATAAAAAAGTCCGGTCGTTTTTTTGGCTATCCAAACACTCCAACGCCAAAATCCAATCAGCCCCAATGGAAGAAGAAACGGGTATAGATCTAAATACCTTGCTAGATAAAAATAAAAGTCGTTATTCAACATTTGCTGTTATAAATTTGCTCCAATCACTTTATGTATGGCCAATCCATTGCCGTTGGCGATTGACTCGTTGATTTTTATGATCGTCTTAAGGAGCGGCGCGTCTGCTCCGCTATTTCTGGTAAAGCGGTAAAAAGCTTTTGTATCTTTGGGCAGGCAATTCCCGGAAAAAGGACCAAGATCTCTTATCCCGTAGCTGGAATTCCACATCCCTTCGGCCGAAAGAGCCGTAATTTCGAAGATTTTATTCATCCTTAACCCCGACTTCTTACCGATTTCTCTCATCTCATTAAAAAAGGTAATTTTTGCGGAGTTGAAAAGATTGTGGACATATTTCTGGAATTCTGCCTCCTCAAGGCTGCTTCTGTAAATGGGAGACTTGAATTTTTTGTAAACCCCTTCCAGCATATCACCGGACTTTTTATCATATTCCCCGATCAGAATCACCCAAGGGTTAAGCGCGTCATCATAAGCTGTTTTTTCACGCAGGTATTCCGGGTTCATGCAAAGACCAAAGTCGTGACCCAACTTCCAGCCTGAATGTTTTTCTATGAGAGGCGCGACTATTTTCCTGTTGGTTCCCGGTGGAACGGTGCTTTTGACGACCACCAGATGGTATTTTTTTTTGGCTTTAGCAAGCCTTTGGCCAAGACCTGCTGAAGCCGACTTAATTGGTCCAAAATCTATCTGGCCGTCAACCGTGGGAGTAGGCACTGTCAGCATGCTGATATCAAAATCATACCCTCCGTCAAAAAGTTCATCTCTTTTATATGCCAAGTAGCCTTCTTTTCTTAGACGTGCCGTTTTCATCGGATTTCCGCCTAGAAAAGACGTGCTAAACCCCAGTCTGGCGAAAACTTTGCCCGTAGCCTGCCCAACAACACCTGGACCTATAATACATATTTTATATTTCATAAAGTTTGATGTTGAATTATAAATAACAAAAATACAAAATACAATATATCATAGTATATTAATTACTATGGATGAGACTTAATTATTTCATTGTTATTTTCGAGAGAGCGAAGCGGATCGAGGAATCCGTATCAATCGCCGCTGTTGGAGATTTCTCGACAAGCTCGAAATGACATTTATGCCCCGGTCACATTAATCATTATAAAAATGTGGGTTGACTTGGATTGTGATTTATGCCACAATGAAATTACATATAAGTTTTACTATAAACATATGAAAAGTTTATCCTTTTTAATAATATTATTGCTTATTTCTTTGTGGTTATTCATACCTAAGTCAATATCTGCCGCCCAATGTCTTGCAACTAAGCCTGATCATGCGCCCGACCTCTTCCAAATCGATATCAACAAAGGCTCGGCAACACTATATTTTACTCCGGTCAACAACGCCGTAACCAACTATACTATAGTCTATGGGCTGTCACGTGGGGACGAACGCTGGGGAATATCCTTTCCTTATGGCGTTTATCACGGAGTAATCAACTATACTGTAAATCATCTGTCACCTAATACAAGGTATTACTTCAGAGTTAGGGCTGACAACGGTTGTCGTCAGGGATTTTGGTCAGATACTCTGTCGGCCCGAACAAACTGGCACTTCAAGATGTATACGAGAGTGAAGTAATACTACCTATACTACAAACGTTCACAAATAAATAAATGATTTGGGTATTCATTTGTAGTATTTGATTATTTATTTGCTGGATTTATTTGTATTATTTGTCGGATTTGCTTATTTGTAGTATTCAAAAAGTCAACTACCCTCCTCCACCAATTATAGATCGGATTTTCGCTTGATACGCTCAATACTACGTCCCGCTTAATATCTTTTTCCTTTGCTGCCCTAACCGGAAAATTAACCGATACGAATCCTTTTTTGCTGAAAGTCAAGGATTCTTCATTGATTATCGGTATTGCGTAAATTCCGTTTTTAACAAGAAATCCGATATCGGTCATTTTTAAATTAACGTCCTTTATTAAATTTCCCTTGGAGTCGATTATTCTCCCGTAGACATTGACCGGATTATAATACTTCTCCAAAGCAGACGCAGCCAACCGCGGTGAATTATCATTTTCCCAAAGCCTGGTACTGCTGGCGTTATAGGTCCAATAATTGACAGCTATTACTTTGCCCGTTTTAATCGTTCTGTCAAGCGCCTCATCTATCCATGACGCCTGTTGTTCTTCGCTCAAATCACCGTGTATGTCCGGAATCGGAGCACCAAACTCTCCCAATACAATTTTACCTCCGCTTTGCTCTGCCAGTTCAACAATGTCATTTTCCAGTTTTTCCGGTGTGCTGACATAATGATCGATCGTCACTGCGCCGTCCAATTTTTCGGTCGTTTCCCTATCCATAATCAATCTGGCAACGTCTCCGTTCATCGAATAAAAATTAGCTTTTACTTTTTTACCAGTCTGATCAAATCCCTCTTTTACTGCTTTGTATTCTGCCGCAATAAAATTTCGAAATCCCTCAATATCCCTTGTTTTTCTGGGGTCTCCGGGACCTCCGTTTTCACATTCGGGGCAGGACGTAAAGACATCCCCGTCTTCAAACAAATCGGGATTGCTGAGAATAAAATTTTGAATTTTGCCTATATGAGTGCTTCTGTCAATTCTCGGATAGTCAAACCACTCTTCCCAGCCGGCGAGATTGCCGCGGAACCAGACTTTGAGTTTGTATTTTCTGGCTGCCGTAACCCATCTTTTAAGATACGGTAAAAATTCATCTTCATAAGGAGTGCCAAGCGAAACATGGGTCGCTCCTGTAGCCGCAATATTTTTAACCTGGGTTTCAATTTCTTGATTAAATGTGTTATCTTTTAATTTTTCTCTGGCCAAATCCCGCGAATACTTCATCGTATCGACAGACTGAACCTGGAAAAAACGCTCACGGGAGTGTACCGGCGAAGTAAAGATTAGAAACAAACTTATCGTAATAACTAGTTTTTTAAGCATAATCTTCTTCAAACTCGAAATTCGAATATCGAAATCCGAAACAATTTTACAATCTCAAAGTATAAAGTATTAATAGTTTATTCGTTTTTTCTTAGGATGGATCCAAAAATATTCATCAATTCAGTAGTTTCTCGAATTAAATCTTTAGTTTCTACTTCTAATTTCACATTACTCTTTGTGTCAACTAATTTTAACCAATAACGACTTTCCTTTGCTTCTTTGCGGCAGATTTTAATCCTCATAAAAAAATCCTTTCTACTTAGAGCTTCATTAGCTTCAATATAATTAGCACCTACGGAACCGGAAGATCTAATTAGTTGTGAGGAATCTTGAATATTACCTAAAGTTTTTATTAATTTCTTGACAAATTCTCTAACTCTTTTTGCAAAAACAAAAGTTCTATCTTCTAAATCGTATTGTTTTGAATTTGTAATTTCTGTCATTCTTATTTGTTTCGAATTTCGGATTTCGTGCTTCTAATTTATATCCTACGAAATATTAATATATTAGGCGACGTATAAACTTTTTCAAAATACTTAAATAGCCTGCTCCGTACGCCGGGCTGGTCATAAATTGCGTCCCAGACCGCATCATCCTTCTGCATAATAATCCATCTGGTATACCTTTCCGGCGCTACCAAAGACTCTTCCCAATAAGGTTTGGTTCCGATATAAATTACATTTTGCATCGGAATTCCGGTTCTTATAATACTCATCGTCCGGGCGTAATCGTCAACCAGCACCAGACCGTAATCATATTTCTCATCCATAAAAAGCTCTGCGTCTGGCCTTCTGGCTCTTGACAACCCTTCTACTCCGTCAGCCAAAGTGATGATCTTGGAAAAGCCGACCAAGTATAGTCCAAATTGCCCGATAAATAAAGCCAAAATTAAAATTTTTGTCCCGGTCTGCTTAGCCTTAAACCAAGCCAGAGCAAAAAAAAGAGCTATTCCGGGGATCATCAAGGTCCCGTATCTGACATTAAAAAGCCTCCACTCGAAGTCAACCGGGGTAAGATGGGGAATAAAGATCACGGACTGACCCATGAACATGGTTACGACGTTGAAGATAAAAGGCACAAGAAGTATTAAGCTTATATGAAATCGGCTTCGATTTTTTTTATCTCCAAAAAAGGCACCCAAGCCAAAAATCGCAATCACAAAGACAAAAAGTCCGGAGTTGCTCATCGCCGTCACTGCATAATAAGCCAAAGCCAAGGGAAAATTACGGAAAGCCGGAAGTTCTCCTCGCCTCAGCCACTCCTGCTGTTGGGTGCGGGCGGAGAACTGGCTGTTGATGAAATAAAAAGGGTCGCCCAAAATCAGAAGGTCCCAAACCATCCAAAGCAAAACGCCAAAAAAGGCAAGCGTGGCAAAAAGCAGTAATTTACCCTCGGTTTTCTTCCAGTCTTTCCGTCTCCGCAGATATAAAAGTATCATTGTCAGCGCCTCGAATAAAATCAAAAACCAACCGTCATAACGCGTTAACACTGCGCAAAAACCAAAAAAAGCAGCCATGATCAGCGAACCAGTATCCGCTTCGTTAAGGATGTATTTGGTAAAAAAGTAGGAGGAGAGGATAAAAAAAGCTATCAAAGGAAGCTCGGTCATCGGGGTAGCCTGAAGATAAAGAATATTAAGATTTGAGGCAAATACCAAAAAAGCTATGAATGAAGCGTATTTATTTTTGGTTAAAAGATAAACCAATTTATAAAGAAAGGTCGAGCTGATGATAAAAGCGGCTCCCGAGACAATCGACCCGGCCAACCCTGTCCTCCATAGTCCGTCAAAATAGACAAATGGTACCATGAGAATATGCGGAATGGGAAGCCAGATTCCCCCAAGTTGAGCCAAACCGGGAGTTAAGGAGTGAATAACGCGCTTGGCGATATTCAGATGTGACTCCGCGTCCCCATAGGCTACAATCAAATCACGGTAGAAATAATAGTTGGTAGCAATTAAAGCCAGTATCCAGGAGATAAAAAATACCAACTTTGGATACGGTAGCCTGTCTATCCAACTCTTAATCCTGTTAACCGTCTTGACAGAAATCGAAAAGCTGAGATTCATATTTTTTTACTGATTTGTTTTCTATTAAGCAGCGGCACAATAAACAAAAGAATAAATACAATCAAAATGAGTGGAATATAGATCAGGATAAAATACTGCTGCAGATTTATATGCTTCGACACAAACTCATTGAAGACAAAACTCCCGCTTCTTCCATCCATAAAATAATCCCAGTTTAGGAAAAATCCGTATTTGATCTTCAGATAAACCGCCTCGACCTTTGGCGGTGTGGCCGTAGTAGTCAATACTCCCAAAAGTGAAATAAAACTGGAATAACAAAATAGCACAAAAGTTATCAGCTTTGCCCGGATTTTATTGTTATTCCTATCAAGCCAGATGAAAGGAAAAACCGACATTACTGCCATAGCGGGAATAAGATAGCGCGGGCCAAATGCCCACCCGCCCCAAGGCTCGCTCCAGCTGCTGTACATGAATAAATTTAGCAAAAATACGCTGATCAATATTCCCGCCTCAAGTCTGTACTTATTGGATTTTCTGTAGATTGTGAATATTCCCAGGATCGCCAGAATCAAAATAGGAGAAAAATAAAAAAGTCCCTTATCTGATGCTACTGTTAGAGTGTATAAACCGGTGATGATTCTATTTTCTTGAAATAGATTGGAAAAAGTGCTCTTTTTTTTAATTGTCTCTTCGATTGTCTGTTTTGTGGGAGGCTGTACTGCTTGGTCTTGAACCTTGGATGAGTCGTACCTTTTCAAAAACTGCGCCAGCACTGTAGGGCTGCCGAAATTTACTTTATTGTAGTAAAGGTGCACTCCTACCAAAGCAAAAAAAACCAGGATTCCTAAATATGCATTAAAGTTGAAAATTATATTTAGTTTCTTTTTAGCGTTATAAATTTTGAGCGATTTCAGGAAAAGATATAAGAATACCGGAATCAGCAAAAGAACACTGGGATAGTCTAGCCAGATGCTTAGTCCCATCACGGTCCAAGGCACTATAGTCCAAAGCCACTTTTGCATATTTAGTGCATATTTCCAGACGGAATAATACGAGATCAAAATCAAAAGTACGGTCAGATGATGCTGGTACAAGCTGGCGGCAAAGCTCCAGGAAGTCGTTGCAAAGCCAAAGACCATCGCTGACAAAATGGCATAACCTATGCTCAACCTAAAAATATTTTTTGCGATAAGGTAGATCAAGACTAAATTTAGAATAGCAAACATCGTCATCCCTGCGTAAGTTGAAAGTTGAGCTAGGTGATATTCTTTGGCCAGCAGGTAGAACGGCATCGCAACCAGTGATACGCCGGGAGGAAAAATTATAAAATATTTTTCACCTGAAAAGACGGTGTCGGGTGAAGCGAAATTTGCCAGATCTTGAGTCAATTCAAAACTTCCTCTTTCGACTAAAGAAACCAAAAGCGCATAAGGCGCGCGCTCGTGAGAAGACTCAAAAGGACCTGTTGCTTTGGATAACTTGGTCATTCCCTTATCGACCAAGGGATTGCCAATTTCACCTCTTAACGCGGAAGTATAAAGTAATAAGCCAATAAAAATTACAAAAACTATCGCAAAAAAATTTTTCACTTTTAATATACGGGGAAATTGGTTTTATTTTTAGACATTGTGCTATACGCTCTTGGTTGAGTTTGCCACTGCCCACCTGGCATTCAGTTTGCTTTCTGTCCATCTTGCTCTTAATTTACAATATAGATTAATCAAATAAATATATAAAGTTGAGATCGGATGCTTGAGAAAAATCAGAAATTGTGTTTTGTATAAAAGCATGATTGGAATGCTGGTTTCTTTACTGACTAACCCCTTGGGGAAATATTTTTCCATCCTCAAGGGTGAAGCGCGAAATCTGACATTCTGCTTTATATGGTCTCCGACATCCTGGGGAGAGCGATAATCAACAATAGCCGTTGGAACAAATTTATATTTGTACCCTAAAGACAAACAGCATAAATAGCTAAACATGTCGTTGGCTATCATATCTTCCGGAATTCTCAATTTTTCAACCAGTTCCTTTTTGAAGGCTAAGATTCTGCCGTCAGCCGAGAAAACATTATTGCCCCCTCTTACTTTTTTTCGAAATTGTTGATATGCCTCAGTCGTCAGATTGATGGCATTTTCCGTAAAAGTGCTCCCTTTTACGGGTAAAGGGTTGCCGCCGCACATAGCAATTTTTGGCTCTTCCAGAAGACCTAAGATCATATCCCTTGCCACAAACCGGTGTGAATAGATGATATCGGAATCAGACTGCAATAATAAATCCGTATCAAGATTTTTATAAATCTCGTTAAGTCTGGCGGATTTGCCAATCCTCTCACTATGGTCTGTCACTCTGATTAAGTTTGATTTAAATGACTTGGCTATCTTTACGGTATGATCGGTTGACCCATCCGAAATCACCAGTATAGTCGAAATCTTAAATCCTTTTTCTTTCTGGTCTAACACAGATTCCAAAAATTTTTTGATATTTGCTTCTTCGTTACAGGCGATCGTTGCAATTGTTACGGTAGGTAATTTTTCCATTTTTATATATTAAAAAGTAACGGGTATGGGTTTTTTGGTCGACGTCACGGTGTCCCAAACTATGGCTTTTTTAGAATTTTGCTTTTTCCGGTGAACTTTCTTGACTGTATATTTTAGTACAAGCGCGCTTAAAAATAAAAACGGGTTCTGGCTAAAAGCCTTAACTACTGCCAATACCTTGTATTTCATCGGCATTTTATATTTGTCTTTTATCCAGCTGCCAAAAATCATCTCCATCTTCTTCCTGTCGGATCCTGTTCTTGTCGTTTGAGCGATGTAGTCTGCTAAATTGTTGGGTTTCCGATACAGGATAATGGCATTTTTGGCAAAAGCGAATTTTAGATTTCCTGCTTGGCTTAAAAGATATAAATACCGTCCGTAGGAATGCACCTCGGGCGGAAAATCGACCTTACTGGCAAAATCTTTAGTTAACGCTATGCAGCAACCGCGGACATTGTGCAGATTATCGCCATTATTATAACCTATCCTGGCAAGATACCAGATGTAAATTCCGTAGTTTATAATTTTGCCGACTAATGTCCTGCTTTTTACCGGTTGGTTGTTTGCAGACACCAACACGGTTTTTTCGTCAGCAAAACAATTCACTACTTCGGCTATTACCTCGCTTTTGCCTAGGACAATGTCTCCGTCTAAGGCCAGGGCAATGCCGCTTGTGTTAAGTCCAAAAAACTCCTCCAGCCTGTTGATTTTTCCCAACCTTTTGCCGTCGTCTATCAGACGAATAACCGGAAATTTTTCCGCCATTTTTTTGACCTTGCCGATTGTCTCATCTGTCGATCCGTCGTTTAATATATAAATTGTTTCCAGGCTATAGTTTAAGTCTTTTTGTCGAAGGATGGATTTTATTAAATTCTCGATGTTCCCGGCTTCATTGAAAGCCGGTATTCCAATCGAAACGGATTTTTTTTGCTGGTGTTCAAACCTATTATTATTCTCAAATTTCTTAAACTCTGGTTTTAGACAAAATTTAAAAAAGTCAATCCACCCAAGAATTATATTTTGGGAAAATCCTGATCCGGTTAAGCCGTGAGTTACGGAATTAATCGCATAGGCCTGAAAAAGCTCACTGAAGTTTTTTCTCTTGCTGTTTCTCTTCACCAACTCCTGCAGAAGAAGCTGGGCAAAATTGCTTTCTTTATGCCTGCTCCAAAAATATCTTAATGTAGTAATATATTCGTGCAGTGGTTCGGAAAAAACCATCTGTTGAAAATCTATGAGATAATACTTGTCTCTGGTTTTAATAAAATTTTTAAAATGCAGGTCGCGATGAATGAGTGATGACTGATTATTTTTAATCATTATCGGTATCAGACGGAAAAAAATAAACGCTCCTTTTAAAAGATAAGGAACGGCAAAGGGGTAAGTTAAAGCCGCCTTAACCCAAAGCAACGGGTAAAATAAAATATAATTTAGAGTGCTTCTTTGCGAAATTCTGGCTCTTTCTCTTTTTTTTAATTCGCTCCCTAGATATTTAAAATAATCGGCAGCGGTTAGGTACAAATCTAATTTTTCTTGAGATGTCAGGTTTTCTACAGTTTTACCCTCGACATGTTCGATTAAAGCAACGAGCCTGTTTTTATCTTCATAAGCTGTAATCAGCCATGGAATAGCAATGTTTTTAAATCTGTCGGGGATGGAGTCTCCCGTTTTCTTTGTTACGGCGTTCAGGATCTTATACATCTCGATTTCATTGAGGAGCGAATAGTAGTGATACCCTTTTATGTTAGCCCGCTTCATCTTGGCAAAGGCTTTTTTACCGCTACCGTCTTGATAAAGGGCCAACTGGTATGACTTGCGCGGTCCTACTTTCTTTACTCTTTTAACAAAATAATAATTTCCGATTTCGGCTGGGAAAACAGGCTGCTTTGCTTTTTGAAACTTTTTCAAAAATTCAGCCAACACGGTCATAAGCAACATCGTGAATAAGTCGTACGGTCTGCTTTTCATAGCTGTCTTAATCTTAAAAATACTAAAAAATTATGCTCCAGAATTTTTATCCGGTTGGCGAAGATGTGAAATGTGATTGATAATCCCAGATGAAGCATCCAGATAATTGACATGACGGCTGCAATCTGGGCAAAGCTCTGGTGATATAAAAAAATAAATATAATCTGAAAAAAAACTAAGAAAGTTGTGGCAATGGTGAAACTATAGACCTTTTTTACCAAATAATAATTGACCAGAACCCTGGATATCGTATAGCACATCATGCCAAAAGCAAACCAAGGCAGGTATGGAGTAATCGCCAGTGCTTTCTCTCCATACAGGATTGGGATCGAGATAGTACCAAATAGACCGAAACTTATATAACCGATAACCGCTAGAATTGTTGTAGCTGTCAAGATTAAATATAATGTCTTTTTCGAGTCTTTTTTAGCTCCTTCTTTGCGACTGATTAAAGGTATAATAAAAGGTGTAGTCAATCCACCTAAAAAATATATCATCTTGCCGACCAGAGAAATTAAGGCGTATTTACCTGCGTCAACAGAGGCTAAATAGTGGTTAGCCATTAAAATATCAAAAGACGAGAAAGCTCTCGAAGAAAAACCTGTAAAAAGAGAAGCCCCGAAAAATTTGACGGGAAAAGTCTGTAACTTTTTATTCTGATTCTGATCGGTCTTTTTTACTTTTTTACTCAATACCAATATCCAGCCGACGATAAATGTAGCCAAAAAAGCAATTGGAATCGCAGCAAATGACCAAAATTTAAGTCCGAGCAAAACCAGGACGAGTATCGTTGCCAATTTTACAGCCGGATCAACCAAATTCAGGATCGCTAGCCCCGCAAAATTAAATCTGGCCGAAATTAGTGCTCTGTCGGCTGCATTAGCCAAGCCAACCAGCAGAACCAATCCAAACAAAATTATTAACCACGGAGTTTCAGCATCGAAAAACTTAGTCAGAAAAGGAGTGAATGTAAACCAAACTATAGCCATGGCAGAGGAGAGAATCAATGCCAGCCTTCTTGCGTATCTCCAAAAACTAAATCCGGCGCTTTCGCCGTATTTTCCAATTAAAAAAGCGCTTCGGTAGTTTGAGGTAGTAGAATATGAACCAAAGAGAATTGAGGCAAAAGACTGAAATCCCCCCATCAGTCCGATTAAAGCGAAGTTTTCGAAACTCAAGACCCTGCCCAAATAAGCATTAAAGAAGAAATTAAGCAAATTTCCTATGAATGAAGCGCTAACTAAATATACCCCGCCCAAGTAAGTACTTTTGCTTTTAATCAATCCTAGCAGTTTTCTTCTGAATCTGCCCGGAAATCTGAAATTACTCTCCGATTCTTCAATCTCAACTACCGCTCTGGCAATTTTTTCTGGAGCTTTTTTTACCATATTTATAATTTCTTCGAACTTAATGATATATCCCAAATCTGGCTTTGTCTGACAAACTGAGAAGTTAATTTCAGATAAACTTCAAGTAAGAGGTAAAAAACAAGCTCGAATGGATGAAGCAGTATTACCGGCAAAGATCTCATTCCCGCCAATAAAATATCGCCGACTGGAATTCGCGTGAAGCTTCTCACAAAGTCTGGAGCAAACAATCTCTCCATTTCTTTTTCGGAAGAAAAAAAACGCACGCTCTGCTTCTGATGATCCTTCAGCGTCTCTGGCAATCTGTACCAGACAATTGCTTCGGGAACATAACAATATTTTAAGTTGAATTCCTTGCATTTTAGATAAACATACATGTCATTGCCTACCGAAACCGGCAAATGTAATTTTTTATAAAAATTATAGGCAAGCGCTCGTGCTCGACCATGACATGTATAGATGTTGTCTCCTTTGTTAAAGCTGGAAAAGAGTCGATGTTTTATCTGCATGCTGACGTTAAGGACTTTAGCAAATAAGGACCTTGGCTTAAGTTCGGCATAATATGCGCCTGCCAGAGAGGCTTGTTTTTCTTTTAGGGAAATGGCTATTTTTTCCAGAAAAAAACTGTCCTTAATTCTGACGTCGGCATCCAACAATACAAGTATGTCTCCTTCTGCTGCCTGTATAATTTGATTTAAGCCTCTTGCCGCTCCCTGTCTGTCTTTATTGTCTATAAGTTTAATTTTGGGCTCTGAAAAAGAGTTTATAACAGCAATGGTGTTATCGTCAGAACCATCTGATGAGATGATTATTTCTTTCGCAAAAAATTTTGTATTTTTTTGTTTCAATAAATTCTTCAATAAATTACCAATATTTTCTGCTTCGTTATAGGCGGGAATTCCAACTGTTATAGAACTAAGTTTTGTATTTTTCATAAGTTGAAACTCCCTGTGCTTGCGCTCAGGGAATCTTAGACTAACGCTTCGTCAGGAGTTGAAATCCTGCCGAAGCGAAAATGCCGCTCTTCGTCTCCGGGCTTACGCCAAGGTAGAATTTCGCGAAGGCGGATTAAATAATTTCATACTCTTATCCGCGCTTTTTTGCCAATCGAAGTTTTTCGCCCACTCTAAAGCCCTTTTGGAAAATTCGTTTCTTAAGTTATTATCTTTTATCAGTAACTCAATCTTTTGAGCGATTTCCTCGACGCTGCCGTAAGGAACCAAAAAACCGCTGTGGGGATTAAGTACCGAATCGCGAAGGCCCGGTACATCTGATGCCACAACCGGAGTCCCGCAAGCATTGGCCTCAATCGATGTTATCCCGAATCCCTCCATCATTGACGGATTGACAAAAACCCATGACCTCTGGTAGAGTCTAACCTTTTCTTCTTCGCTTACTTTTCCTCTAAATTCTATTTTATCCAAAACCCCTATTCTTTTTGCCAGATTCATCAGCCCCTTTTTTTCTTCACCAAATCCCGCGATAACAAATCTAGCCATAGGTATAAACTTAAGTATTTTTTTGGCGCTGCGGATCAAAATATGCAAACTTTTATAGAACTGCAGTCTTCCGATATAAATGATCAAGGGTGAATTGCTTTTAACTCCGGGTTTAAATTTGTCAAGATCTACGCCGTTGTAGATAATCACGGGTTCGATTTTTGTCAGTCGTTTATCCATTATCTCTTTTTTTGAGGATGGTGAAACAGTAATAATCTGTACTTTTCTATAAACATAAGGCATCAACCCCAACTCCAAAAACTCTGCCAGCCCCGCCATCGGGGCAATCAAACTTTTGCGAAAGACTTCCTGATGGATATGATGAATGAGTAAAAATTTCTTTTCTTTGGCATACAATGGCGTGAAAAAAGGAATTCCGTTCTCGCAATCTATGATGATATCGAAATTGCCTCTGAATTTCAGAAGATAATAAATAAATCCCCAAAGATATACCGTGTAAAATCCGCCTCTTCGGACTATCCAAACTCCGTCGATAGCTTCATTTCGCATGCAGTGTCCGTCGTTGCCGCAAAACAAAGTAACCATGTGACCTGCCTTAACCCAACGCTTGGCTAATTCGTGCGTATAAACCTCGGCGCCTCCGGCAAATTTGTGTTTTGTGTCACGCCAATTAAAAATTAAAATTCTCTTTTTCTGCCTTTTTTCTTGTTTTAATTTTTGCGGTTCAAATTTTAAGACGTCAAACAGGTCAATTAAGTTTCGGCCAATAAATATAGCTTTTACTGTCAGGTAACGGAAGATTCCGTAGATAAAATTACCCGATGATCTTTTTTTGGGAATAGGTTGAAAGTATTCATTATTAAAACTTTTGTTCGCAACACCTGTTTCGGGAGCGAAGCTTCTGGCAATGAGTTTTTTCTTTATAATTTCTGTTGCTTGCTGCATTGTTTTTTCATCTTCGTAGTGAAATCCGTGTACAGTCTTAGGCCAGAAGTGAGGGCGCCGGATTAACTGGATTATGGCTTTCCAGGCGGCAATACTCATAAAAACCCAGTAAAAAGGAATCAGGTAGACGTATTTGACCAGATCGTATTGCCCGCGTCTGACACAGGCTATCATGTAGTAATACATGTAGAGGAAGTTGCCGAAAACCAAAGAAAAAGTGCCCAGATAAAGTATTATTCCCGGGAAAAACTGCTCGATAAAAGGACCCGTAATCGGCCGAAAGGCAAAATAGGCAATGGTGGTCAGCCACATCAGCGGGTTGAAAAACATGAATAATACCTTGCCTCCGATAAAAATCTGGAAGATCAGGTGCTTGAAATGGGAATTATTTTTGACAAAACCATTCTTATCTCTTGTGTGGACAAGATAGGTTTGGATATAGCCTTTGATCCAGCGGGTCCGCTGTGCAAACCAGTTATTGACATCGCTGTTGGCCTCTTCGAGAGTATCGGAGTTGATGATGGCGGTATGATAACCGTGCTTCACCAGCCGCATCCCCAGATCTGCGTCCTCGGTGACATTGAATGAATCCCAACCCTTAAGCTTTTTCAAATCTGCCGTTCTAAAGTGATTTGAGGTTCCGCCCAAAGGAATTGGAGCATAAAGTGACTGTAGTCCGGTCAAGACCAGATCAAACCAGAGCGCGTATTCTGCCGTAAAAATACGGGTCAGCAGATTCTGCTTGGGATTGTAGAAATTCAGCTTGGCCTGCATGCAGACCGTATCGGAGCTGGATTTTTTAAATGCAAGGATTACCTTCTTGAGTTGATCCGGGTCCGGTATATCCTCGGCGTCATAAACTACGATATATTCGCCGCGGGCTTTCTTTAAACCGTAATTAAGAGCCTTAGGTTTGGTCTTGGGCAACGAGTGGGGGACGATGACGACCTCAAAATAATCCGGTAGCTGGTATTTCTGGATATATTCTTTAGTTTGCTTATCGTCTTCTTCCAAAAGCAGCATCACCTGCAGTTTATCCTTAGGGTAATCCAGTCTTGACATGGCAGTAATAAACTGCGGTACGACCTCCCACTCGCGATACAGCGGACAAAGAATTGTATATTTAGGAAGTTTTTTGTCAGCCAATTTTTTCAATTCCGGTTCGTTAATCTTGACTTGAGGATTTTTGGTAAAACCTCGAAACACCAGGTACAAGTTCAGTAACAAATCGACAAAGTATGCGATGGTGATCCCGGCTATAATAATTACCGCTGTAAAAAGCCAATCAAAAATGAAACCGGTAATTATCGTGACAGCAATGAGCAATAGAATTAATTTCTGATCCGGTATCAAAGTCTTAAAAGCGCTTTGCTGATAGGGAAGATCGCTGTGGTGGATAAATTCCTGTCCTTTGTAATAAAATCCCTTGCCTTTCCTTTTAGCTACAGGAGGCGTAAATGAAATAGGTTTGTGAGTGAGTTTAAATTTGAAGATGGAAAAAATTCTTTTAATTTTATCAATTAAGAATCGGTTTGTTGTCTTTTGATCTTTTACTACAGGTTTAAATATGGATCTTACTTTTTTTATATAGTTTGATAGATTAGGACTTATTTTCATACTTACTATAAGCTATAAGGTTAGCCGGTTAAAATGCGTTATTATACACGATTTATACCTATAAATCAATCTTATGTAGTACTTTTAAACAGTTTGAACAGGTTTGAATAAGTGATTTTTATCACGTTCTTCTCAAATGTGATATTTATTCGATTTTTTCTAAAACTAGAGGTCTTTTACCTGTAAACTTATTTCGTTTTTTGGAGACGCGATTACTACCAGCCTCTTCCCGTCAAACAAGCCGATACAGGTGTAAAGCGTGAGTCTCCGATCATCCGTAGGATTGAGAATCCTAACGTCTCTGGGTGAAACTACCGCAATTTTTTCAACTTTAAATTCTTTTTCTTTATTGTCTTCAAATTTAATCTTGATCGACTGATTTACTTTTACTTTGGCAAGATTTCCCAAAAGATTAGTCCAGTTGTGACCGTATAAAATACTGTTCCCCCTCTCACCCGGTATAGCAGAGGCAGCAAACCATGACACTCCTTGGGTTGTAGATTCCCATTTGTTCTTTTCAACCTTTGCCGGGTAGATTGGAAGCTCAATTTCTGCATCAGGGATTGTAATTCTAACCGGTCTGAATCCCTGCACTTTACTGTTCTCAACCTGCGGTGCTTTTGCAAAATTAAGTCTTGCCGGATTATTTCTTTGCCAAAGAAGAACTAGTGCAAAAACTATGCATATAACTCCAAGTGATAAAAAAAATCTTGATAAACTCATGTTGGATAATTGGATTTTGAATTTGATTAGAATTTTTGGTTAATTAGAAATTTAAACCCGCTTTACTCTAAGAAGATATCCAATCATTAATGAGAGAAGGCCAATTAGAAGGAAACTGTAAATTAACCCAATGTTTCCCGTCGCTGCCAACCCTAATATATCGCCGACTGTTGCTCCACCTCCTATAGCACGACAGGTATAGTCGTAATTCTTGGCCAGGTAAGCAACCGGGTCAAGTCCCCAAGCCAGTCCGTCGGGGACGAATGTCCAGCCTTGGGTTTTGAAGTCTTCGATCTCACCGGAAGTGAGTGCCGGAATCTTCCACCAATTGGTCTGAATTCCCCCTGCGCCCGTCTCCGGACAAAAACACTGCGTCAAATTGCCGTCCGAAAGAGAGTAGACTTTATCACTGCCGGTATACGGCTCTATCTTCCCGGGAATTCCGTGGGTTCCCGACGGGTAGCTAACCTTAAGATTGCCTTCAGGATCAGAACAGGATGGAAAACGGGGAGGAATGCCAACGGCAGATACAGAAGTTGCAAAAACGGTTAAGAAAACTGCCAATGAGAACAAAATTTGTGCTAGGAAATTTTTATTTAACATTTTCTTCTTATAAAAATTTACTAGCGGATTATATCATATTTAGGTTATCAAGTCAATTACTTAGACCATTTTATATAGTATCGATTCTTATAATCTAATTAATAAGCTAACTAATTAACCTTCTGTCTTTTTTATTTTTATATAGGTTAAATAAAGTATTTAATTTCTTGATATATTAAATTATCATTCTACCTATTTTGACCTCTTGACAGAATTTTTCAACCCTCCTACTATCGATTTATAAAGTTTTTTTCCATTATTGCTCGGAGCTCCAAACTAATCTAATCTGTTATTTTAATGTGTGGTAAATCTTCCCGCGCAGCTTTTTTTTAAGTCAATAAAAATTTATCAATTTGCAATAGGTTATAGAAAGGAAGTGATAAAAAATGAATAAATCGATCTTCATGAGCATCTTATCAATCTTCACCGTAGTCGTCCTGGTCGGAGGAGTAACTTTTGCCTTATTCTCTTCTGCCGCAAGTAATAACAATAATACCTTTGGCGCAGGTACTTTGACTTTAAGCATTAATACTATATCCGGTTCAGGCTCAACCGCTATCTTTTCGGTTTCAGATCTTGATCCGGGAGAAATGACCGATGTTCAAAAATTGGATTTGAAGAATGGGGGTACGGTTGATGCATCTGATGTTAAATTAACCAGTATCGTCGTAAACCCTACGCCAGCGACGCCAAATCTCGGAGATAAACTGATTCTAACCCTTTACAACGACGCAAATAACAATAACTCATATGACGCTGGTATAGATCTTCCCATTGACACTGGCGCGTTAACATCTTTAGGATGGGCTGATCGTTCACTCGGATTTGGGCTTACAGGTGGAGAATTACATACTATATTTGCAAAAATACTTTTTGATTCAAGCGCTGATGATGCTTATCAAGGCACAAGTGTTGATTTCGCTTTTAATTTCTTGGCAAGCCAATAATTTTCATAATCTGAGGAGGGGGCGGTCTTGCCCCCTCCGCTACGTCTTAAAATACTATAGTTAGAACAAAACAAAATGTCGTATTTGTCATCCTGAACTTGGTTTGGGATCTGATTGATAAGATGCTGAAATAAATTCAGCATTACATAGAATACAATCTGTCATTTCGTTTTGCGATCGCTATAATTTAATGAAAAACGATTTTTTTCAAAACTTAGGAATAGTTTCTCAAATTTTAGTCAAATCCGTCATCTTCGGAATCCTGCCTTTTTTAATTTTTATGATGGTTACCTCACGCGTTCCGATATTTGGGATTCAGTCATTCGTAGTTTTGACAGGCAGTATGGAGCCGCTTCTACCGACCGGCAATATCGTCTTTACTCAAAATTTTGACCTTTATCAAATTGGAGACATAGTCGCTTTTAAAAGCGGAGGTGTTAACATCACCCACCGGATAATAGATACTGAAATTAATGATAATCAATTGCTCTACAGAACTCAAGGAGATGCAAACAACAATCCTGATGGTCAATCGATAACCGGTGACAAAATATTAGGAAGGGTTTTTTACCATATCCCCTATATTGGCAAATTTGCCATATTCTTACGGACTCTTCCCGGTTTTATAACACTAATCATCATTCCTGCTTTGATCTTTATTATCTTGGAAATTATCAATATTAAAAACGAGCTGACAAAAGAGATTGATAAAAAATTAATACGCAAAATACAAACTATTTAGATTTGAGCGTCATTCTGGTTTGTTTACCCCTCGAACCCCGATTCAGTTGGGGGAAGCGAGGTGCAGAATCGTTGTTCCTTATGAAACTCAATTATTATTTTTTGTTGCTGATTCTATTCATTTTCGCTTTTCTGACCTATAAATTTACCTACTCATACTTTTCTGATTCTGCAACTTTGTCAAATAATATCCTTTCCGCTTCCGAAACATTTCCCACCCTTACACCAACCCACACTCCAACTCCTCAGATTGCAAACCATATTGTCATAAGTGAGGTACAGATCGACGGAGGGGTAAACGAAGCTAACGATTATGATTTTATAGAGCTTTACAATCCAACTTCTTCACCAGAATCACTAAATGGCCTAAGACTTGTTAAAAGAACCAAGAATTCGGATTCGGACACAACAATTTTTACTTTTACATCTTCTCATCGTATCAACCCTCATAGCTACTTCTTATGGGGTCATAAGTCTTCAGGCAATAATTTTGCTGATAGCATATTCGCCGATATATCATCTTCAGATACACTGGCAACGGATAACAGTATAGCTCTTAAAAATGTATCTTCAGGAAAAATTATCGATGCCCTAAGCTGGGATTCGTCATCATTATCCTACAAGGAGACAACTGAATTTTCTCCCGATCCGGGTGTTAATAAAAGTATGGAGAGAAAAGCCTTATCAGGCTCAACTGTAGATTCGATGGATTTGGAGGGAAATGATGAGTTTAAGGGTAACGGATACGACTCCGGTGATAATTCAACGGATTTTATTTTACGCTCACTTTCTCAACCACAATATAGTACCAGTTCGGCGGAATTACCATGAAAAAACGAATAATGCGCATAATAATTTTACTTTTGCTTATCACGGCAATACTTAATTTAAAAAATGGAACGGGTGAATTATTCAAAAGTTCGACTGTTATGGCTGTTGGGGACTTACTGGTTGACTTCCATCGACCCCCCGGAACTCCTATGTTTGACCTTGATAGTATGAAGCCGGGAGATAGTGAGGATCATAATGTCGACGTGATAAACGATGGAGCGTTACCTCGATTTATTGCCATACGGGGTATCAAAACTGAAGGCACAACAATACTTCCTCTCTTGGAAAATATACTTATTATTCAGATAGCAGAAAATTCCAATATTCTATACGGGCCAAATTCTCTTAAAAGCTTCTTAAATGACAGCGCCGATGCGGACGGAGTTGCGATCCAGCTTCTCTCTGCCGGAGAACATAAAACATACAATATCAAAATCGACTTTCCTCAGTCCGCAGACAACAACTATCAGGGAAAGTCGGTAAAGATAAACTTTAGCTTCGGAGAGATCACCGGACAAAATGTAGTGATAAATGAAGTATTCTATAATCCTAAAAAGGACTTCTTCTTAGGCTTTCTTTTGGATAGACTAGATAAAGACCGTTTCGAAGATGAATATATGGATATCGATAAAAAACGACTATTTAGACGCCAATGGATAGAACTCTACAATCCAACAGATCAAGATATTTTGCTCAAAAACTGGAGTCTGACGGACAACTCGGGGAAAAAAATATCAATCCATTTCAATAAAAAAATCAAGGCCCATGGATTCGTCTTGATTTCAAAAAGTTCATTCCTCTGGTGGTTGACAATACCATGGAAAGGCAATTTTATTCCGATTGGAAGATTTTTCGGTGACGGGTTTGATGTTGATGGAGATAGATTAATGCTTAAAGATAGTGAAGGAATTGAGGTAGACCGCATGAGCTGGGGGAGTGACGCATCGGGATTTGATCCTCCCGGAGTTAATCCCAAAGTCGACAAAGGTCACTCCACCGAACGCCTTGCCCCCGGCTTTGACACCGATTCCTCCTCCGACTGGACCGACCGCTCCTCCCCCTCTCCCGGTCAAAAATAATCCCCGCACCCACCACACCACTCTAACCTCGTAGGTTAGAGTTAGGGCGTTACGACTTATCAAATACGACACTTTGTGGACTATAGTCCATTGACAATACGGAAAAAACTATTCTTAATGAAAGCATGAGAAGAGAAAAATTAGTAGAAGGTGAGATTTATCATATTTGTAATAAAAGTATTGCGAACTTCGGAATATTCAATGACATTAAAAACGGTTACAGATTTCTTTATACTTTAGATTATTATAACAATCAATTAGTAAAAACTAGCTTTTCAGATTATATAAATATTAAAGGTAGTTATGAATATGATAATGTTCTTTTTCCCAGAGAAAATTCTTACCTAAAATTTTTGGGATTTTGTATTATGCCAGATCACTATCATTTGTTAGTAAAAATACTGATTTCTGATTTTTCAAAATATATCAGCAAAGTAGAAAACAGTTATTCGAAGTTTTTTAACGCAAAATTTAAAAGAAAAGGGCCGCTTTGGCAATCAAGATATCGTTCGGTCTGGATTAAATCAAACGAACAGCTTTTACACGTTCATCGTTATATTCACCTCAATCCAACATCGTCCGGTTTAACCAAATATCCGGAAGAGTGGATTCTCTCTTCATACAAAGATTTTATTAAAAATCCTGAATTTCTTAATGAAAAAATAAAAGAAATTTCTATTTCCAATCCTGTTAAGTATAAAAAATTCGTTGAAGAACAGAGGGATTATCAAAAAAGATTAAAGCAGATCAAAAACCTCCTTTTGGAATAATTTGGATTTGCTGCCACAATCCAACTCTAACCTACGAGGTTAGAGTAGATTGGCAAAGACATTTAATTGTCTCAAGAAGTCTTATTTGATAGAATACTCATTATTGCTTGCCAGGGTAGCCAAGGTGGTCACGGCGCGTGTCTGAAAAACATGAGATCTCAGTTCGACTCTGAGCCCTGGCACTTTTTTATGAATAAAAAAGTGCGCCTGTTTGGGTTCGAACCAAGGACTTCCATCTTACCTGCCCGACGCGCTGTTGTGCGCTTGGATGGGATCGAACCATCGACCCCTACTTTATAAGAGTAGTGCTCTACCACTGAGCTACAAGCGCTCTAGCAGGCGGGTAAGGATGGCACTCTGCCGCTGAGTTACAGGCGCTTATTGAAACTCAATTATACTACTTTTTCTTCATCAATTTCTGGTACTCTTTTTCACTGATTAGGTCTTTAGAGGATTCTACCCGATCAACAAACATAACTCCCTCCAAACGATCGTACTCGTGCTGAAAAATTCTGGCTACAAAATCTTTATAAACTTATTCAACTTTTTTCCCTTCCCTGGTTATATATGTCACTCTAATCGAAATGTACCGGGGAATTAATCCACGGATTCCCGGAATACTCAAGCATCCCTCCCAATCACTTTTCATCTCTTTGGAAAAAGAGATTATTTTAGGATTAATTATTACCGCAGGTTTCATTTTGGGAGCTTTAGGATAGCGCGGATTGGGATGAGATGCAGCGATAAAAAGTCTAAGAGATTTATAAATTTGAGGCGCTGCAATACCAACCCCGTCCACTTCCATAACTGTCGCAACCAAATTATCTATCAACTTCTGCAGATTGGGGTCCTTAATGTTTTTTACGGATTTGGCCCTTTTCCTCAATATCTTGTGCCCAAGTTGAGCAACCTGCAACAAATCTCCTTTACTTTTTTTCATATTTATTTTTCAAAAAAATATTCTAAAACATTGCCAAAACTATATAGAAATTGCTTAAGATAAAATCAATATTATTCATTCTTTAAACTTTTTATAAATATTTTTGTAAACAAAATGGAAAGCGCCTCCGAATATTTTCGGATCGGTTTTCATTAGTCTTTTAATTTCCTCTTTAGTAAAATATTTAAAATCTTTAGTCTCGTCGCTTAAGACCACTTTGTCATCGGAATAAATTTCAAACAAATTGAAATAATGGTTTTCTCGTCTGCCGATCACGAATCGGTTATAAATTCCTCTTCCGATGAATTTGAATTTATAATCTTCTAATCCAACCTCTTCAAATGCTTCCCGCTTAAGCGCGTCTTCAAGAGATTCACCGGCCTGTACATGACCTCCGATCGGTGACACGTATTGGTGTTTATCCTGTTTATGTTCTGAAGGGACAAACAGCAACCACTCATCTTTTAAATTTATAATTTCGGATATTACACATCGGTGGAGAAGTCCCTTATCGTGCGCTTCCTTTTTGGAAGTCTTATATAGCGTCTTATTGTTTTCATCAACGATATCGACCATCTCATCTTTCATAGGTGAAACGTAATGAATCTTCGTCTTAAACGATCCAACTGCGTTTAATTTACGAAGTGAATTATTACGTGGTGGACCTACCGAGAATTGAACTCGGATCCCTGCAATGCGAATGCAGTATTCTGCCGTTGAACCATAGGCCCAATGTGCCTCTAGAGGGAATTGAACCCCCATATCCAGTTCCGGAAACTGACGCTCTGTCCATTGAGCTATAGAGGCAATAAAAAAATAAGCAGTATTATTATAACAAGCACAAGGCGGTAATAGGCGAAGACGACCAGGGTATTTTTTTGTAAAAAATCAATGAACCATTTGACTATAAAATATGAAGATATAAAAGCTGATATAAAACCTACAGTTAAAAGTAAAAAATTATTAGAGTAATTTACTATCACTGACCTCATTTTGTACAGATCATAAAAAGCCGCGGCAAATACGGTCGGAACCGAAAGCAAAAAGGAAAAATAGGCAGAGTCTTTTCTCTTATATCCCAATATCATCATGCCCGTAATGACTGCTCCGGCGCGTGAAACTCCGGGAATAATGGCCAGCGATTGAACTAAACCTATGATTATGGCTTGTTTATAGTCCAAATTTTTTATATTTTTTTTTAGTTTGATTTTTTCATACTTTACCAGCTTTTCCACCAGCAAAAAAACCGCTGCAACCGCGGCAAAAATTCCCAGCATCAAAAACCGGCTTTCAAAGAGTATGTTTTTGATGAATTTGTAGAGAATAAACCCGATTAAAGCCGTTGGAATAAAGGAAAAAAATACCCGCTTCATCAATTCTTTGGATTTAACGACGTCAGAAAAATAGAGCAGTATAACGGATAAGATCGCGCCTGACTGAATAAAAACTTCAAATAATTTAATGAAATCATTTTGTTGAATTCCCAGTAACTTTGATGTGAAGATTAAATGAAAAGTTGATGATATAGGCAAAAACTCCGTTATCCCCTCCACCACACCTAGTATCGCGGCTTGAATAATATTCATTTCCGGTTACGTCATTCTGAAAAAGCAGTATGATTAAAAAGTCTATCACGAAGGCGATTTTCTGAAATAAAATCAGGGATCCTTCGCTTTCGCTCAGGATGACATAATAAAGTATAATACATAGAATGAAAATAGCCTTGGTTCATGATCAGTTGCAGGAGTTCGGCGGGGCCGAAAGAGTCTTGGTAGCCCTAAAAAAAATCTTCCCGGCAGCTGATGTTTTTACATCTTTTTATAATCCTGTTACGCTCGGTGTTAACAATCGACATTTTAAAAACTGGAAAATCGATACATCTTGGGCAGATAAATTGCCTTTGATGAAAAAACTTCACTCTCCTTTGCGGTTTATAATTCCCTGGGTGTGGGAAAGTTTTGATTTTACAGATTATGATTTAGTTATTTCCTCATCGGGATCCTACATGTCCAAAGGAATCATAACCAGACCTGAGGCTTTACATATTTGTTACCTGCACCATCAACCTCGCTATCTTTACTTTTATCAGACGGCAATCGAATGGCAGAAATACTTACCCGTAAAAATCTACGGACATCTGATTAATCACGGTCTTCGCCAGTGGGATTATATTTCATCCCAAAGAGTCGATTACTTCATCGCCAACTCCGAAGAAACCAAAAGGCGAATCCGCAAATTCTACCGCCGCGACTCATCCGTCATCTATCCTCCAGTAAATATTCCAAAAAAAATTGCTACCGACTACCGACAACCGAATGCCGAATACTTTCTTACGGTCTCCCGTCTCGCCCGTGCCAAACAGATTGGCATTCTGATTCAGGCGGCAAATCAAATGAAATTTGATTTAAAAATTGTCGGTTCCGGCCGGGATCAATCTTATTTAAAATCTCTTGCCGGTCCAACCGTTGAGTTTTTGGGTAATTTGCCGGATGAAAAATTACCCGCACTTTTTCAAAATGCCAAAGCGTTCCTTTTCTCGGCAATTGATGAAGAATTCGGTATAGCCGCAGTTGAAGCGATGGGATACGGTTTACCCGTTATAACTTACGCTTCCGGGGGTTTGAAAGAAACCGTCAGACATGGTCTTAATGGTTTTCTTTTTGATGAATTGAATCCGTCATCGCTCATTACTCAAATAAAAAAACTGGAGGGTTTAACTAAAAATAAATACCTGCAAATGCGCAAAATGGCAAGAAACGAATCGGAAAAATATAGTTTTGAAAAATTTAAACAACAGTTATTAAAATTTATTAGTAAATTCAGGAATTAACTTTACGGATGCTTCGATTAATCGATTAATTAGAGCATTCATAAATAAAATCTTTGCCCGAACTTCCGGAAGTTGAAACAATTAGGCGCGGATTGGAAAAACATCTGGTCGGTAAAAAAATAAATGAACTTGAGATTCTTGATCTTAAACTGTCAAAAGAAAACCTATCTCATGTTAAAAGTGTAAAAGTTACTACCGTCAGACGCTTTGGTAAGGGACTCGTTATTGAACTGGATAATGAATACTCAATTGCTGTCCATATCAAGATGACCGGCCAACTCATATTTAAACAAAATAAACAGGATATCCTTCCCGATAAACATACCCGGGCTATATTTAAATTAGAGAATGCCGCCGTTCTTTACTTCAATGATATCCGCAGATTCGGCTGGATAAAAATTTTAAAAACTGATGAGGTCGGCAGGCTTCCTTTTTTCAAAAATCTTGGTCCCGAACCGTTTAAAAATCTTACTCCCCGATATTTACAAGAAATTTCCCAAAAATCCAATTTACCGATCAAGACTCTGATTATGGATCAAAGAAAAATCAGCGGTATCGGAAATATTTATGCTAACGATGCGCTAAATCTTGCCAAAATAAACCCCTCCAGAAAAGCAAAATTCTTGACAGAAAAAGAGACGAACAAACTATATCTGTCGATTCTTGAAGTTTTAAACCGCGGTTTAAAATATGGAGGTTCTTCCGAAGTTAATTATGTTAACGCGGACGGGAATAAAGGAAAATACCAGAATCATTCTTTTGTTTATAACCGTGAAGGAGAAAATTGTCTCAACTGCGGTAGTAAAATTAAAAAAACAAAAGTCTCCGGACGGGGTACATACTTTTGTGAATCTTGTCAGAAATAATTTTAAATCATTAAATATTAAGTTTGTCATCCCGAGAGCAATCGAGGGATCTCTCAATTTGTTAGAGACTTTTTGCTCGCATTCGTGTCGTATAGGGCTTTGCGAGAGATGCTTCGCTTCGTTCAGCATGACAAATTTTGTTGTAACAATTTTATTCATACCTCATCGCCTCGACCGGCTCCAGATTGGCGGCTTTTCTGGCGGGGAAAACCCCAAAAGTTATTCCGATAAACGAAGAGACCGATAAGGAAATCGCAACCGTAACCAAATCGATATATGCCGGAAAATATCGGCTGATGAAAAACACTGCTACATAAGCCAAAGCCAGCCCTAAAAATCCGCCGACAAAAGATAACAATACCGACTCCGTAAGGAACTGGTACATGATATCGCTTTTTTGCGCGCCCAGAGCACGCCTTATCCCTACTTCTTTGGTCCTGTCGGAAACTGTCACATACATGATATTCATGATACCTATTCCGCCTACAACCAACGACACCGCCGCAATGGCAACTAAAACTAAATTAAAAATATTGAAAATTGAGTTAACGGCAGACATCAGTTCCGTCGGTTCAACGATGGAAAAATTTTCTTCATCGTATCTTTTCAAAAATTCCTGTTTGATATCCTCTTTTACTTGGGAGACATACTGCTCGCCTTTGGTTTTAACCGCGATGCGAAAAAATTTTTTCTCCGGGTTAAATATGTACCCGGTCGTATACGGCCCGAACATATAATTGTCATAGTCAAATCCGCCGAACCCACCTCCCCCTTTGCTTTTGATCACGCCGATTATGGTAAACCTGACGTCCTCAATTCTGATTTTTTTGCCTATGGCTTCCTGGTTTCCGCCGAAAAGTTTTTCTGCTATCTTTGGTCCGCTGACAATGACTTTGGCTCTTTTGGTCAGATCAGTCTTATCGAAAAATCTTCCTACATCCACTTCAAAACCCATTAAATCCTGAATCGCTTCTGAGGAAAACATCACGTCAATAAATTCTTCATCTATCGTGCCTTGTGCGTTGGCCGACTTAAGAGTCAAAGGCGCCGTACTTACAACATTGTCAATTCTTTTCAACTTATCTACATCTTTATTGTCAAAAGTCCCGGTGAAAGAAGATGCGCTTCCTGAAAATCCTCCACCCGACAATATTCTGCCTGGTACCAAAAAAATCGTGTTATTACCCAAAGATTCGAATTGGTCGGAGATATATTTCTTAAGCCCTAATCCCAAAGCCATGAGTATCACAACGGCAAATACTCCGATCAGAATACCCAGACTGGTTAAAAATGTCCGCAGTTTATTCCGTGAAAAATCAGCTAATCCTTCCTTAAACACAATAGCTAGATTAATCATATGATTTGACCGTCTTTAATTTTTATCGTTCTTTTGGCATGTTTGGCAATATCCAAATCATGGGTAACCAAAATGACCGTGATTTTTTCTTTATGGTTAAGATCGTCAATTAATTTCATCACTTCCCGGCCGCTTCGACTGTCAATATTTCCCGTCGGTTCATCCGCCAGGATCAATCGGGGATTCATGATCAACGCCCTCGCTATTGCCACCCTTTGCTGTTGTCCGCCGGACAACTTATTGGGATATGAATTTTTTTTCTCTTCCAATCCGAATCTCCTCAAAAGCTCCAAGGCCTTCTCTTTTGGTTCAAAGCTTAAAGATTTCCTGCAGTAGAAGGCAGGTAGTATAATATTTTCCAGCACGGTCAACTTTGGTATCAGATTAAATTGCTGGAAGACAAATCCGGTAAACTCATTCCTCAAACGTGAAATTTCGTCATCTTCCAAATTGGATATTTCTTGATTATCCAAAAAAACTTTTCCCGAAGACGGTTTGTCCAAAAGTCCTATTATATGCATTAATGTAGATTTACCTGACCCGGAAGGTCCCATAATCGAGCAAAACTCTCCCGCTTCAATCCTGATATTTATATTTTTTAGAGCATAAAAAATTATTTCATTATCCAGTCTATAGCTTTTATTGACATTCTGAAGTTTAATCATGGTATCACTTGACGATGAGATCACCTTCTTGAAGTCCGGAAATAATTGTCATCATGCCGTCTATCTCCTCTCCAGTCACAACCGGGGTCTTCACTATTTGTTTATTTTCCAACTTCCAGACATATGCCTGCCCCTTGGAGGTTTTAATATTTAAACTTGGAACTGCTATCACGTTGCTTTTCTCCTGTAAAACAAAATCCACATCTCCCGTCATCCCTACTCTTAATACATATTCTCCATTAAGATCCAAAAAACGCATCTTGGCTTCATAGACTGCGCCTGTTGCTCCGTCTTTCGGCACAAAGGAAATCCTGTCTACTTCGCCTTTAACATTTTCGTCCGGGTATGAATCGAAAATAATGTCTCCCTGCATGCCGTCTTTTAACTTTATTACTTCTGTCTGGTCGGCAGCTACGGAAAAATAGACGGTGTTGGGATTAATAATTTCAAACTCTGCCTGGGCCGGAGTGGTGTTAACGCCCGCAAAAGGAGAACTTACACTTACGACAATTCCCTCGATGGGCGAAAATAGATGCGAATATTCGATAGCTAAATTTTTTAGTTCAACATCGATAATCGCATTGTTTAAGTCATACTGGGCTTTTTCCAAGACTCTTAATGCTTCCCGTCTAGCATCTTCCGTCAATCCGCCTGTATATTTAATCTGACTGTCTTGCATTTCCTGGTCAAAATCCAGCCTTTCGTTGACGAAAGTATTCAAATATTTTTTCAGATTCTGCTGCACTTCCCGCTGGTCAAGCGAGGCAACGGCCTGAAATTTTTCCACATAATCTCCCTCCCTTACTCCTACCCAGGAAAGCCTGCCCGATGACTGAAACCGGAGGGTAACTTGCTCTTCTGCCACAATTTCTCCCGAAAGCGACAGCTCTTCTTTGAGCGTCTGTCTTTTGACTTTATAAGCAGACTTTTCTTCATCAGATTTAATGCCAAGCGGAGTATTTTGATAAACGACTATTCCTATAATAATCAACAGTATCACAATAAAGTACCATCTTTTTTTAAGAATTTTAACCATTTCATGATTATAATCGAAGTTTGGACTGAATTTCTATACTTTAAATCACTGAATAAATACGGCAAGAGCCGCGCCAAGTTTACAGCTTTATTTTGAAAAAAAGGATGTCCAGTCGGAGACGGGCAGCATATTCTGCAGACTGAAATTCCAAGCGTAGAGGTAAATCGCAGGCAATAAAAGTACTAAAACCAAGAGAAATTTTTTCGAAGTAAAAAATTTCTCAAAAGCTATAGCTGCCAACGGCCACATTGGTAAGCTGTATCTGCCAATATCTCGATGCTGTACCATAACTGTCCCCAAAAAAAACACCAAAGAGAAATAGAAAAAACTTCTATATTTTATACTTTTAAGGTAAATTACCGCCGTAAGATATAAGAAAAAATAGAGAAGCACGTCTTCAAGCCAGCCGTTTCCTACCCAGCGGTTGGCCGAATTAAAGACGGCAAAAGGAGCAACCAGATGGATATTGTCCCCGGAGTGAAAATAAGCAAAAAAGTCGTTGTACTGAATATGGTAGATAAAAAAAACTAACAGTAATCCTAATGGAATTAATAAAACATATAAAAATCTCCAATTCCTCTTTTTGTCAGCCTGAGCAATTAGCGGAGGATCTCTTAACTCGTTTGAGTTTGATTTTAGCGTTCGCCACGTCAGACGCGGCTGTCGCAGGAGATTCTTCACTCCGTTCAGAATGACATACGGAACGTTTCCTTTTTCCAAAAAAAACAAAATATAAGCAGCGAACAATAAAATTCCCGGGGTTTTGGTCATCGTTGCCAAACCGCCGAATACTCCGGCCAACAGCAAATTATTTTTCTCAAAAAAGGCAAGCGATAATAATAAAAGTAGCATAAATAGGCTTTCAGGCGCTCCTACCGACCTTACAACCAAAAATCTGGGGAACATCAACAAGACAAAAGTAAGAAGCAACGGCTTTTTAGTTAAGGCAAAATGCTTAACGAAATAATGAAAAAATACACCCAGTATCATTGTTGATATGAGGTTAACAAATATCGTCGCTTGGGAATAATTAAAAAGCGGGACAAATATCCTGACCAATAAAGGATACAGAGGCAGATGTGCGGCAAAATATTTTACATCAAAAGATATATCGAGAATGAAGCTCTCTATTTTCCACGGATTGTATAGCGTCTTAGCTACCACGGCATAAAGCGGTCCGTCATAATGGCGGTAAATATAGAGGAAATCAGAGTTGGGAATATTTAATCCAAACCAGGAAGTTGCCCTAAGTATGAAAGGCGACCAAAAAAGAAAAGTAGTTATCAAAACTATCCCGGCTAAGGTAAAATAGGTTAATATGTCTTTACGCATTAAACATATTCTACCAATTCTAGTTTTAATTGGAGCGATTTTTCTTCGTTTCTACCGCTTTGAGGAATTTATCACTTTTTTAGGCGACCAAGGAAGAGATGCAATCATCATCAAAAGAATAATAACCTTTGAGCATTTTCCGGCTATTGGACCGCCAAGTTCAATTGGACAAATTTACCTGGGTCCTTTTTATTACTATCTTGTATCTCCCTTTCTCTTGCTTTTCAAATCCAATCCGCTTGGACTTGCTCTTGCAGTTGGCTTTTTTAGCCTTTTAGGAATAATTGCTTCATACTTCATTGTCAAACAGGAGTTTAAAATTACATTTGCCTTGATTTTTTTTGTTTTTGTGGCATTCTCCAAGACTTTAATCCAGCAATCACGCTTCTCTTGGAATCCGAACCTCCTTCCCTTTTTTGCCTTTTTAACTCTTTACTTTTTCTCTCAAATGTTGACCCGGGGCGCAATGATATGGGCGATACTTGTTGGCGCTTTTCTTTCATTTTCCATTCAACTCCATCACCTGGCTTTTTTACTTTTTATCCCGATCATTGCCGGGTATTTGTCATTCCGAATTTATTTCGGAATCTCTTTCAAACAGATCCTGAATCGAGTCCAGGATGATTTTGTAAAAATATTAGTCTCGCTATTTTCTTTTCTATTATTCTCTCTCCCTCTAGTCATCTTCGATCTTCGTCACAATTTTTTAAATAGTCGTAATTTAATCAAATTTTTATTTGAACAATCTCCTGCAGGAAGCGAAAATGTTGTTGCGAGAATTTTAGAAACCAACACTGTCTTTTATTCTCACCTATTACAAATCAATGTCAATAAATATTTATCTTTAATTTTTACTCTGCTTATTTTTATCTTTTTAATTAAAAAGGTAGAAATTAAGCGGCATCTTTTCTTATTTATAAACCTCGTGTCTTTTGTCTCTTATCTTTTACTTTTCTCTTTATTTAATACGTCTCGAATTGCTCATTACTTCAATCCTGTTTACCTAAGTTTTTATTTGATTGTTACTTTTGTTTTGCTCAATTTCAGCAAAAAAGGGGTTATAAGGATTGTCTTGGTTTTTTTAGCGATAACCCCTTATTTATATTTTAATTTAAAAGCACTCGACTATCTTCTTGCCGCAAGAGGCAATAACCAGATCCAAATTGCCGAAATTATAGCCGACAGCATACTCAACCAATCTCCAAAGACCCCATACCAAACAGTAGCTCTTCCCTATGTAGAAACGGATGGTCATGTTAGATACTTTCTGGAAATTAAAGGTTCTAGGCCGCTGCCTGCAGACACTTTGGCCAACCCCAGGGAATTATATATCCTTTGTTTTGAGAAAGATCCCGACAGACCTATTGGAGGATGTCGGGTGCTGGGCAATCCTCAATGGCAAATCGCAGCCTTTTACAACGCTAAAATTGCTAAAATATGGGAGGTAGAAGGAGTAATAATTTATAAATTAATCCACATTGACAACTGATGTGGATTATCCCGAACTTGTTTCGGGATCCCCATAAAATCAGATCCTGAAATAAATTCAGGATGACAATATTATTATGTCAATATCACTTATTGTTCCTTGTTACAACGAGGAGGCTAATATCCAAAAAGGCGTGCTGGATAAAATCGGTAATTTTACCAAGCACAACTCTGATTTTACCGAGGTGCTTATAGTCGACGATGGATCAACGGATCTTTCCAAAAAAATAATTAAAGCAGAATACCTCTATCAGTTTCCCAAGTTCAAATTGATTGAAAACCGACATCAAGGCAAGGCTTTTGCTATTATAACCGGTGTACAAAAAGCCCATGGAAATATAATAATGTTTTCCGATATTGACTTGGCAACGCCAATTGAAGAAGCAAATAAATTAATAAAGGAGGTTGACAACGGCTATGATATCGTCATCGGCTCCCGCAACAACAAAAGGGAAGGCGCGCCTATCTTACGTAAATTAATGTCCATCGGATTTATTGTCATCAGAGATATGATTATCGGTTTAAAAGGACTAAAGGACACTCAAAATGGGTTTAAATTATTCAAACGTCAGGTAGCTTTAAAAATCATCGATAGATTACAAGTCTTCCATAATAAAAGAACTGCTGAAGGTTCTTCTGTTACGGCCGGATTCGATCTGGAATTTTTATTCATCGCGATCAAACTCGGATATAAGATCAAGCAAGTACCTGTAAGTTGGCTTCATGTCGAGACAAAAAATGTCAATTTTTTTAGCGATTCGCTGGATACGCTCGAAGATATAATAAAAATAAAATATTACGATTTACTCCATAAATATTGATATCACCTGTTGTCATCCACGACTTGTTCGGGGATCCAGCTACCGTTCTGGATTCCCGCTTTCGCGGGAATGATATTAAATCAAATGAAAAAATTAAGTATAGAAATATTTATTTTATTAGTTGTTTCTTCTTTCGTAGTCTTTTTTCAATTCAACCAAGTTCCCAAAAAATTATCTTGGGATGAAGTGGAATTTACCCGCTTGGCATTATCTTTGGAGGGGGAACGTTATACGTCTTTTAGCCAATTAGCTACAGGTCACTCGACACTGTATTTTTATATCATCTTGGGATCTATTAAACTTTTTGGTCTGAGTAATTTTGCTTTAAGATTCCCCTCGGCTTTCTTTGGAATTTTAAATATATTGCTTTTTTACTTCATCTGCAGAATTGTATTTTTCCGACTGCATTATTTTAAAAAACACTTTTTAAATTACCGGTTTCTCCCTTTTCTCTTGTCATTTATTCTGCTTACTTCCCGCTGGTATTTTAATTTCGCCCGCTTTTCTTTCGAAGCAACTTTTCTTTTGTTTTTGGAGCTGGCGGCGATTTATTTTTTTCTTAAATATTTTCAGAAGTCATTCTGGCAACCAGATACTATACGGTACCCGGGCGTCCAGAATCGTACTTCCAAACAACGATTCCGGGCAAGCCGGAATAACCCAATAGCGTATCTTTTACTTACTGCTTTTTTTTCCGGTCTGGCTTTTCATTCTTACTACCCCGGCCGGATTTTTTTTCTTTTGCCTTTTCTTTTTATAATCTTTTACTCGGGAAAACGACTAATTAAACGTAATGCTCTAATTTTTGCATCGGTATTTTTGATTGCCGCTTCACCTCTGGTTATCTATCTTTTATCTCACCCCGATTTAAGAATTAAAGAACAGTTATTTCTTACCGATAAAAAACTTGATCTCCAGACTAAACTGTCTTATTTTGCTGAGAATATAACCAAGCTTACCGGCATGTTTACTTTTTCCGGTGATTTAAACGGCAGACATAATTATCCCGGAAAAGCTCATTTCAATCCTGCCATCGGAGCATTATTTCTTTTTGGAGCGGCAGTATCGATTTTCAAGGTGAAAAATTTTTTTAACCAGTTTTTTCTTACTTATTTTTTATTATCTCTGCTTCCGGCCTTATTTACTTATCCTGCCGGAAATCCTAATTCTTTAAGAACTTTTACAGTTTTGGCTCCTTCCGTTTATTTTATCGGAAACGGCTTGATATACTTGTTTCAATCCGAACAAAAATCTAATAAATTTTTACTGCTTACAATTATTTCCCTTATTTTTTTGATTATACTTTCTTCATTGTACGACTTAAGGACATATTTTCGCTATCAAAAAATAGTATTTAATAAGTCTTTTGAATTAAACGGATCAATCCGGAGAATTTTAAATCTGCGACTATGGGAAAAAATCCAAACTCTGTAATTTTCTCGCTAGTTTTAGTTCTTGTTTCTCTGATCATTTTTAGCCTCAATATCTTCTGGTATAAATATAGGAATTTGAATTCTTATAACCCGAATTATTACAAGAATAAATACCTAAATTCCCAATGGGTAATTTCGGGGTCGGATAACCCGATTTCTGACGAAGAACTATACTCTTATGCCGCCTATGAATATATTAAGGGAGTAAATCCGATTTTAATTAATCCGGAAGTTCCTCCTTTAGGAAAATACTTAATAGGATTGTCTATAGCAGTTTTTAATAATCAACATGCCGGAAATTTTATTGCCGGTTTAATATCTTTAGTCTCAATTTTTGTTCTTGTATATCTATCCACCGATTCAATCATTTCCGGTTCATTGGCTACGTTTCTTACTACCGTATCGACTGTTTTTCATGAACAACTGATACATGTACCCCAACTGGATATTTTTCAATTGCTGTTTTTTGTGTCATTTTCGGTTTTTTTTGTCGCCTATCAAAAAAACGCCAATTTTTTTTATCTAATATTTTCAGGAATTTTTTTTGGTTTTTTCATTTCGGTAAAATTTTTCCTTTTTTATTTTTTGTTATTAGATTTAACACTGGTTTTGTTTTATCTTTTTCGAAAAAGTAAAATTAATTATTTTATTAAAGATCTGTTTTTCATCAATTTCTTCGGTCTCGTAGTATATTTGTTAACTTATTTCCGTTATTTTGTACTGGGAGGTAACTTTAGAGGATTTTTGGGTGTGCAGAAATGGATCTGGACTTTTTATTCTCAATCACAGATTGATATGTCCAGACTTTGGGGGAATTATTTAAATCTAATCTTTTTCAACAAATGGAAGTTTTGGTCTGGAGATTATCCAGTTTATCCATATAAGTACTGGACAATAGTTTGGCCTATATTTTTCGTCTTAGGGTCTTTATCTTTATATCCATTATTGAAAAAAAAAGACGGAAAGCATAATATCAAAGATTTAGTCCGGTTCTTGCTTGCATTTTTATTGGTCTACAATGGTTTTCTTTTTTTCACTCCCATTTATCCAAGGTATTTACTACTGCTTTTTATTCCCTTAAATATTTTGCTGGCAATTTATTTTGGAAGATTAATACAAAATATATTAGTAAACATTAAATTTAAAATTCGTTGAAAAATTCAAGTTTCAAATTTCAAATTAAATCTCATTTACCATTAATTATCTTTCTTCTTTTTTATTTTTTTATTATCGGTTATAAACTAATCGTTTTTTCTGCTCCATTCTTCGACTGGGACGAGTCTATCAACGTCCAGGTCTCCAAAGAAGTTATCGAGAATAAATCTCTTGTGCCTCTGTGGCAGGGAGAACCGTGGTTGGATAAACCTCCGCTTCCCTTTTGGATCTTTGGATTGGTTATGAAACTTACTTCCTTTATTCGGCCGGAAATCTCACTGAGAATTTTCTCCTTAATATTATCAATAATCGCCCTTATTTTTGTTTATTCCAATTACCTTAAAGCCTTCACTGTAACCGAAGCGGTTGAGAAGCAAAGTGGTATACCCGTTTCGGTTTATAATCTATTGGCAAGTCTAACTGTAATCATCACCGCCTTTACCCCTATCTTTCTCCAACGATCACAAATTGTGAACTTAGATGTGTTTCTCCTCATCGGATGGCTCGGATATCTCCTATTCGTTCAAAATTTTTGGCTAAGTTTTGTATTTTTAACAATCTCTGTCTTGACAAAATCTTTAATCGGATTCTACCCTGCGTTCATTCTTCTCGCCTACAACTTAATTATTTTGTGGGGAGCGATACGTTTTAAATTTCGTAAACCGAAACGGTTGGAGAAGCCGACATTAAGTCGGCTGGGAGAACCGCTTCGGTTAATAAGAATGGCAATGATACAAATCGCTTTTTTGTCAATCTGGTATATAATCATGCTTTTCTCCTTCCGTAAAAACTTCTGGCAGCAGCACATAATCGAAACCCACTTCATGCGAGTCACTACCTCTATCGAATCCCATTTCGGCCAGCGTACTTATTACATTGATTTAATGCGCGAACAACTCGGTGTCTTCTTTTGGCCTTCTTTGGTAGGTTTAGCAATTGTCATTCTGAGCGCAGCGAAGAATCTCTCAATTTATTTGAGAAAAAATCGCATTCGCGATAGATCCCTTACCATGGATCAGGTTGCTAAATTATTATATTCATCGTTCTTACTTCCCTGGTTTATTTTTCTCAACTTAACCAAAACTAAAATCTTCTGGTATCTCTACCCCGCCATTCCCCAATTCGCATTTCTTGCAGTCTATCCTTTTTACCATTTATCATTCCCGCGCCAGACTGCGCTGACAGGAAAGCGGGAATCCAGTCTATTTAGTCATCCCGAACATGTTTCAAGATCTGGATTCCGGAACAAGTCCGGAATGACAATTATTTTAATCATGCTAATTATTAGTTACCTCTTCTATACCAACTTCCTAAAAACCAACTTCTTCACTACCTTTTACTCCAAACCCGAAGACTACTACGATCTTGCCCTTTTCGCAAAAGAAAAATGTGATTCTCTGTCGGTGTTGGTTGGAAGGGATACCCGCGAAGCAACAAAAACTCTTGAGAGTATGAAGTTAACCATCACTTCCACAAGACAATGGGGTGACCACCCTTCAATTGTCTATTATTTTGGAAAGAAGGTTAATTTTATTTATCAAACTCCCGTAGAAAATTTAAAGAAAAATGAATGTCTTGCTGTAAAAAGTGATGACTCACAATTAATAAATAACAATTCAAATGAAATTAAAAAATTTAATTCTTTTTCCCTGTACAAACGGTAGTATAATTATAATAAGCTGATTTATGTTCAATATATTTAATATTTTTGTTTGGATAAAAAAAAGCTTTTCTAAAAAAGATTTCTTACTTTTAATTCTTCTTATTTTTATTTACTTATTAACCAGACTCTATAATCTTGACCAATTTCCGATTTTTTCCGATGAGGGAATCTATATCAGATGGGCTAAAGTCGCCTGGCATGATGCCAGCTGGAGATTCATCTCGCTCACAGACGGCAAGCAGCCGCTTCAAACCTGGGGAACCATACCTTTTCTTAAACTGTTTCCAGATAATGCACTCCTTGCAGGAAGGCTATTCTCGGTTATTACCGGTTTTGCAGCATTAATCGGAATGTTCACTCTTCTTTTTTATCTTTTTAACAAAAAAACCGCTTTTGTTGGCGGTTTTATCTGCGTATTTACTCCTTACTTTCTCTTTTACGACAGAATGGCTTTGGTTGACTCTGCCGTTAATGCGGGATTTATATGGATTTTGTTCTTCTCGATTCTTCTGGTAAAGACAGTCCGTCTTGATATAGCTTTAATTTTTGGCCTGGTTGCGGGATTTTCACTTCTTGCCAAATCGTCGGTAAGAATATTTTTTGCATTATCCGTCTTAGCCCCTTTATTACAGCTTGAAAAATCTATAAAAAAGACAATTCCTAAAATTATTAATTATTATTTATTATTTATAATTTCCTCTATCTTAGCTTTAGTTGTCTACAACGTCCAAAGACTCTCCCCTTTCTTCCATTACGTAGCGCAAAAAAACGCTACCTTTGTAATGACCATGGATGAATTTTTACAAAATCCGTTTATGAGCTTTTTCCATAATATAAAAATAATTCCCGAATACGTCATTAACGAATCGGGGTTCATCCTTTTCTTTTTTGCAATTTTGGGACTTTGGAAACTACTTAAGGCAGAATTGAAATTAAGTTTGTATCTTGCGTCTTGGATCTTGTTTCCTTTCCTTGCTATAGCTTTTTTTTCGAAGGTAATCTTTCCCCGCTATCTCATTTTTTTCGGAAGTATTCTGGTTGTTTTTGCAAGTTATTTCTTCACCACTTTAAATAATCGTTATCAAACTGTTTGCTATTTACTGCTGGCTACTTTTTTTATTTACTACAACTACACAATTTTCTTCGATTACCCCAAAATTCCCTTTCCTGAAATCGACCGGGGGCAGTACGTGGAAGGGGCAACCGTGGGAATCGGAGCCAGGGAAATAGTTGAATTTGCCCGCGAAATATCCGATGACAAAGAAGTGGTTCTTCTTGCCGAAGGCAACTTCGGTCTCGTTGGGGATGTCCTGGATGTGTTTACTAAACCAGGGGATAAAATTTTTATCAAAGGTTTCTGGCCGCTGGACAAAAAAGCTCTGTTAGAAAATCAAAAAGAACTTGATGAAAAATTTGTCTATGCAGTCTTTGCTCAAAGAAAAGATTTCCCTTCGGAATGGCCGCTTAGATTAATTAAGAAATTTGACAAACCGGGCAAAAAATCAACCATCTACCTTTTTGAACTGACGAAATAAGAATTATTGCGTCATCCTGAACTTGATTCAGGATCTGTTTTTTCTTAAATTTAGATGCTGAAATATATTCAGCATGACTAAAACTCCAACGGCAGTAAGAGTTAAAAAATTGGCAAGATTTCTTACTGGTGTATTTTTAAATACAAATTTAAGTTCGTGTTGTCCTTGGGGAATATTTAGGGTAATTAATTTATAATCATTCCTGTCGTTAATGGACGTTTTTTGCGAGTTTAAATATGTAGTCCAGCCCGGGAAATTATAAGTATTAAGTCTAAAGATCAACTGTGTTTTTGCATTGACGGAAAACTCCTTATTTTGAAAATTGTTTTTGACTGTTTCGATATCTGCATCTCCTAAAATCACTTTATAAGGATCCTGCGGTAGATCTTTTTTTTCTATTGCCAGCTCTGTCGTATCCAGCTCCGACTTTTTAGTTTTGATTCCTTTAGGTACGAATTCATAAGAAGTCCTGCTTATTCTCCAACTTATCTCCTCCCGGGCCGTTAACTCTTTATCAGTAACCATCAGTACTCTCTGCGGTTTAAAGTATTTCTGATAAGTAATTATCGTCCCCGCCACTAAAAAAATTACAAGAATATTATATATAAAGCCTTGTATCAATACATTGAACCCCCGAGGTTCAATATATTGATTTAATAATCTAAAAATGAAAAAAATACAACAACCTCCAAGGATAGAAATTAAAATTGTAGTAAAAGTCAAAAATCTCCAGGGAAATTGCAGATACCAAAGGTATCCAACCCTATCCCAGATGAATGACGAGTACCCCGTGGTCATAAAAAGACTAAAAATAAGTAGAAAAACACAAAAAAAGAAATACGGCAATGTCATCCCGACTAAGTCGGGATCGCTGTTTTGAACTACGATTCTGGACGACCGGGTACCATATGGCACCCGGCTGACAGAATGACGAAAGCGCTCTAAAAAATAAGTAACAACTGCTAATAATATTGCCCCAATTGTTAATCCTATATGAACCTTGCCTAATTGAAACGTTACTCCGTCTGCCAAACCCTCAGCCGATCCTCCGAATCCCCAAGGGGAGTAAATAAATTGCCCGGGATAGATATAGTGCAGTTTATAACTTGCCAACTCACCGGTGAGAATCTTATCGGTTAAAGTATATTTTCTCTCCGACAGGGATGGCAACCAATAAAAAGCCGATAATGATAATCCCAAAATTAATGATCCGGCAAACAGATATATAAATTTGTGTTTAAATTTTGTCTTGAGCAAATAAAAGATAAAATAAAACCCGATAAATATCATCGAAGGCAGAGCGATCAGGGGTTGAGTCAAAATCAGCAAAGCCAAACTTACTCCAAACAATATACAATTCCTCCAATTAGTCTTATCAACCAAATTATCCATGGATAAAAAAACAAAAGGTAAAATAGCTAGCGCGAAGAACTCAGCCAAAGCCCCTCTGGCATAAATTAAAACCGCATGATAGAAAAAATAAGTATAGAGAGCAGCACTGACTAAAGCAGATAGTCTGTTAGTATATTTTTTTACCAATAAATAAATCCCTATTGCTCCTAAAATAAACCCGGAGATAAAAACCAACTTAACCGACCAAATAAGGGAAAATCCCAATATATGAAAAAACTCACCAATGTAATATATCAAAGGTGGATAAAAATTATATAAAGGATAGCCGAACCCAAAACCCAATCCGTCTACCCAGCGTGGATAAAGGTAACCCTGCCTTATGCCCTGATCCAGAAGATATAATCTGACTATATGTTGATCGTCATGCATTGAGAAATACTCACTATTCAGAAGACTCAAGAAAGCCGGTACTGTTATAATAAATAAAAGCAGTAGATCAAACACTGCCGACCTTACCTTATGCATAAGCAGATTATAACAAGCGTGATGAGTCTATTTTTCCAAAGCGGTTACTCTGCGGTTTTGGGTTTGGTTGCCAATCTTACTCTTACAATCTTGCTCTCGCCTACTATTTTTGGCATGTATATAACCGTCTTATCAATTATTTCTCTACTAAACTATTTCTCTGATATTGGTCTTGCAGCTTCTCTCATTCAAAAAAAAGAGATCAGTAAAAATGACATCCGAACAACTTTCACCGTCCAACAGCTGCTTATCTTGACGTTAGTCACAGTCGGGTTCTACTCAACAGCTTTTATCAGGGATTTCTACGGTCTTCCTCTGGCGGGGATTTATCTTTATTGGGCTCTTTTGGCGGCTTTTTTTATTTCCTCGCTTAAAACCATTCCCTCGATTTTCCTGGAGCGAAAAATTCAGTTTCAAAAAATAGTCATTGTGCAAATCATCGAAAACACCTGTTTTTATTTGACTACGATAATTTTGGCTCTTCTAAACTTCGGCGTTATGAGTTTTACTTATGCGGTGCTTTTTAGATCTGCCGTTGGATTAATTGCCATGTATACTATATCTTTTTGGGTTCCCGTTATCGGTATCTCTATAAAAAGTCTAAAAAACCTTCTTTCTTTCGGAGTTCCTTTTCAGGCAAGTTCTTTTTTAGCTTTGTTTAAGGATGACCTTATCACTCTTTATCTTGGCAAGGTATTAGGATTTGAAGGATTGGGTTATATCGGCTGGGCTAAGAAGTGGGCAGAGTCGCCGATAAGAATAATCATGGATAATATCAACCGCGTCCTCTTTCCGGTCATTTCAAGAATCCAGACCGACAAAGCCAAAATCGGCAGACTTACCGAGAAGCTGTTAAACTATCAGACAGCGCTACTTGCCCCTACTCTGGTCGGACTCGCGATCCTGATGATGCCATTGGTGAAGATAATCCCCCGCTATAACAAATGGGAGCCTGCATTACCTTATTTTTATATCTTTCTAGCAGCTTCCTTTTTTTCTTCTTATTCAACTCCCTTTATCAATCTGTTTAACGCCCTGGGAAAAGTTAAAATTTCTTTTTCTTTCATGCTTCTATGGACTGTGTCAACTTGGATTCTCACTCCGCCCTTCATTAACTACTTTGGACTTTACGGATTCCCCTTAAACCAGTTAATCCTTTCACTTTCGTTTATCGTTGTTGTTTTTATTAGCAAAAAGGAAATAGCCTTCAACTTTTTGCCATCGGTTTATAAACCGATAATTGCAGCTTTACTGATGGGAATAATTACCTACCTCATTGTCGTCTCAGCCGCTCCATTACTCTGGCTTTTGATTTTTGCCATCGTTTTCTCCGTTCTAATTTACTTTATAATATTGAAACTGATCTTTAGAACTGATCTGATATCCGAGGTTAAAACATTATTTTTCTCAAAATGAAAATTACTGCAATCATCGTTGTAAAAAATAATCCTCCCCGTCTTTTTGAGTCGCTTGAGTCAATAAAAGCTTTAGTATCGGAGATAATTATCGGTAATATCGATATTGGCAATGATTATAAAAAAAGACTGCTTAATGATAAAAAAATTAAGCTTATTGATTTGCCTTCTGACACTCCTTTTGCCGATCTGGTCAAGGAAGATTTGAAAAAACGGGCAAAAGGCGATTATATTCTTTATCTTGATCCGGATGAAATATTTCCGAAGGAAATTATCTCCTATCTCCAGACTCTTATCGAGAAACACGATTATATATTCTTCCCCCGCAAAAATATCATCTTCGGCAAGTGGATACAGCAGTCCCGCTGGTGGCCAGATTATCAACTGAGACTTTTCAAAAAAAATTCGGTCATTTGGCCAAAAGAGTTGCATCCGGTTCCTAAAGTAAAAGGAAAAGAATTTAAATTTGAGGCAAAAGAAACAAACGCTCTTCTTCATTACAACTACGACAATTTGGATCAATATCTGGAAAAAGCCATAAGATACGCCAAATCAGAAGCTAAATTAGCAATTGCAAAAAAAGAAAAATTTACTCTTGCTTCAACTTTTCAAAAATCAATTACCGAATTCATCAGCCGCTTTTTCGCACTTGAAGGTTACAAAGACGGAATGCACGGACTTGTCCTCTCAATCTTGCAGATGTTTTATTATTTCTTGGCTTATTTTTACTTTTGGGAGATGAAAAAATATGCTGAAACTGAAAAAAATACTCCAAAAGAGTTCCAAACTTTTACAAAAAACTTGCACTTCGAAACCAGCTTTTGGCTGGTTAATAAAAATTTGGTACCGGCAGGTGAAAAAATGAGACTTAAAATACAGAATAAACTGCTTAAAATTTTTAAATAATATTAGTCATCCCGAACTTGTTTCGGAATCTGGTTTTAAATCAGATGCTGAAACGAGTTCAGTATGGCAAAAATAATTGATTTTTTAAAAACAAAAAAAGTTTTATTTTTCCTCTTTTTTTTATTCATCCTCATACGCCTCCCTGCGCTTGATCAGATTTTTCTTCTCCATGATGAGCGGGATATTGTATTATCCGGCTACTCAATTGCCAAAACCGGCAAAGATCTGTATGGCAACCGTTTCCCGCTGGTTTTTGATAAGATCAGCCCAAACAATCCCTTAATTGCCATCTATTATTCAGCTATCTGGTCATTATTTTTACCTCCGAATGTCTTTAATGCGCGTCTGCCGTTTATCTTGATATCTGCACTGCTGATATTTTTAGTTTATGACCTGATTTTTTTTATCACTAAAAATAAGACTCTGTCACTTCTGACTACAATTATTTTTTGTTTCAGCCCCTGGATCTTTCACCTCGCCAGGCTGGCTCTTGATATTCCTCTGGCCATAGTATTACTCCTGCTTGGAATTCTTTTCTATTTTAAAAAAAAGAGGTTTTTAGCCTATCTGCTTTTTAGTTTAACTTTTTTTACTTATCAGGGTTTTCGACTTCTCATTCCCTTTCTCCTTATCTATCTCGAATTATTTTATTTTTTGAAAAACAAAAATAAATACTCTTTTTTAAAAATTTCTTTAGTAAATTTATTATTTTATTTTTTATTGGTTTTCCTTGCCTTCAATTTTGAACCTCAAATCAGTACGAACAGGTTACAAGAAATTATCTTTTTTAATTATGAAAAAAATGCGCTTGAGGTGGACTTTCGCAGGATGACTTCGCTTGCGCCTGCAATTGTTGACCGGTTTTTCAGTAATAAATTAACTGTACCCATAGACTATATCTTAGAAAATACCGTAAAAGCCTTTGATCCCAGCTTCTTATTTAAAAAAGGCGATGACAGCGCGATTAACGGCAACGCGGTAGGAGGCCAGTTCTTTTTGACTTTCGTCATCTTTTATTTTTTAGGAATAATTTCGCTGGGCAAAAGGGCCGAACTTAAAGATTTTTACATACTGGGTTTTATTCCGGTTGGGATTATCCCAACTTTACTCAGTACCCATGGCGCCTCTTTTGCCATCAGAGGAATACTTTCAACTGTAGGATACTCTTATCTTTTGACACTGGGAATTAATTTTGGACTTTCAATAATTCAAAAAAATAAATATAAAAAACTTATTATTGCTTTATGCTTCTTGCTTCTTGCATCTAACATTTTGACTTTTATCTATGGTTATTATTTCCGAAGACCGGTTACCGTAGGAGAACTTTTCAATGAAAACGAAAGACAGCTTGCCGGTTATCTTCAAACTAATGAAGGCAATAAAATTACAATCTACCATAATTCACCCAAAGATCTGCTTTTCAGTCTGGTCTTTTTAAAAAATCCTTCGTCCGGGCGACTTAACTCAGCTCAAACTTCGCTCAGCAAAGGATTAACTCTTGATTGGGAAGGATTTTATTTTAAAACGTGTGATAAAACAAAAAATTACTTCTCGTTAATTAATGCCGTCGTCTCGGAAAAATGCTTTGAGGAAAAAGAATACAATAATATCGTCGAAAAAATAAGTCTGGATAAATTGAAAGCGGATCAAATTTACTATAAAGACTACTCTGATAAAACTGCTTATTTCATCATCGAGTAAATAATCACGGATTCATTTTTGAAAACAATCTTAGAATTTTTGGGTTTGCACCTCGCCAATATTTTGTCAACCTTGGGAAAATTTCTGATTTCATAAACATAGCCGACTTCTTCAAGGACGGTACAATCTTTTTTCTTTATTCGCTGAAGTCTTTGCTTGTAATCTACACCCATCACGCCTAAAGTTTGGGCTTCGGCAAAATAAAGTCTTTTGCCGGTAAATGCTGCTATATAAGAACTGTCCTGAAAATTACTGAGCGGGATAGGATCATTGATGTTTTTGGATAATTCTTCACGGTTAGAGATAAACACTATTCCTTCGGGTAGTTTTTTGAGAAATTTAAGAGCTTCTATCTCCGGTGTTGGAATAAAAACCGGACTGGTTCGCCGTTGATGAAAGGCCAGGTCGTAAGAGGTCGGAACGGACGATAAAATCAGCAAAACTCCAATTAGAAGTCTTTGTATTCTTCCGGTTTTTATAAGATTAAAAACCATTTCGGCTAGATAAATCGTAAGCAAGAAAATAGCATAAAAGAGGAACTGTATCGTGTTCCACCAGACTCCTTTCTGGACCAACATCACCGTCAACAGGATGGAAAAAAGTATTGCAGATATTACTGCTGTATCAAACTTATCCAGTTTCTTTTTAACCAATAAGAAACCGGTGTAAAAAAATCCGAAAAACCTTGTCCCTAAATAAAAAAACAGGAATAGGAATAAATTCAACGATTCTATAACAATCAGTCTTGGCCCGATCTTGCCTTGCGCTTGGATAAAATATCTTGCGTTTGTTAGACCGCGGAGATAAAAAAGATTGGGCGACTCGGTAATCGTATGTACCAGAGCAAAAGGGGAAAAACCGAAGATTTGTCCTGTTTTTAAGGATCTTAGGGGATCGTAGAAAAACAAAAGACCGGCTATTACAGATAGACTGATGATCAACAAATATTTGAATTTAATTATCATTCCCGCTTCCTGACTTATGTTTGATAGAATGACATATGTAAAAACAAGAAAAACGCTTATTGCTCCTCCATAGAACTTCAACCCCATGATTAAAAACAGGCAGACACCGATGTGAATTATTTTTTGAAAGTTTAATTTACCTGCTTTTAAGATAATCAGTATCGGTAAAAATAACAGCAATGAAAAAGCATAAGATAGATTGGACATCATGTGTATCACAGGTTGGGGAAACAGCAGTGAAGATCCCTTAATCGATCCCGTATGGAATAAGGTCAGCAGATATGAAAATGATCCGGCGAAGTAACTCAACAATAAAAATAGCATTACAAAAAGCGGATTATTCTTAATTTTTCTGGCAAAGAAGATCAACAAAAAGGTAAAAAGAATAAACCAGACAATAGGTAAAAATCTGAAATAAGCGGTCACACTCGACATACCCAGCTTGGTTAATAAAAAAATCAACCAATCGAGAAGCCAATTATATCCATAAAGCTTTTCTCCCGAAAACACCGGATTAACAAAGGGAATTTTATTGAATGAATTTTCAATTATTGCCAAATGCCAGATAGCATCCCTTCCCTGCGCCCCGAAAAAATAAATACCACAATCTCCCCCAAAACAATAATAACTACCGCTGGGAAATATAACCGATAAATATGAAAAAAACGCAGGCAGAATGACTAATAAAAGAAGTTTATTTTTTTTGGCATAGTCGACTACTGACTTCATAAACTATTTTTTACTGAATAGACTGTTGTTTTGCTGTTTTCATAAATTTTTTTGGCATTTTTCGGGCTGCATCTTGCCATAATTTTTTCCCCGTCGGGAAAAATCTTAACTTCGTAGACGTAATCCACCTCATTAAGAACCGAACAATCTAAATCCTTAACTCTTGTCAACCTGTCTTCATACGAAACGCCTGTTAATCTCAACTGCAAAATATTCGCCAGATATAGCTGCTTGCCCGTAAAAGCTGCTACATATGCCGTATCCTCATAAGCAAAGATCTCCCCGGTTTTCAAAATATCTTTCCACTTCTTATTGTATAAAGAAGTCAAAACGACACCGTCTGGTTGTTTGCTTAAAAATTTTAAAGCATCTAATTCGCTTTTAGATACGTAGGTTGCTCCGGGCGCGGTCCGGAAGAATTTAGTCATATCGAAAGTGGTTGGTATGGAAAGCAATATAATCGCAATGACTCCCGCCTTTAATGCCATATTTTTACTATTCCATAAATCAAAGGACAATCTGCTTAGATAAATTGTCAGAAGAAAAATCGAATAGTAGAAAAACTGTATCGTGTTCCACCATTCCGCTTTCTGCACTAAAGTAACGGTCAATAAAATCGAGAAAACAATCGCCAGGATAACCGCAAAATCAAACTTCCCCAACTGCTTTTTCAAAAGTAAGAACGCTAAATAGAATAATCCGAAAAAGCGGGTTCCCAGATAAAAAAATAAAAAGATTGCTAGATTCAAGGTCTCAATCGCTATAAGACGGGGACCGATTCCGTGTGCTATTAAAAAATAGCGGGCATCGGTAAGATTTTGCAGATATACCATATTGGGTGATTCCGTAATTGTATGTACCAAAGCAAAAGGAGCAAAACCGAAAATCGCTCCTGTTTTTAGGGATCTTAGGGGGTCGTAAAAAAGTAAAATGCCCCCTATTACAAATAAGCAAATGATAAACAGGTATTTTAATTTAATCCTCATTCCGGGGATGAATAACATTACATAAGCTACAACCAAAAATACGCTTATCGCTCCCGCGTAAAACTTCAGGCCTATGATCAAAAATAAGCAGAAGCTGATTAAAAAAAATTTTTTTAGACTGACTTCTTTATCTTTTAAAAGAATCAGTATCCAAAGGATTAATAATAAGGAATAAGCAAAGGGGGGGTTTGACATCATGATCATTGCCGGTTGCGGTATTTGCGTTGAAGAGTCATTGATGCTGCCCTCATGATAAAGCTTGATTAAATAATAAAAAGATCCGGCAAAATAATTAAAAAAAAGAAAGAAGCCGACAAATTTGGGATTGTTCTTGATCATTCTCGCCAAAATAATCAAAAGGCAGGTAAATAAAATGAACCAGATAGCCGGAAGTATCTTAAAATAGCTGACAATCGCCGGAATTCCGGCTTTTGACAGCAAAAAAATAAACAAATCGAGCAGATAGTTATAGCCGTATAGATTTTCACCGGAAAAGGTGGGCGCGACAAAGGGAAATTTGTTAAAAGCGACGTTGGCTATAGCCAGATGCCAGATCCCGTCATGACCATGTACACCCCAAAAGTTTATTCCGCACGCAGCCTTAAAACAGAAAAAAGTTCCGCTCGGGAAGATGATCAACATATATAGCAAGAAGGCTGGAAGGATAACCAAAAGGAGTATTTTATGCTTTTTGCTATAATCAAAGGCAGATTTCATTTTTTTAATTTTTTCATCCCAAGCGGAGCCGAGAGATCTCTCAATTTATTTGAGCAGTATTTACTTGCTTTTGAGAGAACTCGCATTCGCGAGAGATGTTTTACTGCGTTCAACATGACAATTGGAAAACTGGCCTTAATCAACGTCGTCTACGAGAATTATACTGTACTTGACGGATTCTTAGACAGTCTACGTAAACAAACAAATAAAAATTACTTTTTATACAATATCGATGTTTCTCCGCAGCGAAAAATAATCAAATTAGACGGAATTGCCGGAATAACAATTCCGGCTAAAAATAAAGGCTATGCCCATGGAATAAATTGCGGATTAAAAAATGCTTTAAAAGACGGTTACAAATATTTTTGTATCTTAAACAATGATATTTATTTTGAGGAGGATTTTGTCAAAAAATGCATTAAATCAACCTCCAGTCACGTCTCCGCAATAATCGGGGGAAAAATCTATTATGCCCCTGGCTACGAGTATCATCAAAACAGGTATAAAAAATCCGACCTCGGTAAAATCATCTGGTATGCAGGAGGATTCGTCGACTGGAATCACGCCATGACACCTCATATCGGGGTAGATGAAATAGATAAAGGACAGTTTGATAAATTTAAAAAGATTGATTTCGTCAATGGCTCGCTCATGCTTTATGACAAAAGCGTCCATGAAAAGATTGGGTTCTGGAATGAAAGTTATTTTCTCTACTTTGAGGATGCGGATTTTTGTGTCAGGGCAAAAAGAGCCGGTATTAATCTTTATTTCGACCCCTCAATTGTCATTTGGCACAAAATCTCACAATCAACCGGCGGATCAGGTTCCCCAATCCATCAAAAATTTCAAAATAAGAACAGATTGAAATTTGGTTTGAAATACGCTCCTTTCCGGACAAAACTCCACCTCCTAAAAAATTATTTATTAAATCAATATCATTCCGCACCTGCCCGGCTCAATGAAACCGATAGACGAAGTTGGGATGCGGAATCTATATAATTTAACTTCTGGATTCCCGCTTAAGCGGGAATGGCAATCATGCGCAAAAATCTTTTCCTCCTTTTATTTTTGGGATTGATTTTTCGTATCTTTATCAGTTTCCAGACCTTCAGCGGCGACGTAACCAACCATATGATCTGGGGTGAAGATGCCGTGAGAAATGGATTTTCTGGATTTTATGACCGAAACTTCGAAAAACTCTATGGTCATACATCAGCTAATTATCCTCCATTAATTATCCTGATTTTCGCTTTACTTTATCAAGTTAAGAATTGGATATATCAGTTGGCCTGGTTTTTGAATCTTCATGTTCCTGTCTTTCCTTCTAATTTAATTTATTTTCTGCAGAATTTTAATTACTTTCCCTACCTGCTTAAACTTCCGGCAATACTGGCTGACATTGGCATTGCCTACATATCTTATCTACTTATTAAAAAAATTAATGACAAAAACCGGTCGATCAGCAATATAGTATCTATTTTAGTACTTTTTAATCCCGCCTATTTTTATAATAGCGCTTACTGGGGCCAGATAGATTCTATCCCGCTTTTTTTTGTCTTGTCCTCCTTTTATTATCTTATTTTTAGAAGTAAAACTGTTTTGTCTTGGGGTTTATTTACCTTAGGATTGCTCTCCAAACAGACAGCGATTATTTTTGCTCCGCTATTTCTAATTACACAGTATGTCATCCGGAACGAAGTGAAGAATCCAACTCCGGTTAAATCGGTGCGTAATAAAAATCTCCGGACATCAATAATTAATTCCGCTTTTATCTTTTGGCTTTTTTTTCTCCCTTTTTATAAAACCGGCAATATTATTACGTTTCCTTTATCAATCTACCTGAACAAAATCCTTCTTGTTTCCGGAATTCCTTATACTTCAAATCATGCATTTAATTTTTGGTACCTGTTAACCGGATCACGCGCCACTCTTGCCTCGAAAATTTTTTTATTTTCGCTTTCATATGAGATTTGGGGGTATATGATTGTGGGTGTCTTAAGTTTATTTATCCTTATTAGACTTATTTGTCATTCCTGCCTGATTGCCCCTCGAAGCCCGAATAACGAAGCGGCGTTCAGAATGGTTTTTTCAATAAAAGTGTTTTATGCCGGATGTCTCCTCTCTCTGGCTTCTTTTCTTTTTCTTACTAAAATACACGAAAGACACTTGATTCTCGCGCTCCCTTTTTTACTGATTGCTTCTATCAAGAATAAATATCTCCTTATCTCTTATCTCTTTATCTCATTATTTAGTTTTGTCAATATGTACCATAATTGGTGGTCGCCAAAGTTCCCTGTTCTAAAAAATATTTTACAAAGCGATATTTTTCTTAAAATAATAACTCTTACCCTTATTCAAGTCTTTGTTTTATTGTTATTTAAGTATATGAAGTTAAGCAAAAGTAAAGCGGCGAAAAATGTCTCTCAGGAATAAAAAATTTCAATTAATATAACCATGGTTCTTCAATTTCATTAATATTTCGTCTTTTTCCGAATTTAGGATATAAAGATGCTTATCTATTTTAAAAGATGATGGACTTTTGAGAATTTTTAATCCTTCAAATTCCTCAAGCAAAGTATAACCGCTTCTCATCCAGTCAAGAAGAAAACTGCCAAACTCATATGTTGGAGTCCCGAATATTCCGGTATCGGTCTTAAAAATTATGACTTTGGGCGGATTTTTGGCAAAATCCGATATAAAATTATTTTTTATATAGTCGCTCTGACCATACTGCGGAAGCATGATATAGTAGCGCCCTGGAATCCTACCTTTTTTAACAAAAAAGGACTCATGAGGTTCATATGGCCCGACCCAATAATTGTCTCCTTCTTCAAGAATCTCATCTAAAAAATCTGCGGTAAAAGACTTATCCATTATTGAGGGCATTTTTTGCGTATATCTCAGATACCATTTGTCATAAGTATTTTTCAGCAAAAAGACGAATGAGAAAAATAAATAAACTCCCAATATTAATCTGACGATTCTTTTAATATCCGCCTGCAAAACGCTTTCTAATTTACTTCCGTTGGTAGCTATCAAAAAATATACAGCGCTTATCACTCCCAACAACAGAAATACCCCAATTTGATAATCGGTTTCTTTAAACTCCTGCATATTTCCCCGGGGCGCGGAAAACGATAGCAGTAAAAAAAATATCGCTCCCTGCACAAATCTTTTTTTTAATAATATTATCAACAGGACAAAGCTTCCCAAAATTGCAGTCAACCCAATTGGAAGATACAAATTCAAGTCTTTGATAGTGGTAAGCTTGCTTAAATACTTTCCCCAAAAATTGTAGATTAAAGTAAAGCCAAACTTTAGCGGATTAAAAAACCTGCCTTTAGTATAGTTTGGAATATCAATATAAAAATCCGTATTATAAATGACATTGGCAAAATAAAAATCCGCTAGACTTTTAGTCAAAAGAAGATAAATAAAATAGCCAAGGTACGGTAAAGCTGCAATTAGACAATAACGAAGCATCTTTCTCAAATCAGTTTTTAAATGGTACAACTGCCAGAGATACAAAACTAATCCCGCATAGATATAGGTTAAGGAGGTTAAAACTAGACAAAAAGTCAGAATCGAGGTGACGATACTTAATCTGATATTAATATTTTTGCTATCCGACTGAGCAAGCAGAAGCCAAAAAATAAGCGAGAAAAGTAAAGCTGCCAAACTGTCTGCCAAATAAAGATGCAGCCAAAAGTATACAGCAAGAAGCGGATATATAAGAAAAAATAATAGATATCCCTTGTAAAGCTTCACTGAGTTTTTTCTTATCCAAATACCTAATATCCCCAGCGATAAAAATGCCAGAATAGACCAGAGTAGTCTAAAAGCCACAAAAGATTTTTGTGTAAAAATCATTATCAAAGCTCCCAAATACCAAGCAAAAGGCATATGATGATTAAAAAAATCTCTAAACGGAACAAACCCTTGTTTGACAAATGTTGCTCCCATTAGGTTCGAAAATCCATCAGGATATGAAACATAAGTTGCGTTAATTAGGAAGAATAATAATGACAGGAGATAAATTACTGCTTCTACAAATGCAATTTTTCTGATTTTCAAAAATCTAATTATTCTTTTTAACATTATGCAAATATCTGAATTTTAAGAAAATTAGCTGTATGACATTGGCAACAAAGAAGATAATTATAATTGAGTGTTTTAAATTTATCTTCTCTACCGTATCCCAACCGCCGAGCCTTATATAAGGATAATAAGAAAGTAGCAAACCTAAGAAAAAAATGTCCAATCGATTAATCGAACGAATAATAGGTAAGAATATAAATAAATTAAGAAAATACCAGGGTTGGATCTCCGACTTTAAAGATAGATAAATTAAGATTCCTCCGGTGAAGGCAAAAATAATCTTATTCCAAATTAATTTTTGCTTACTTAAAAAAACTATCGGCAAGGTAATAAATTTGATACCCGTGGAAAGTAATAATAAAAGTCTTGCATTAAACTGCAATTTGGAAACTAATAAATAGTAGATACCGATAATTGCCAAAGCCACCGCGATTAAGTCATTGTGTGAATTGACCAACCCCTCTATTAATAACAAAGGATTGGTGGCAAAAAAAACTGCGGCTTTTTTATCGAGTTTTGCCAGATAGTAAACTGCCAATATGTAAAACCCTGCGAATGTCAGTTTGAAGAAGAAAAAACTCAAGATAAATTTCCCTAAGCTTAAAAAGGATGGAACTAAGCTAATCAGTAAAAATACCGGACCGTAAGGGTAAGTTCTATGTGTCCAGTGCATAAATCTTAACCATGGGTCTGAAGGAAAATCCAAGGCCTTTTTGAGATAAGGGTTATGATTGTAATAAGTCACAATCCGCGCATCGAAGAGATAGTTAAAAAAATCATGTGATAGTAAAGGGTAAGAAATAAGTAACACTCCACTAATCAATAAAGCAATTTTTAACGGATTAAAACCTTTATGCTTTTTTAAAAAGTAGAGGTGAAATATAAAAAGCAAAATGATTAAAGATAGATAAACAAACCAGGAGAGATCTCTTTGATAATAGCCAAAATAAACCATCTTTGCTCGAAAAATTTCCCACCAGTGAGTTTGAAAGAAAGTAAGATTAGGATCGATTAAGGAGTAAGAATAAACGGATAAAAAAAATAATATTATTGAATAAATTATCAGCATTATGGATTTGTCAGAATGGAAAACGAGTTGTTTTTTTCCAGCAGTTTATAAGCGATATTTTTACTTTCCAAATCGTCAACCACCCAATTGCGGGTAATGACGACAAAATTCTTCATATCCGATTGCATAAACTTTTCCAAAGTTTTTTTATCATCCGACAGATAAGCCAGGGGTTGGACGCTTTGACCGGAATAAAAGACTGCAATCGGCAGGTAATCGTCGTCCAGAAAAATCGGTTTATCATATTTGGCAGCCGCTTGCGAAATTGCCACATCATCCGGTATCCACTTATTGGCTGGAAATACTTCAGGGTAAAAAATCTTTATTTGGATGAAAGAAATGTAAAGAAAAAACAATAAATATAGAAAATGTGTCATTCCGGGGAGAAGCGGGACGGCGACTCCGGAATCGTTGTTTAAATCGGGATGCACTCTCGGGTACCGGCCGGTACCTGATCGCTTACCAGAATGACGCGAAATAATCCGAATCAAAATATGATTAGCCAGGAGCGCTCCTTCATACATTCCAACCGCGACAATAAAACTTAATGGCAGATAAACCGGTATCAAATGCCAAAGCTCAGTCTCTTTGGCAGTCAAGAAAGGATAAAGGATAACGAAATTCCACAAAATTAAGAAGAAAATATTTTTTTTAATAAATTTGAACGTGATGAATATAAATCCCAAAGACGCAATCCAAATGTAATACCATTTCCGCACACCCATATGCAGATAAAACAGCGGCTTTTCCACCATCGGGTGTAAATAGGTCTCAAGCGATT
>MGAN01000004.1:64063-129865 GCA_001789745.1 Candidatus Roizmanbacteria bacterium RIFCSPLOWO2_01_FULL_40_13
ATTAAAGATGTGGTGTTGCCAAAAGCCGGAGTAAGTTTTTAGATGAAAATCGTACCATGGCGCAATTGCAGAAAAAAATAATAATAATCCTAGCAAAAGATATAAAAAATTTTTTTTAAGTTTAAGTAGTTGCCCGAAATTTAGCCAAATGATTAAAATAACTGCCGAAACCCCAACCAATGTTTTGGTTAGGACCAGACCGGCCAATGCCAGCATGACAAGTGGAAAAAATTTAAAGTTATTTGCTGATTTTACGGACAAAAAAACTGTCAAAATATTAAAAAGGATAAAAATCGAGTCAAGATTTCCTGACCTGACTCTGATCACATACCAAACAGAGGTTCCCATGATTAAAGCTGCGGCCACTCCGATTACCTTTTTTCCATATAACTCAATTGCGGTCTTATAGATCAAAAGAATCGATAATAACCCCAACAGTGTAGAAGGAAATCTCGTAGAAAACTCATTGATTCCAAACAATTTATAAGAGATCGCCATCAGCCAAAATCCCATCGGCGGATGATCAAAATAGGGTTTGCCATTCCACATCATTCTGATAAAATCTCCGCTTCTTGCCATTTCTCTGGCAATTGATCCGTACCAGGCCTCATCCCAACTCGCCAGTGTATTATAATCTAAACGATAAAAGAAGATCAGTCCGAATAATATGGTCAAAAAAATTATTGGGGTAGCGCTTTTTATCTTTGTCATTTTTTCCTTTTTTGTTATTTTATACTTCGATAACTTAAGGATTGCAACCAAGTTACTCAGCATATACCCGTCTATACCCGTCTTAGTTGATTTTGCAAATTGTCAACTAAAGTTATCTTATCAAATCAACTTAGAGGAGTATATACTGATTGCGATTTCAATTAATAGAAGTATAATCCGCTATTTCGCTCCGACGAGCTGCAAATCGGAGTAAGATGGGTATAGATTAAAACCGCTTTATTTTCATTTTTTGCTTCTATCTTTGCGGGCAATAACATTTTTACCCTGCCGGCATTCTCGCTGTTTCTTATTGTGAATAATTTACTTATCGGACAACATTAACTCACCTGAATATTAAGGTTGCTCCAATCATATTTGGATCCGAAGGAACTTCTATCTCTTCTGGAGTTAACTCATATTTCTCTACGATAATTCCATTTTTATAAGCAAATATTTTTTTGGGTTTCTTTATTAACTTAACTTGTCCTGCTTTCCATCCGTCTACGCTTAAAAAGGGATTATCTGTTGGTGTCAAAATTAAATAAGTTATTTTTTTCTTTTGGAAAGAAAATGCTCTAAAATTTTTGAATTCTTTCTGCCTATAATTCATCGCATATCTTTGGGTATATGCAAATTGGTCACCGCTAAAAATATAGTAACCGAAGTCCTGATCGGCATCAACGTAAATATCGTTTGTCATTCTGTTATAAAATTTCCAGGATCCGCCATCTTCGCTAATAAAATCCGGGTTTTTAACCGTTTTTCCTATACCACTGGTAATATTTAAAATCAAAGTCGATATAAAAATAAAATAAAAAAGTCTTCGATCGACGTATTTGTATAATGCTGCAAAAAACATGCTTAACAGTCCTAAAAACGGCCAATGATAATATCCCCAAATCTGGCCTTTGAACCCCAGCGTCAATACCCAAAAACCCAAATAAAAGTAAACGAGCAATAGATAAAGTCTTCTGGATTTTGACTCTTTACCTTTTGCCAACTCCTCACCTGCTTTAAAGAACATAAATAACAAAGGGATAAACAGAAACCATTTATTGAAAGTTAAAAATCCGAGTCCGTCGGTGAATACTTTTCTTGTTCTATCGTCAAGCAAATTTAAAAAAGGCATTTCTACTTTGCCTGTATTTACTTTTCCGGTGATAAAATTAAAGATAGCTTTAGATTGTAGAAAGTCGTGCTTAAGATCAAATAGTATAAAAGTCGATAATGGTATCAAAATAATTAGAAAAGACAAAACATGCGAATATTTTTTACTTCTCAGCAAATGTCTTAAGACATGAATAAATGTAAGAATTAATAAGGGAACTCCAAAAGCCATTTGGAATTGAATGATCAAACCCAATATAAAAATGCCGCTTAACAGAAAAATCTGTTTGCCGGTGTTTAAATATCGCCAGTATATATGGAAAAAAATAGGAGTGAGTACTAAAGCTCCCCAAGGATTATATAGCGAGCGAATATCGGCAGTTGTAGTTGCCGCGACCAATGTTACCGCGAAAAGTGATATTCGCTGATCTCTAAATAAATTTTGCGCTGTCATGAAAATTACAATTAGGTTTATTATCGACAGCATCATCCAAAACCAACCAACTGTCACCGGATTTCCGGTGCCGATGACAAAAGCCGGGACATTTAAATACAACCATAATGGTCCATGAAAAACTCCGGGGATTCCGCCGGAACGAGGACCAATCAGGGTTAAAGGCTTGTTTTTTACGATATCTTCGATCAACAGGAAATCTCTGGCAATATCTGTATGAAATACAATGCTGCCGTGAAATACATACCATCCGCTAATATAGATGCAAATCGCAGTTACAAGAAGCAATAAGATTCTTGTGATTATATTCATGTTTAGCTTTTGCTGGAAATGATAAAATATTTCCTGAATATATGCAATTGAAATATATATTATTTATTCCGGCTATTTTGCTAATTATTTTTCTTTATACCTATAAACTTTTTTATACTTTTAATTTTCATCCCGATTTCGCCCGGGACATCTACGATTTGCTCATGATCGTCCGTGGTAAACCAAGCCTAATCGGGCCCAAGTTGAGTTTTGGCGGTATTTATTCTGGACCTTACTATTACTACCTGTTGCTGCCGGTATTTTATCTTTCAAACCTGAACATTTATTCACTGCCGATCCTTAATGCTGTTTTTTTTGTTCTTGCTTTAGCCTTCTTTTATCTGTTTATCTCAAAAAAATACGGTGTCTTTTCGGCAATCTTAAGTACTTTAGCTTTCGCTTTTATTCCAATCTATTTAACACACTCGCGCAGTCCCTGGAACGGGTCGTTTTATCTACCCCTGCTCCTGATTTTTCTGATATGGCTGTACTTTGGTAAATTCGGCCGGATTGAATCATTTTTAATGGGTTTTTTAGCCGGTGTAATAACTTCTATACATCTTGTCAATTTTCCGCTGCTGATATTTTCGGCTGTCTTCTTATTTTATTTTCTCAAAAAAAGAAAAAATCTTGGTTTTTATTTTTACGGAATTTTGACGGCTTTCCTTCCTTTGATTATTTTTGAGTTTAGGCATAATTTTGTAATGCTAAAGAATACTTTTATCACAGGGTCTTATCTGAACTTTATTGAAAATAAAAATATACCTGATGCTGTCAGCGGAAATAAAAATGTTTTTAAAAACATCTTGTTTTTGGGTAAAAATCTGTCATTGCAACTTGGAGTAAATATCTTATTCTATTTCGGATTTTTTGCTTTCGTTTGGAACAGAATTAAATTTGAAAAAAATAAGTTCCTGATTAAATCCGTTTCCCTGCTCGTACCGCTTTATGCCTTATTACTTAGATATCAATTCGGCCAACATTATTTATTCCCGCTATCACTTGTAATTGCCTTTACTGCAATAATCACAATCCTCAATTTAAAAAGTAAATGGTTATTGCTGGTTATTATACTGCTTGAACTTTACTCTTTTCCAAAAAATATCTACGGATTGGGCGCACGCAAACCCGAAAAATATGAAACTGCAGTGCGGTATGCAATAAACAAAAAAATAATTAAGGAAAACGAACCGTTTAATATAATCCAATACTCAGAAGAATATAGGATATATGTTCCTGTAGGACACGAGTACCGTTTCTTTTTTCTTAAGCACGGTTTTAAACCCAAATCCGAATTTGAATATAATTCATCCGATATTCTTCTGATATTTTCCGAAGCGGAAGAATTGGATATATTAAAATTAAACAGTTGGGAACTGGACCAATTCGGCAAAGAAAATTTACGCATATCAGAAAAATATCAAATCGGAGATATTACAATCTTTAAAATAAAAAAAACTTATGATTAATAAAAATATTTCCATTATAATTCATACCTTCAACGACGAAAAAAATATAGTCGGTTGTATTAAATCGGCCAACTTGCTTTCGGATAAAGTAATTGCTATTGATATGGAAAGCTCCGATAAAACCGTGGATTTAACCGAAAAAAATGGAGCGGTTGCCTACTCATTTCCCAAATCAAATTATGTTGAACCCGCAAGAGAATTTGGCATAAGCAAAGTTGATTCTAACTGGGTATTGATTTTGGATTCTGACGAAAGAATGACGGCAGAATTAGCCAACGAAATAAAAAAAGTAATTGACGCTGGAAGTCATTCTGGCTTGTCCAAAATCGATTCTGGGGTCCCCCGCCGAGGCGGGGTCCCCAGAATTACTCCTACTCATTATAAAATCCCCCGCAAAAATATCTTCGGCAAAGTTAAGTGGTTAAAACACGGTGGTTGGTGGCCGGATTATCAGATTAGACTCATCAACAAGAAATATTTTAGATCCTGGCCAAAACCAATACATTCATTTCCGGTTATTTCCGGAAATTTAGGCTATTTAGAAAACCCGATTCTCCATTATTTTCACGGTGATCTTGAATCAATGGTCGGCAAAACAATTGTTTTCGAAGATATAGAATCTGACTTGCTTTTTAAGGCTCAAAAAAATGTTAACACTTTAACTTTTTTTCGTAAATTTATGGGTGAACTTTATCGCAGACTCATCAGAAACTTAGGTTTTTTGGATGGGGAGCTTGGTATAATTGAATTAATTTATCAAGCATTCTCAAAGACAATAACCTATATATACCTATATGAAAAAGGCCGCTCTCTATAATCCTTATCTTGATACGTTGGGCGGTGGTGAAAAACATGTCCTTTCAATACTTAAAGTCCTGCAAGAGGAGGGATTCGAAATCAGTATCTTCTGGGATAAACATCTTCAAAGTCAGATTGAAGATCGTTTTAGTCTTCAATTTAATCAAAAACTAAAGTTTTTACCAAATATCTTTAATCCTCAAGAGGCCAGGGTAACCGGGAATTTCATAAAGAAATTAATGATTTTAAGTGAGTTTGATATTTTTTTCTATGTTACCGATGGAAGTTATTTTTTATCATCCGCTAAAAAAAACTTTGTTTTTTGCATGGTGCCCTACAATAAACTTTACCGGATGACGTTACTTAATAAACTAAAAACTTCAAATTTTCGATTTATTACCAACTCGAGGTTTACGCAAAGCTGGATGAAAAAATGGGATATAAATTCTGAAATAATTTATCCGTATCTTAATCAGGAATTTATCGATCTCAATATCCAGAATTTAAACAAAGGAAATACAATACTGTCAATCGGCAGATTTTATAGTCATCTTCACTCTAAAAAACAATCTATTCTAATCAATTTGTTCAAAAAATTAAAACAACAAAATAAGTTGTTTAAACATTTTAAGCTAATTTTGGCCGGCGGACTGAAAATAGAGGATAAAATTTATTTAAATAAATTGAAATCACAAGTTACAAATAGCAAAGATATAAAATTTAAAATAAATGTACCTTATCGAGAACTTATCAATCTATACAAAAAGTCTTTAATTTATATTCATACCGCAGGCTACGGAGTTGATGAAAACAAAAACCCGCACCGGGTTGAACATCTGGGGATAGCGCCGCTTGAAGCTATGGCGAGCGGCTGTATCACGTTTTGTTATAATGCCGGAGGACCCAAAGAAATTATCCAAGACGGAAAAACTGGATTTCTTTTTGGTTCTCAATCGGAGTTGAATAAAAAACTGTTTAAAGTTTTATCCAATCTAAGTCTCCAAAATGAAATTAAGTCAGCTGCAAAAAAATTTGTTAAAGATAAATATGGTTATGAGGTTTTTAGAAAAAGAGTGAAGGAGATAATTCTATGATTTCAATTATCATTCCGGTCTATAAAAACTACGGGCTGTTTTTCAACAATCTTAGAAATAATCAAAAATATTTTGCCGGTTGTGAAGTAATAATCATGAATGATTATCCGCAAGAAAAAATCGCTAAAAAAGTAAAAGAAATAATTCCTAAGGCTGTTGCTGTCGACAATAAAAAAAATCTTGGATTTGCCAATAATATAAACTCTGGCGTCAAAAGAGCTAAAGGAGAATACGTTTTGCTTCTTAATTCCGATGTAATCCTCAAAGACGATTCATTTAAGAAAACTGTTGAACAATTTAAGCAGGATAACAAAGTATTTGCATTGTCTTTTGCTCAATACGAATCGGATGGAAAACTCGTGGGGGGTAATCGGGGATATTTTATGAATGGATTGATAAACCATATGCGACAAGCAAAAACCGACGATAGAAAAGTGATTTTCAATTTCTGGGCCGACGGTGGTTCATCAATTTTCAAAAAAGATCTTTTTCTCAAATTGGGTTCTTTTGATAGATTATATAACCCGTTCTATTGGGAGGATGTGGATCTGTCTTATCGCGCCTGGAAAGCCGGATATAAAGTATATTATTGTTCTCAGGTCAAGGTACGACACTATCATGAATCTACTATCGGTAAATATTTCCAAAAAACTTCAATTCTAAAAACTGCCTACCGTAATCAATTTATCTTTAACTGGAAAAATTTGACAGATAAAGACTTTATTCTAAACCATTTACTTGCGTTACCAAAATTGTTGCTCATTTCACTTGTTAGAGGTAATTGGCCTTTTCTGCAAGGATTTTTTTTAGCTTTATTCAAATTGCCAAAAGTAATTAAATCAAGAAAGAAGACGCTAAAATTCTTTAAAAAAACAGATAAAGAAATTTTAGCTTTATTTAAAAAATGAAGAAAAAGACATTATTAACACTTGCCGTCTGCGTTTTAACCTCGCTGTTCCTCCATTTTTATAATATCAATGAGATTCCGCCTTGCATCAATGCCGACGAGGCAGCTTTCGGCTATAATGCCTATTCTATCTTAAAAACAGGCAGAGATGAATATGGAGCTTATATGCCTCTTAGATTCAAATCGTTCGAAGATTACAAGCTTCCTCTCTACACTTATTTTTCTGTTCCTATTGTTGCCATATTTGGCTTAAATGATTTTTCTACTCGTGCATTAAATATATTTATTGGGATTTTATTCGTTCCTCTGATTTACTTACTTGCTAAAGAATTTTTTAAAAACGGAGTGGTCGCTTTACTCTCTGCATTTTTTACCTCTCTTTCACCGGGAATATACTTATTGTCACGGCATGCACATGAAGGAGTGATTGGGACATTTTTTCTTTTGCTGAGTCTTTTATTTTTAGTTAAATATCTTAAGTCTCCTCAACCTAAATACTTTGTCTTGATAAATTTATTCCTGCTTTTAAATGCATTTTCTTACCAAACCGGTCGCATTTATCTTATTTTTTTCTTTTTACTTCAACTCTACCTAATTTTTTTCTTAAAAAAATTCAGACTGGTAAATAGAACTTCTAAAATTTTACTGCTTTTGCTGACGGTTATATTCGCCATATTTTTTGATTTTAAATACGGTTTAAATCGTGTCAACAATCTATTTTTTTTCAAAAATTCCGGTTTTCACTTAAGAACCACCGAGTATTTAAGTGAACACCCAAACAGAATTATTCATAATAAATTAACAGAGGCCGTGCGCGATGTAAGCTATCGATATCTTAGTCAGTTTTCACCCGAATATCTGGTTATAAACGGTGATACCAACTGGAGATTTGGTTTTCCACAGCTTGGTCTTTTTACCGTGATCGAATACTTTTTATTCTTCGTTGGTTTGTATTATCTTTTTAAAAATAAAGAACAATTCCGATATTTGCTAATTTTTTTGATTTTTATCACTCCGATTAATAACGCTCTAACTTGGCAAAGCCCTTCACTCATCAGGACCTACGCGCTTTTATTTCCGCTCATCCTGGTCATTGCTTACGGAATTTATTACGGATACTTCAGGATCCCAAGCGGGAAATTGAAATTAATTTTTAGTATTTGTTTATTTGTCGGATTTGCATTTTTTAAAGTAATTACTTGGGATCTCTATTTCAACCATTACCCCAAAAGAGCTATGACTGTGCGGGCCTGGCAGTGCGGTTATAAAGAGTTGGTCGACTATGTAAGGAAAAATTATGATAAATACGACAAATTTTATATTACCGACCGCCACGGACAACCCTATATCTATTTTCTTTACTACTGGCCATTTGATCCGGCTACTTACCAAAAACAGGCTAAAATATCCTCCCCCGACCAGTACGGTTTCGGACAGGTGGGAAGATTTGATAAGTTTGAGTTCACTTCCAAACTGGATTTGAGTCTGAAAAAAACTGTATTTGTTGGTTATCCAGAACTGTTTAACCACGCAAAAGAAGATGTCTTAAATAAAATCAAAAAAATAAAAGTTGGAACGGAAGAGATCTTTTGGATTTATGAATCAAACTAGGCAGATCTTACTTCTGCATGGCTTTTTTTATTGTTGAAGCAAAATAGTATACCCGTCTTAGTTGATTTTGCAAATTGTCAACTAAAGTTATCTTATCAAATCAACTAAGGAGGGGTATATACTGATTGCGATTTCAATTAATAGAAGTACATCTTATTTTAACAATAATTCTGGAGGAGCCAGAATGACATGCTGTTTCAAACGAACAGTATGATTGAAAGATTGTAGAAGGCATGGATAAAGATCGGTACAAACAAATTCTTCCTATCCAAAAACATAAAAGAGTTTACCAGACTCAACATCAGATCCGTTCCCATAAAAAGTAGCAATAAATCACCTGTTAATTTATGATTGGTAAAGAGGATGGGCACATGAAGAAAGAAAAATAATACGCTTGCAAAAAAAGATGAGGTATAGATGTTTTTTGATTCCTCATAAAGTCTTTTGAGAATAAAACCTCTTGAGAGAATTTCTTCTGAAATTCCAGTGGCTAGGGCTAAAGCGATCATTACGGATATCTCCTGTAAACTCAATGACCTCTGAAAAAGTACCAAGCTTTTAAACTTAATTGTATTAGCCAACACTGCAGAGAATGAAAAAATCAAGCCGACCGCTATGCTGATTAAAATATCCGAAGCAGGGAACTTGAAACTAAGATTAATTGATTTAAAGAAAGTTTTTTTCTCAATTTTTCTGATGTAATAATATACCGGTAAGATAAAAACCAATGGTTTAGCAATAAATTCGTCTAACCACTCCGGTAGTCTAAATTTAGCCCTATATACAGACCAAATAATTAAAATCACTGCCCAGAGATTAAGCGCCCTTTGGGTTGCGGTTACCTTAGACTTCATTAGTCAAAATGTACTCCATTTTTTTAGATAAATCAACCAATCATTAAACACCGCGCAGAAGCGTTGCGAGTCTCATCTTCAAAACACGGGCAATTTTATTAAGTATTTTGACAGAAGGATTTGCCTTGCCCTCTTCAATTCTGGCAAGATATGTCCTGTCGATATCAGACAGAAGAGCCAACTGTTCTTGTGAAAGCTTCCTTCTACGTCTAATACTTATTATTTTTTTACCCAATCGCTGATAGAAGAAGTTACCTCGGCCCATTTTGCAGTTAAGATATACAATGAAAGTCCAATTGTCTATGGATTATAATCTACAAAACTTATAATTTGGAACTCTATAACAATCTATTTTTTATGAATCGTATGTAGATTATAATCTGCACTAGTCTTGCTTTGAATTATTTATTCGAGAAAATCTTTAAGTTTACGCGCCCGGGTGGGATGTTTTAATTTGCGAATTGCTTTTGCTTCAATCTGTCGAATTCTTTCGCGAGTTACCTTAAACTCTCTTCCGACTTCTTCCAATGTTTTAGGTTTACTGCCTTCAAGCCCAAATCTCATAATCAATACCTTCCGCTCACGAGGAGAGAGAGTCTCCAGCACTCTGCCTAATGCGTCTTTCAATAGTTCGCGGGAAACCTTGTCATATAAAGTTGGTTGATTTTGATCTGCGACAAACTGTTCCAATGTAGCCTCTCTGTCATCCCCGACAGGTGTTGAAAGTGATTTGGGTTGTTGAGATATTTTAGTCAGATTCTCAACTTCCTCAACCGACATCATCAGTTCTCTCGCGATTTCTTTAATCGTAGGCTCTCGACCCAATTTTTGCGTTAATCTCCTCTGTGCTTTATAGTAGCGATTTATATGGTCGACCATATGGACAGGAATTCTGATGGTTCGCGATTGATCTGCTATGGCACGAGTTATTGCCTGTCTTATCCACCAGGTGGCATAGGTTGAAAATTTAAAACCGCGTCTCCAATCATACTTTTCGACTCCCCTAATGAGTCCTCTATTGCCTTCCTGAATCAAATCCAGGAATGAAAGGCGTCTTCCCAGATATTTTTTGGCAATTGATACAACCAGTCTTAGATTGGCTTTGATTAGTTTTTCTTTGGCTTTAAGGTCGTTTTTTTCGTATCTTTTTGCCAGTGATATTTCTTCTTCAAAAGTTAATAAAGGAGTCTTTCCTATCTCTTTCAAATACATCTTAATCGGGTCGAGCGACTCTCCGTGTTTTAAAACTACCAGTTTTTCCAATTCTTTTTCTATCTCTTCTGCCGATTTGTTAGCGTCTGATTCCTCTCGAGTTGAGATAGTTTCAAAGATATCTATACCGGTTTTTAGGGCACGGTCAAAAAACATATCTATCTCTTCTATATGCTTTTCCGGCTCGGGATAGATCAGAAGAATGTCATCCTGGACTAAAAAACCGTCTTCTTCACCTTGCCTCAACAGCTCGTTTAAAGTTTTTGGGAATTTGTGCTTTGCCATTTTTGTTGGGTAAACGATGTAATTTTTTATTTTATAACGCTACAATCTTTTTTTCCACATCAGTGAGTTCTTTGCTTATTGACTTTAAATCTGTTTTAACCGTTTCGTCGTCAGACTTATCCGATGACAATAATTGAGAGATTTTGCGTTTTAGACTATATCTTTTGGCTTCATAAACTAATTTCTCTATCTTTTCATTTTTAATTTCAATCTCGGTTGAAGCAAAAAGATATAACTCGTCAAAAGTCGATAGAAGTTCTGGGGAAAGTCTCGGGCTAAAATCATCCAAATGAAAACTTCTGGATTTCTTTTTATAGTTCAGAAAGAGTTGACAGATTTTTTGGTAAGACGGTACGGAAAAATCATCCAATGTAAAAGTTTTAAAGATGTCCTCTGCCAGCTGGAAAGGGCTGCTGCTTTGGAATATTCTGCTCAATAGATATTTCTGTATAACCACTTCTCTCATCATCTCGCTAGCAGATTTTTTCTGGGTGATCACGGAAAATCTTTGCTTCCTCTTCCTTCTTAAATTTCTGATCAGAGCCTCCACGCTGTTTTCGGTTACATCCAATACAGAAGCAACTTTTTTGACATAGTGGGACAACACAATCGGATTTTTGATCTTTCCTATAAATTCGCTTACCTCTTCAGCAAACTGTTTTTTTCCATAGGCGTCGGCTATCGGATTCTTTTTTTGCGCAACATCAATAATAAAATCGTAAAAAGGAATAGGATTCTTTATTAATTTTTTAAATTTAACAAGGTCGGATCTTATAGCTTCATCCGGGTCTTTAGCATAATCGATTGTAACAACGCCTATGTTAAATTCAAGGTCTTCTGCTTCAATTATAGCTTTCTTCATCGATTCTTCCCCGGCTTGGTCGCTATCCATAGCCAGAGTAATCTGATCCGTATATCTTTTTAAATACGTCAATTGTTCCCTGGTTACCGCAGATCCTTTGATAGCTGCGATATTGGTAATGCCCGCTTGATAGGAGGAAATCATATCGAATTCACCTTCAACCAGATAGATATTATTTTCTTTTTTGACGCTTTCTTTGGCTAGGTCTATGCCAAATAAGGTCTCTCTTTTGTGATAAAGAGGGGTTTCGGGGGTATTTATATATTTTGCATCTTTCGCACTCTTCTCCAAAGTCCTACCGGAGAATCCGATTATATTCCCGCGCGCATCTTTGATCGGGAAAATTAGTCTTCCCCTAAATCTGTCGTAAGAGAAACCTCTGTTTCCCCTAACTAAAAGTCCGCTTTCCAACAGTTCCCCTTCATTATGCTTTTTTTTAAGTAAAAATTTGTACAGTGAGTCCCAAGATTGTGGCGCATACCCAAGCTGAAATTTTTTAATTATTTTTGTTTCAATCGAGCGGTTTCTCAAATACTTTAAGGCTTTTGTCCCAAAGCGTGACTTTTGCAGAATAAATTCAAAAAATTCGGCAGCCAGGTTATTAATGGCAATTAGTCGTTCTTTTTTTTTCCAGACTTTATCCTCAAAGTTGACTTTTGTCAGCTTTACTCCTGCTTTTTCAGCCAACTCTTTTAAAGCCTCGCTAAAAGTTAGATTCTCCCACTTCATCAAAAACTTAAAAATGTCCCCACCCTCCTGACAAGAACCGAAGCAATGCCAGATCTGACGATCGGAAGAGACAATGAATGACGGCGTTTTCTCCTGATGAAATGGGCACAAGGTTTTGAAATTTCTCCCGGTTTTATTAAGTGGAATGAAGGAGCTGATATAGGAAACAATGTCCAGCTTGTGTTTTATATCGTCGGTTGCATTTTCCATCACCCATATTGTACCATGGAGCTTCCATCCTCTTGTTTTTTTTTACGCGAATAAACTATAATGACTTCTATGCTTTATCTTTTTATCGATAAAAATATAGTTAAAGTTTTATATCTTAAAAAATCACTTCTTGGCCAGTATGAAACTAAAGTTTTTTCCAAAACTTATCAAGCCTCCGATCTTTTAGAAAATGGAAAAATCGTCAATATTGATTTTGTAGCGTCAGCTGTAAAAGAAGCCTTGCAATCACTTACAAATGACGGTGTTAAAACAAAGGAGGTTTTACTGATCCTGCCTCAAGAAGCCTATACGACTTTGCGCATCCATGTGCCTGCGGAAATAACAACTTCTGCCGTCCCGGCTTTTATCAACGATAAGGTTAAAGCCAACCTGTCTATCAACCTGGACGACTGCAAATTTGACTGGTTTATCGAAGATGGCGCTAAGGAAAAATATATCTACTTTTTTGCCGTAGATAAAGATAATTTAGCCCTTTTTCAACAAGCTTTACAGCTGATCGAACTAAAAGTGCAAAAGGTTTTACCCGAGTCGGTTGCTTATTTTAAGTTATTCCAAAAAACTTTAAGAAAGGAGAAGAAAGAAAACATATTTTATGTAGCTTATGAAAACAATCGCTTAACCGGACTGCTTTACGACTCATTCGGTCAACTATCATCCGATAAATGGAACGCGGATCTTGATAAAGATAAAAAAATTGGGCAGGTTCTTAAAGAAAAGGTCGACGAGCTTAATACAAAGGGTATCAAGCTCAATCGCCTCATCCTGGCAGGAGCTCAATCAGATAAGGTAAGACAGGATACATTCACCAAAGAGATCGGTGTCTGGACAAATCCTATCAAAAGAATAATACCGGAATTTTACCAGGAATACCTGAAGCTGCTTATCGGTTCAACTAACAAACCTTTTTCCATCTTATCCTATGAAGTTTGCATCGGTACATTTATCTTCAACGAGCAGAATAAGAAATTCTCTCTCTTAAACGACTCAGGAGGTGGCAGGATGAAAAAAATACTTACCCTTCCCCGGGTCAATCTTGCCAAAAAAGAAGTGCTGATTTTTTTGGCTTCATTTATTGTCTCCTTTATCTTCTTTTTATTGATATCACGATCACATCTCAACCTAAAATTCAGTTTTATCCAAAAAAAGCTTGCGCCTATCGCTCAACCTTCTCCTACTCCCCCGCCCGCTCGGGCAACCTCTACGCCCACTCCAGCCATTCCAAGGGAAGAGATTAAAATTAAGGTTTTAAATGGCGTTGGTACTGTAGGGTTAGCGAACGAAGTCAAAGAGCTGCTTAAGGAAAAAGGTTTTCAGGAGATTTTGACCGACAACGCCGATAATTTTAACTATCAACAATCAGAACTTCAAGTCAAAAAGTCCAAAGAGGAAATTACGTTTCTTATCAAAAGCGATCTTAAGGATAATGTTTCCTCATTTAAAGAAACCGCGCTTGATGAGGACGAAACAGCCGACGCAGTTATTATCATCGGTTTAGACTTCAAATAGCATACGCATAATTACTTTCTTGTATACCGATCGTTGATCATCCCGTCTATAGCGGTAGGGAGTGTACGAACGGTTATACCCATTTTACTTACGATTTGCAGCTCTCTCGGAGCGAAAAAGCGGATTATACTTCTATTAATTGAAATCGCAATCAGTATATACCCCTCTAAGTTGATTTGATAAGATATCTTTAGTTGACAATTTGCAAAATCAACTAAGACGGGTATAGACGGTTATATACTGAGTAACTCGGTTGCAAACCTTAAGTTATCGAAGTATATGCCGCTAGTAATTCAATTGCGTAGCGGTATATAATATTCAGACTTATGGAAAAAGAGGAATTGGAAAAAAAATTAGATAATATCGTCGCTAAGGTTAATTTACCTGCTAAAAAACAGGAAATATCTGAATTGGAAAAACAAACCTACGATTCTACCTTTTGGCAGGAGAGTAAAAGGGCTTCTGCAGTGATGAAAAAGATAAATGGCCTAAAAAAAGAGATCGAAGACGTCGAGATGATGCAACTTCTCATTGAAGAAAGTCAGTTCCGAGAAGCTGAAAAATTAATTAGTCAATATGAGATCCTTTTATTTCTCTCTGGAAAATACGATAAGGGAGATGCTATCTTCGCCATCCACGCAGGCCAAGGCGGCACTGAGGCTATGGATTGGACCGAAATGCTTTTTCGCATGTATACTCGCTATTTTGCCAAAAAAGACTGGATATATGAGGAATTTGATAGAGTTCCCGGAGAAGAAGCCGGCATTAAAACTACCACTATGAATGTCCACGGTACTTTTGCTTATGGTTTACTAAAATCTGAGGCAGGAGTTCATAGATTGGTTAGACAATCTCCCTTTAATGCTGATAAGTTAAGACAGACTTCTTTTGCACTGGTTGAGGTCTTACCTATTATTAAAGATCAGGAGGTAGAAATCAAAGATGAGGATCTGGAGTGGCAATTTTTCCGGAGCGGAGGTAAAGGAGGTCAAAATGTCAATAAGGTCGCAACTGCGGTCAGATTAACTCATAAACCCACAGGGATTACAGTCTCAAGCCAAGAGGAAAGGTATCAGGGAGCAAATCGCGAAAATTCCCTCAAGTTACTGCGTGCCAAGCTCTGGCAAATACAGTCGGAAAAAAAAGAAGGCGAGATTAAATCCTTCAAACAAGTCAAACTCGCCTCTTGGGGAAGACAAATAAGATCTTATGTCCTTCATCCCTACAAATTAATCAAAGATCTTCGTACGCAATACGAAGAGTCTCATGTAGAAAGAGTTTTGGACGGAGAACTAGATGAGTTCATTGAGGCATATCTAAAAAAAAGGTAAGCTTCCCATTATTCCCTCCTCATCAAAGAGGAGAAGAGGTGGTTATTGTTTTTTCACATAATTCTTGCTAATCTTTTTATATGGAAAATGCCTCTCCCCCAGAAAACCTCATTCATAATTTAAATACGGCGACTGATAATAAATCCTTTACTCTGCCCGTGTTTTTCTCGATTTTAATCATAGTAGTATTGCTTGGTGTGCTATCGGGTTTTTTTCTTGGTTCAAGAATTAAAGCCACAAGTCAATCGACTCAACAAACCACATCGGACGAAGTTGAAAAAACAGCTGGAATCGTTGATAAAAAAACCTTTAGCGATAAAGCCGAAGGAATCTTAAGAGAAGGAGGTATCGATGGAGAGGGCAATTTTCATCTTGAACGGCCGGGAGGAGAATCACAAAATGCCTATCTTACTTCATCCACCGTCGATCTGTCCCAATATATAGGCAAAAAAGTGAGGGTCTGGGGTCAAACATTTGCAACCGAAAAGGCCGGCTGGTTAATGGATGTAGGTTTAGTCGAAGTACTCCAATGATCAAATTCGAAAACGTCAGCAAAAAATTCCCTTTAGGTACTCTTGCTTTATCTGAAGTCTCTTTTGAGATAGAAGATAAGGATTTTGTTTTTTTCGTGGGACCTTCCGGTGCAGGCAAGACCACCATCCTTAAGCTAATTCTTCACGAATTTAAACCCTCAAACGGCACCATCTTGATTAATGATTTTGACGTCACATCCAGAGAATTTTATCAGCTTGAAATGCTGCGTAGAAATATCGGTATGATCTTCCAAGACTTCAAAATTCTATTTGATAAAAATGTCTTTGAGAATATTGCTCTGAGTTTAAAGGTATTAAGTGCAAATGATGATCAAATTACCAAAATTGTTAATCAGGCATTAGAATTGGTAGGTCTAACTAAAAAAAAGTTGTCTTTTCCAGTTCAGCTTTCGGCGGGTGAAATTCAGAGGGTCGCCATTGCTCGAGCTATTGTCGGCGATCGAGAAATCATCTTGGCAGACGAACCAACTGGCAACCTCGATCCCAAAACCACTTGGGAGATAATGAAAATTTTTAAAAAATTGGAAGGCAAAAAAACGATTCTTATCGCTACTCATAATATTGACATTGTCAATAGTTTTCAGAAAAGAGTTCTGGTCTTAAAGCAAGGCAAACTCACTAAAGACCAAAGAAAAGGAGGGTATGAAGTATGAACGAGGTATTAACTTCAATTCGTCGGGCGCCGTATCAGTCTTTGGCTGCTTTTATGATCTTATTTTTTACCCTTTTCCTGTCGACTATAATGTTTGTTTCACTTAGCTTTTTTTACAGTTTACTTGGTTACGTAGAGACAAGACCGCAAGTAATAGTCTATTTTCAGACCGCAACTGAGAAAAATACGATTTTTAAAGTTCGCGATAAACTCATGAACTCAGGAAAAGTCGAATCGATTAAATATGTCTCAAAAGACGAAGCCTATCTCATCTATAAAGAGCTCAACAAAGACACTCCGTTACTGCTTGAAATGGTCTCGTCGGAGAACTTACCAGCTTCGCTTGAGGTTTTTGCCAAAAAACCAGTCTATCTTTCGGAGTTGGCCGAATTTCTCAAAAAAGAGCCGGGGGTCGACGAAGTTAACTTCCAGAAAGACATCTTAGACCGACTGCTCACTCTAACTAATATATTAAGAAAATCAACTATCGCTTTTTTTCTCTTTCTTATTTTTGTTTCAATTCTTGTTCTCGCTACTACCACGCTCTTTAAGATCGCTTTGAAAAAAGATGAAATAGAGCTGTTGAGACTGCTGGGTGCAAGCAAGTTCTATATACAAAAACCGTTTCTTATGGAAGCTACACTTTTTGGCGCCGCTGCTTCGTTTTGTTCATTCTTCCTGATCCTAACTCTTGTTCTCACTCTCAAGCCTTTTCTTGAATCTTATCTAAAAGACATCCCTCGATTAACCGTTTCGTTTTTATTTACTAATTTAACCGTCTGGCCGATCAACTTGATATTTTTGGCAATTACTTTAGGTCTGTCTTTACTTTTTGGTCTTACTTTGGCTATCTTCTCAACCCTCCTTGCCACGCAAAAATATTTAAAGATGTGAAATCCGGATTTTTCATTAAGTGATGTATACCCATCTTAGAAGATTTTGCAAATTGTTAACTAAAGTTATCTTATAAAATCAACTAAGGAGGGGTATACTTCGATAACTTAAGGTTTGCAACTGAGTTACTCAGTATATACCCATCTAATCCGCTTTTTCGCACTGACGAGCTGCAAATCGGAGTAAGATGGGTATATATACTGATTGCGATTTCAATTAATAGAAGTATATTTAGCTATAATTCAATTATGCTCAAAAAATTCGTCGTAATATTTAACGTCATTATTTATCTAATTCTTGGTCAAGTATCCGTAGCTCAGAACAAGGCAGATGACGTACAAAAAAAAATCGGGGAATATCAAAAAAAATTAAGTGAGTTAACGTTGCAAAGAAATACACTCTCTTCTGAAATCCAGTACATGAGTCTTCAGATCAACCTGACTACCCTTAAAATTCAGGAGACGGAAGAAAAAATAATCTCGACGCAAAACGAAGTCGAAATTCTATCCTCAAGAATTGAGGGTCTTGATAATGCCCTCGATCATCTGACCAAACTGCTGCTCAAGAAAGTGGTAGAAAACTATAAAAACCGCCCGGCTTCTTTTTTTGAATTAATCTTTGATAGTCAAAACGCCAATGATTTCATCAGCCAAGTCAAATATCTCAAAACCGCCCAAGAAAACAATCAGAAACTTTTGCTTCAGGTGCAAGAAACTAAGTTTAACTTTGAAGAACAGAAAAGTCTGCGCGAAAAAAAGTCAGTTGAACTTAATGAGCTCGAAGCTCAACTTAACAGTCAAAAGGCATCACTCAATAATCAAAAAGCCGCCAAACAAAAATTACTTGAAGTGACGCAAAATGATGAAAGAGTCTATCAAAAACTTCTCGAGCGAGCCAAAGCCGAATACGCTGCCATTCAAGGCATTATCGCAGGTGCAGGAACCGAGGCTAAACTTCGCGAGGTTAAAAAGGGTGAAAGCATTGCTACGGTGATTTCCGGAGCATCCTGCAATTCATCAGGCGGTCACCTTCACTTTATCGTTCAAGAAGGCGGCACCGTGACAAATCCATTCAATTTTCTTAAAGCGGTAGATCATACTAACTGTTCAGGCTCAGGTTGCGGTTCATCAGACGGTGACCCTTTCAATCCGTCGGGTGAATGGGACTGGCCCCTTAATTCCCCAATCGAGCTGGAACAAGGCTTTGGCAATACTTGGTCCGTCAGAAATTCCTGGGTTGGGAGAATCTATAACTTTCACAATGGAATTGATATCAACGGAACTTCAAACGGCGTCTTTTCGGTTGCTGACGGAGACCTGTATCGAGGCAGTTATTCAGTAGGATGTGCTCTTCCTTATGTAAAGCTTGTTCACAAAGACTCAAATATCATAACATTTTACCTGCATGTTTACTCCCTTTGAAGATTTTTGTAGATTATAGTCCATTGACTCCCTCGAATCTTATTGGTCTAATAAGACTTATATGAGATTTTTCCTTGTTCTTACGATTGCTTTGACATTGCTTTTTATATTATCTCCATCTGCTTTTGCCGTGACGACCGCAATTATCGAACCCCCCACAACAATTATTTCTGATCCTTTCGCCTTGAAAATCTCAATTGCTGGCGCAGCTGCTGGAAGCAATTATCTGCGGATTGACCTTTTCAAACCGTCAACGTCGAACTATTTTGGAGAGACATATAACGGAACCGGTTGGTATTCCGAAAGTGACTTCAATCAATATTTTCCTCTAATTATTGAAGCCGGGGTCAACTGGTTTGGAGAAATTCAAGGACGCATTGGCAATCCTACTTCTGCTCAATACGACGGTCCGGGACCCTATAAATTGAGGATAAGGAGGTACACACCATCCGGAAACTATAATTCAGCGGAGGCAAACAATAATGTTACAGACGTCATTATTAATATTGTCATACCAACCATCGCTTATACTCCAAATCAACTACCATCTGACACCCCCACCCCCGGCGAAAGCGAAGAACAACCATTGTCTCCCACTGTCACAATCACTCAACAAACAATTAGCAATATTTTTCTTTCCGAAGTCATGCCTGATCCGGATTCTGGTCAGCAGGAATGGATTGAAATATATAATAAAAATAGTGTTCCCGTAGTTTTGGATGAGTGGTGGATCGATGATTTAGAAAAATCAGGCAGCACTCCCAAAAAGTTCACTCTCTCTTTAGATTCTGGTTCCTATGCGGTATTTGAATTGTCAACTTCTGTCTTTAATAATGGCGGCGACAGCGTCAGATTATTGGACTCTGAACAAAATGAAGTCGATAGCTTTGAGTATCAAGCATCCGAAAAAGGTAAAACTTTAGGCAGAACGTCATTTGATAGCGACATTTTTTGCCAGCAAAGTCCGACTTACGCTGCGGAAAATGGACCCTGTCTGACTCAACCCGCAACTTCAAACAATATATTAGCTTCAGCAACGCCTGTTGGCGCCGGGACTCGAACGCCGACCGCCGCTGCGGCAGAAATACAATCAATCATCTCTCCCGTCAAATTTTCGTCAATTAAACAAGCTCAACAACCAAACAAAGCTATCGATCTGGCGACGAACAATCAAGTTCTAGGTGAAAAAACTGATATAAATGCAAATAAAGCCTCCCGGGTTGGCGCACTGGTTTCCTCTCTTTCTTTTGCTGCTTTTTTTTATTCAATCCTCTCAATATCCTCAATTATTTTTAAACTGAAAATGGTGTCGTGATTATTGTATTATTTTAATAATGGAAAAAATATCTCGCTTCCTCTACTATTGGTTTCCGCCCGTTATCTGGATGGTTACTATTTTCTTTTTTTCATCACGCTTAAGTACAGAGGTAACGGGTGAATTTGTCGTTGACTTCATTTTTTTCAAATCCCTGCATTTGATCGAATATGCAATTCTTTATTTTTTCCTTTTCAGGGCATTCTTCTCAATTAATAATCAACAATTATCAATTAACTATAAATTCTTCCTTCCGCTCATTCTCTCTCTTATCTATGCAGTATCCGACGAAATTCATCAAACCTTTGTTCCCACCAGAGAAGGTAAAATCCGCGATGTTTTAATAGATTCCAGCGGCATCCTGGTAATGTATATTTATATTAAGACAAATTTGCGGAAAATTAAGAAATTTTTTTACATAAAATGAACAAGCTAAAACTATTTATTCGTAACATTTTTATTCCTCATCCGGGTAACAACTATCGTTCCAAAGCTCTTCATATAGATTCCCTTACTTACTATTTACTCTTTTTCCTGCTTCTTACTTTTACTTTTAAGTTGTTTTATCTAAAAACTGGAGAAGTGCTTGGTTTTGCCACTGATATTACTGTGGATAAACTTTACCTGTTGACTAATGAGGTCAGACAGAAAAAACAATTAGCCCCTCTTGCTTATAACGTAAAACTGGCCGTAGCTGCACAAAAAAAAGCACAAGACATACTAAGTAAAAACTATTGGTCACATTATGGACCTGATGGTGCCACGCCCTGGGATTTTATACTCTCTTCCGGATATGCCTATGAATATGCCGGAGAAAACTTGGCTAAGAATTTCCTCTTCAGCGATGGTGTTATTCAAGCCTGGATGAACTCTCCGTCACATCGGGAAAATATCCTAAGACAAGAATATAGCGATGTGGGCTTTGCTACTGCTAACGGAATTTTAAATGGAGAAGAAACTACGGTAATTGTTCAAATGTTAGGCAAACCTCAATCTTCAGCAATCGCGAAACAGCCAGAAATTAATTCTGTTGCGGTTGAAGCTCGATCAACCACTGTGGACCAAAATCCAACCGTTGGACGGCAACCTGTTATCATGGCTCAAAAGACTAAGCAACCGAACAAAAATATTAGTCTGTTTGCTTTCAACTCAAGTCTGATTTTTCTGGCATTTTTATTCTTGGCTTTAATTTTAGATCTGCATTTTGTCAATAAGTTACGAATCGTCCGCATTACCGGTAAAAATCTTGCCCATTTAATCTTTATTGGATTTATTTTTCTAGGTTTATTATCAATTATTAAAGGTTCGATACTCTAAATTCTATGAAGACTGCTCTTGGTCATCTGAAAAAAGAGTTTCAAAATCATCTTTTCGACTATCTGGTCTTGCTGACGGGCGGCATTTTTTTCTTAATAGCACTTAATCTATTTCGTGGCGATAGGCTTTCAGAATTCATTATTTTATTCATCTTCATCTGTTTTTATATTCTCTGGGGTATTTACCACCATATCATAAAAGACGGCATCCATCTCAAAATTGTGGTAGAATACATACTCATTGCATTCACTCTAATGTTTGTATTCAAGATGATCATTATGCCCTACTAATATGAAAGGAATGATTCTGGCCGGAGGCCTGGCAACTCGACTCAGACCGCTTACCTTGGTTACCAACAAACACTTGCTTCCAGTCTATAACAAACCGATGATTTACTATCCAATGGAAGTGATGAAGACGCTGGGGATCAAAGAAGTGCTTCTTTCCACCTCACCCGATCACTCCGGTGAATTTACCAATCTTCTTGGTGCTGGAGAACAGTTTAATTTGAAATTGTACTATGCCATACAAAAAAATCCCAAAGGAGGAATAGCTCATGCCATTAGTCTCGCAAAAGAATTTGTCTCCAATGATAAATTGATAGTAATTTTGGGAGATAATATTTTTGACGGAGGAGTCATTAAAACTGCGGTAAAAAAATTTAATAAAAACTCTCATGGAGCTATGATTTTTGGAGTCAAAATACCAACCAAAACCAAACAATATGGAGTAATCGAGGTGGATAAAGATGGGACAGTTCTGTCCATTGAAGAAAAACCGGAACATCCTAAGTCTGATATTATTCAAACTGGAATTTATCTGTATGATCATCGTGTCTTTGATTTCATCAAAAAATTAAAGCCTTCTGCCAGAGGTGAGCTCGAGGTTACAGATCTAAATAATTTTTATCTTAAGGAGGGTTCCCTGACTTGCGGTTTTATAGACTGGTGGATCGATGCGGGTACCTCTTACGATGAACTGTTACGCGCCAACAATCTGGTAGCAGAAAAAGTAACAAAATGAAACTGAATAATTGATTTGACTTTTTATCACTTTTTTTTCAAAATTGTCTAATGGATACTACACAATTGCTGTTAACTATTGTACTCACGGTAACAACTGTTTTATTGGTTGCGGTCGGAATTCAACTTATCTTTATCTTAAAAGAAATACGTAAAACTTTTTCCAAAATCAATCAGATTGTTGAGAATTTTGAAAAAGTAGGCATGTCGGTTCAACATAGTTTTTCCGAAATAAGCGGATTTGTATCTGGTCTAAAATCCGTCTTTAAGGTTATAGATTTTATCCATACAAAAAAAAGTGGCAAGCCAAAATCAAATCAAACCTAGCCTCAATGTCAACAACAATTTCAACAGTCTCTGGGTAGGTTTTGCTTTTGGAGCTGTAACAGCATCAGCCTTGGTTTTTCTGCTGGGGACAAAAAAAGGTCGCGATCTGCTTAAAAAAATATTGGACGTGACGGATAATCTTCAGGAGAACGCCTTATTCATAGCCGAACAAATTGAAGAAGCCTTTATTGAAAAAGAAAAAAATCCAACCATTCATAAAGAAGCAAAACCTGTCTTAGGTAATCTGCTGGATAAGATGAAATTATTAAGAAACTAACCTGTTCAACTATGCTCAGGACTATCCCGAAAGTCCTGAAATATAAATTCACTTGACAATATTGAACGACTCGTGTATAGTTTATTATCTTTATTCCAACCCCTTATTATTTAAGGGTTTTTTTATTGTTAAAAAAAATTAACAAGTTCCCCAGAGAATGATTCAGATCAATTCATCTAGCTCCCTTGCTCAAAAAAAAACTCATCTCGGCGAAGAGGATAAAGAGTTAAAAAACTTTGATCTAATTGAAGTTCAAAAGCTTTCTTGGAATAAATTTATCAATCAGGATCTAAAACAGATATTTAAAGAATTTTTTCCCGTGGACGACTATACGGGAAAAAAATTCAGTCTTCAATTTGAAGACGTTTTCTTCGGAGAACCAAGGCATCCGCTGGAACTTTGTCTGCAGAAAAAACTAACTTTTGACGCTCCCGTTTATGTCAAATTAAAACTCCTAAATAAAAAAACCGGTTCCGAACGGACCCAAGAAGTTTACTTCTTCAATCTACCCAAAATGACTGATCGTGGCACATTTATCATCAATGGGATTGAAAGAGCGATTATCAACCAAATCGTCAGATCTCCGGGAGTTTATTTTACAGCCGAGATTGATAAAACAACAGGGCTTACTTTATATAACGCGGAAATTAGACCTTATATCGGCGCTTGGCTTGATATAACTATAAATAAAAATAACCTAATAGAAATGAAGGTCAATAAAAAAAGAAAGTTTTTCGCCACGGTACTTTTGAGGGCATATGCCGGAGAAAGCAATGCTCAAATTCTTGCAGATTTTAAAGAGTTAGATAAGGATTTAATCGAAAAATATCTTGAGCCAACCCTAAAAAAAGATCAGACTAAAGATAAAAATTCTGCCGTCCTTGAAATTTATCGAAAAGTAAGACCGGGTGAGCCGCTGATTTTAGATAACGCCTACGAAACTCTTGAAAATTTATTTTTTAATCACCGTCGTTATTCTTTGGCAAATGTAGGCAGATATAAACTTAATAAAAAATTACAGCTTGAACTGGCTATCGAACGGGAAAACCATCTTCTATCCAAACAAGACATGGTCGAAACCATTAAATACCTAATCAATTTAACTAAAGGTAATGGGAGTTTTGACGATATAGATCATCTTGGCAATCGTCGTCTAAGAACGGTAGGCGAATTGGTAAGTATGTATGGAATTCGGGTAGGCATGGTGCGGGTAGAACGTGAGATTAAAGAAAGAATGAGTTTGGTTGCCGGTGAAACTAACGTTTCCCCATCCCAAATTGTCAACTCAAAACCGTTAATTGTTGCGATAAATTCATTTTTCAGAACTAGTCAGCTCTCCACGATTGTGGATCAAACTAACCCTCTTTCAGAACTTGATAATTTAAGAAGGATAACCGTAGGGGGACCTGGCGGAATCGAAAAAGAAAGAGCTTCATTTTCTATCAGAGATATTTCCTCATCCCAATATGGAAGAATTTGTCCTATACGTTCACCAGAGGGACCAAACATCGGAGTCGTCACTTATATGGCGTTATATTCTCGCGTAAATAAATTTGGTTTCCTCGAAACACCATATCGTAAAATAGTCAAAGAAAAAAAAGACAACAAAGTTAAAGTCAGACTATCTGAAGAAACCGTCTACCTTCAGGCTGACGATGAAGAGCAATATCATATTACTTCCAATAATACTAATATCGACAAGAACGGTTACGTCATTGACGAGCAAGTTGTCTGTCGCTATGGGGGCGAAATAGTAGAGGTGCCGGCGGTAAATCTTGACTATATTGACATCTCACCCCGTCAGGTTATTGGAGCTTCAGCAGCTCTGATACCCTTTTTACAAAATGACGATGCCAGCCGCGCCTTGATGGGTACTCACATGCAATGTCAAGCGGTTCCTTTGGTCTCTCCTCATTCGCCAATTGTTGGCACAGGACTGGAAACTAAAATAGCTTCAGCACTCAATCGTACTATTTTTGCTAAAGACGATGGGGTAGTAACATATGTAGACTCAGAAAAAATTGTCATTAAAACTAAAAATAACAAAGAAGCCGCTTATCAACTGCAAAGATACGTCAGGACTAACAAAGATATCGTATTTGATCAAAAACCGCGAGTGGAACCGGGACAAAAAATCAAAAAAGGGCAGATTTTGGTCGATGGTCCTTCAACTGATAATGGCAGACTTGCACTCGGTCAAAATTTAGTAGTCGCCTATACTTCACTAAACGGATTAGGCTATGAAGATGGTTTTGTTATCTCGGACAGACTGATTAAAGACGACGTCCTCACATCGATCACTTCAGAAGAATTTATTGCGGATTTGGTCGATACCAAACTGGGGCCGGAAGAACTGACGCGGGATATACCTAATGTGCGGGAGGAAGTATTGCAGAATTTAGACAAAGAAGGTTTGGTTGTAGTAGGTTCGGAGATAACAAGCGGTGATATTTTGGTCGGCAAAGTCGCTCCCAAAGGCGAAAAAGAGCTCACGGCAGAAGAAAGATTGTTAAGGGCCATTTTTGGCGAGAAAGCCAAAGATGTAAAAGATACTTCTCTGCGTATCCCTTATGGTAAAAAGGGGACGGTGGTGGGACTGGAGATCATAGATTCGAAAAAAGATCCCAATGAGCTTGAACCTAGTGTTTTAAAAAGAATTATTGTAACTACAGCCCAACTTAGAAAAATATCGGTCGGTGATAAACTCGCCGGGAGACACGGTAACAAAGGCGTTATTTCCAAGATACTACCAGAATGGGATATGCCATATTTGGAAGATGGAACACCGGTAGATGTAATTCTTTCGCCTCTTTCTATACTCTCGCGTATGAATTTAGGACAACTATTCGAAACATTGTTAGGCCTTATTGCTCAATATAAAAATCATCATATAACCGTTCCTGTCTTTGAGAAAGTCAAGGAACAATTTATTACCTCTGAACTCAAAAAACTTGGACTTCCTATGAATGGAAAAGTCAAGCTATATGACGGACAAACCGGCCAACCATACGATAAAAATGTTTTTGTTGGAATCGGCTATATCATGAAGCTCATTCATATGGTTGAAGACAAATTTCATGCCCGTTCAGTTGGCCCTTATTCTTTGGTGACACAACAGCCACTGGGTGGAAAATCCCAAATGGGTGGACAAAGATTCGGCGAGATGGAAGTATGGGCTCTTGAAACTCACCGTGTACCTTATACATTACAGGAAATGCTGACGATAAAGAGCGATGATGTCAGAGGTCGCACCAAAGCTTTTGAATCAATTATCAAAAAAATAGATATTCCACAGTCAAATGTACCAGAATCTTTTCATGTCTTAATGAAAGAATTAAACTCTTTGGGATTGGCAATTGATTACATCAAATAAACTATGGAAAATACAGATTTAGTTGATTTTTCCGGTCTTCGCATCAGTCTTGCTTCTCCTGAAGTGATCTCCAAATGGTCTCATGGAGAAGTTACAAAACCCGAAACCATAAACTATCGTACTTTCAGGTCAGAAAAAGACGGTCTCTTCGATGAAAGAATTTTTGGACCTACCAAAGATTACGAGTGTTATTGCGGTAAATATAAAAGAATCCGCTATAAAGGCATTGTCTGTGACCGTTGCGGTGTCGAGATCACGACCTCGGCAGTGCGTCGAGAAAGAATGGGCCACATCAAGCTTGCCTCCCCAATCGCCCATATTTGGTATTTCAAAGGACCTTCTTCAGTTTTAAGTACGATACTTGAGATCCCTCCCCATTCATTGGAACGAATAATATACTACGCTCTCTATCTGGTAAAAAATGTCGACAAAGAAAAACAAAAGCAATCTATCAAAATAATCCAGGATCTTGAAAAAAATGAAATTGATAATCTGGAAAGTGAACATCGAGTGAATCAAGATAGGACCGAGGCGGAATTTAAAAAACAAAAGTCAGATCTGCTAGAAAAAATAGCCAACAAAGAACAAAGAGAAATTGCCGAACAAGAGCTTGAATTTAAATTGAGAGAGCAACTTAAATTATTATCAGACAAATTTATTGATCAAAAAAATCAAAAATCCAGTTTTTTTGATCGACTTATTAAGATAATGAGGTCATTAAAGTATTTAAACACGATTGAAGAAGACGACTTTTTATATATGAAAGAACATAAAGCAGACGGCTTTATCGAGTCGGGAATGGGTTCGGAAGTCGTCTATGAGATTCTATCCTCTTTTGATCTTAATAAAAAATATAGCGAGGCCTTAAAAGAACTCAATGAAGTCAAAGGAGAAAGAAGAAACAAATTACTCAAAAAAGTCCGCTACCTTGAGTCATTTGTTAAGGCTAATATTTCCCCAAAATGGGCAATCCTCACCGTGTTACCGGTTATTCCGCCGGACCTTCGTCCTGTAGTGCAGCTTCCTGGCGGTAAATTTGCCACGTCAGATCTTAATGATTTTTATCGCAGGGTTATCAACAGAAATAATCGATTAAAACAACTGATTGATTTTGGAGCGCCGGAAATTATTCTTCGCAATGAGAAAAGAATGCTCCAGGAAGCGGTAGACTCGTTAATAGATCTTCAGAAATCAAGAGGCAGAGCTCGATCCCGAGGCGCTGCGTCAAAAATACAAAAATCCTTATCCGATATACTTCGCGGTAAACAAGGTCGATTTAGACAAAATCTCTTGGGTAAAAGAGTTGACTACTCCGGCCGATCGACCATAATTGTCGGTCCGGAACTTAATCTACATCAATGCGGTCTGCCAAAAGAAATGGCTTTGGAATTGTTTAAACCCTTCCTGCTACACGAAATCATAGTTAGGGGTCTTGCTCCAAATATAAAAAGCGCTAAAAACTACCTAGAAAAAAAAGAACCGATTGTCTATGATATCTTGGAAGAAATCTCAAAAGATCATCCGGTTTTGTTGAACCGCGCCCCAACGCTTCATAAACTCTCTATTCTCGGATTTTATCCCGTCCTTACCGATTCATATGCAATAAAACTTCATCCAACAGTTTGCGCTGGGTATAACGCTGACTTTGATGGAGACGCAATGGGAGTTTTTCTTCCTTTATCCAGAAACGCCATTGATGAAGTTAAGTCGCGAATGCTGCCTTTTCATAATCTGCTCAAGCCTGCCGATGGTACACCCATCGTCTTACCCAACAAAGAGATGGCCTTAGGCTGTTATTATATTACCACCTTTGACGCCCGTTATAATGAATCGCCCGATAATAAATTAAAATATTTTAGCACGGATAACGAAGCGTTGATTGCCTTTCAATTCAAAAAAATCTTATTAAGACAACCTATTTTTGTCAAAGTAAAAGACCATCTATTAAAAACTTCGGTTGGCCGAATAATTTTTAACCAAGCGCTACCGAGTAAGCTCGGTTATATCAATCAAGAAGTAAAAGCCTCTTCCCTAAAGCAGATTGTCATGAAAACCATGAAGATCTTGGATAATCAGGAAGTCGGCGCATTGATTGATAGGCTAAAAGAAATTGGCTTTTGGGGAGCAACAATTGCTGGCGGATTGTCTTTTTCGGTGTTTGACTGTGTAATTATCAAAAAAAAAGCAGACATGTTAAAACTGGTGGAAAAAGAGGTTGAAAAAGTTCAAAAAAATTATCGCCAAGGTCTTCTTACCTTGGAAGAGAAAAAACGCTACACCAATAAACTTTGGATCGAGCTGACCGAAAAACTGGCGTCTCTCACCTGGAATGCACTTGATGAGGAAAACCCAGTAAAATTAGCTATAAAATCAGAGGGCCCCAGAGCTTCACGCGAACAACTTAAGCAGCTTTCGGCTATTAAAGGCTTGGTGGTTGATCCTTTAGGAAAAATTATTGAAGTCCCAACTAAATCAAATTACCGCGAAGGTCTATCTATTTTCGAGTACGTTATTAACGCGCGTGGCGCGAGAAAAGGACTAACAGACTCCGCACTCAAAACTGCTGACGCCGGATACCTGACTCGTCGCTTAGTAGATGTTGCACATGACATGATCGTCAGAGAAGAGAACTGCGGTATAGCTGATGGATTAACCATAAGCATTACTGATACCCGGGGAGAAAAATTTATCGATAGAATCAAGGGTCGTTTCTTGGCAAAAGATTTATATACTGAAAATAAAAAACTATTACTTAAGGCAAACGAATTGATTGACGAAGATAAAATCCAGTTAATCACTAAATCTGGAATTGCTAAAGTTGTCGTTCGCTCCCCGCTTTATTGTCAATCTAAATATGGCGTCTGTCAAAGTTGTTATGGTCTCGACCTCTCAAATAATAATCTCGTTGAAATCGGAGTCCCTGTAGGTGTAATCGCAGCCCAATCAATCGGTGAACCCGGCACACAATTAACCATGAGGGTTAGGCATTTTGGAGGGATTGTTATTTCAGACGTTACTCAAGGACTACCGAGAGTTGAGGAATTGTTCGAAACCAGAACTCCAAAAGTTGTTTCACCCATTATAGAAAATAGAGGTAGGATCTCTGTTCAAGAAGATACAAAGAGAGAGGTTTATTTGGTAAAAGTGACTTCATCTGACACAACCCCGCCGACAGAACAAGAATATGCTATTCCCATGTCGCAAAAACTTAAAGTCGAAGACGGTCAGTTAGTCAATGTAGGAACTCAACTTTCTGAAGGTTATTTGGATGTAGATGATATTTTAACCATCAAAGGACTGCGCTCTGCTCAATTTTACCTGCTTGACGAGATTCAAAAAGTCTATGAATCGCAAGGTATCAACATCCATGATAAGCACTTTGAGGTGATTATCAGAAAAATGAGCGATAAGGTGATTATCGAAGACGAAGGTGATACTTCCTTTATTAAAGACGAGGTCGTTTCAAAAATTCGCTTCGGAGAAGAAAATAAAAAAATACTGGCTCAGGGAGGAAAACCTGCGGTTGGTAAAATCTCGATCTTGGGAATTACTCGAGCTGCCATCTACACGGATTCCTGGTTATCAGCCGCTTCTTTTGAACAGACTACCAATGTCTTAAGTTCTGCGGCGATCAAAGGTCAAATAGATTACTTGTTAGGCTTGAAGGAAAATGTTATAATTGGCAGACTTATTCCCGTAACCAAAGATCTAATTGAAAAATATTACGGGAGGTTCTTAAGCAAATATGCCCACGATCAACCAACTAATCAAAAAAAAGAGGAAGAGTCGAATTAAAAAATCACGCGCCGCAGCCTTAAAATTGACTTTCAATACCTTAAAGAGAAAGTATGTCGCAACAAATAACTCAATGAAGAGAGGTGTCTGCACCATTGTTCGTACAATGACTCCTAAAAAACCAAACTCTGCCCTGCGCAAGGTCGCCCGCGTCAGACTCTCAAACAAATTTGAGGTTACTGCCTATATTCAAGGTATAGGTCATAACTTGGCGGAGCATTCAATAGTTTTAGTTAGAGGAGGTAGAGTCAAGGATCTTCCCGGAGTTAAATATCATATAGTCCGAGGCAAATATGATACCGGGGGTGTGGTTGATAGAAAAACTTCACGCTCAAAGTATGGAACCAAATTAGAACAAGCTAAATCTGCTTCTTAAATTGATCTAATTAACCTAATTGACCTGATTTCTTTAGAATTATTTAGATCAATTAGAATAATTAGAAATTAGAAATTTTATAAAAATGCCCAGACGCCCTTATAAAAAAAGAGAGATTGACCCGGACTATATCTATAACAATCACGAGGTCGCGAAACTTATAAATTATATTATGTTTGAAGGGAAAAAAACTATTGCCAAACAGATTGTCTATCAAGCATTTGAGGAGTTAAAAAAACAAAAACAAGATCCGTTAAGGATATTACATCTGGCTATCCTACATGTTTCACCAACTCATGAAGTAAAACCGCGTAGATTAGGCGGCGCTTCATATTTGGTACCTACCGAAGTCCGCAAAGATCGAAAACTTTTTTTAGCATTAAACTGGATTATCGAAGCAGCAAAGGCTCATTCAAATAAAGAGTTTCATAGTTTTTCTGATAAATTGCTGGCTGAACTTTTGGACGCTTCTAAAAATCAAGGTCAGGCTGTAAATAAAAAAATGCAGACTGAAAAATTAGCAGAAGCGAATAAAGCTTTCGCACACTTGAAGTGGTAATATGCCGCAGCAATCAGTAATCACCAAAAATCGCATCGTGCCGTTAGAAAAAATCCGCAACGTAGGAATCATCGCTCACATCGACTCGGGTAAAACAACTACCACAGAACGAATTCTTTTTTATACAGACAGAACCTATAAATTAGGAGATATCGACGAAGGCACGACCCAGATGGATTGGATGCCGCAGGAAAAAGAGCGAGGAATCACTATCATGTCTGCAGCTACAACCACTTTTTGGCGTGGTGTCAGAATAAACATCATCGACACGCCCGGCCACGTTGACTTTACTGCCGAAGTAGAGAGGTCTCTTAGAGTACTTGATGGGGGCGTTGTAATTTTTGACGCAGAAGAAGGCGTTCAAAGTCAGTCGGAGACTGTTTGGAGACAAGCAGATAAATACAAAGTCCCCAGAATCTGTTTTATCAATAAGATGGACAAGTTGGGAGCAGATTTTGCAGCTACGGTCAAAGAGATTGAGGAAAGATTGGGAGCCAAACCTGCAACCATGGTTTATCCCATCGGCAAGGAACATGAGTTTAAGGGAATCGTAGACCTTCTTAGTCTAAAATCGCTTATCTGGGATAAAGATCCGCAGGGAACCAAATATTCGGTGCAGGACGAGATTCCTGTTGATATTAAAGAAAAAGTTCTTAAAGCCAGATCTAAACTAATTGAACAGGTTGCCGAGACTGATGACGGACTTTTGGAAAAATATTTAAGCGGCACCGAACCCACCACGCACGAACTTAAAAAAGCCCTGCGAGCCGCAGTCATCGCCTACAAATTAATTCCTATTTTTGCAGGCACTTCTCTGCGTAACAAGGGCGTTCAACCGGTCCTAGACGCTATAGTTGACTATCTTCCTTCACCGGTCGATCTAAACGAGATTAAAGCCATCAATCCTAAGACTCAAAAAGAAGAAGTCAGAAAACTCGTCAATGAAGAAAAATTTTCAGCTCTTGCCTTTAAGATTCAGCTCGACCCCCATGTTGGAAAACTCACCTATACCCGTATCTACTCCGGAGTACTGGAATCCGGTTCATACGTCTATAACATCAACCGCGGCAAACAAGAAAGAGTCAGCCGAATCCTTCTCATGCACGCCAATCAAAGAGAAGAAATCGACAAAGCCTTCGCTGGTGAAATCATAGCCTTAGTCGGTCCCAAAGATACCAAAACTGGAGATACGCTCACAGATCAAAACCATCCCATACTATTGGAAAAAATCACATTCCCCGATCCCGTCATCTCGCTTGCAATCGAACCCAAAACAAAAGCGGATCAGGAAAAGTTGTCTTATACACTGCAGCGCTTGGCGGAAGAAGACCCCACCTTTAAAGTAAAAATTAACCACGAAACAGGCCAAACTATCATGTCCGGGATGGGCGAATTACACTTGGAGATTTTAGTCGACAGGATGAAGCGCGAAATGGGCATGCAGGTCAATGTAGGCAAACCTCAAGTCGCCTATAAAGAAACCATAACCAAATCCTCTGAAGCCGAAGGCAAATATATTAGGCAGACAGGCGGTCACGGACAATATGGTCACTGTCTTATTAAAATTGAACCGCTGCAACTCGGTGAAGGCTACAAATTTGTCAATAAAATTAAAGGCGGAGCTATCCCTTCCGAATTTATTCCCTCGATAGATAAAGGGGTACAGGAAGCAATTGAAAAAGGGGTTTTATTGGGTTTTCCCATTACCGACCTCCGGGTCACTCTCTATGACGGTAGCTATCATGACGTAGATTCCTCGGATATTGCTTTTAAAATTGCAGGATCAATGGCCTTACAGGACGCGGTGAAAAAAGCCGGACTCACTCTGATAGAACCGGTTATGAAGCTCGAGGTGACCGTGCCTGAAGAGTTTATGGGAGTAGTAATCGGTGACATCTCCAGCAAAAGAGGCAAAATTTTGAATACCGAAAAAAGAAGTCGGGCCGTCATCATCAAAGCCTATGTTCCTCTGTCGGAGATGTCAGGCTACGCAACTGTCGTTCGCTCCCTTACCGAAGGCAGAAGTTTTTTCTATATGGAACCATCCCACTACGAAGAAGTTCCCCGCAATCTCATCCAGTCAATGTTAAATAAATGAAAATACTAGTTTTCTCCGATACGCATTTAACTGATAAATTTGAAGAAAATAAATTCAACCTTCTTAAAAAAATAATTTCAGCATCAGACCGTGTAATCATTAATGGAGATTTTTGGGATGGTCAACTTACTACTTTTGATAAATTTATATCTTCGGGATGGAATAAATTATTTCCTCTTCTTAGATCTAAAAAAACGATCTATCTTTATGGAAATCATGATCTTAAATCCTTTTCAGATAGCCGAACAAGTCTTTTTTCAGTTATTCAAACCGATATTTACAGTCTTAAATTAAATGAAAAAACTCTTGTTTTTCAACACGGAAATAAACTTCTGCCTTTAATCGATGAAAAATTACCTCGTTGGTTGACAAAATATACTACGTTAGTTGCAGGATTTCTCTTAGTTAATTTACCTCCGCTTCGCTACTTATTAAAAACAGCCGGACAAAAAATGAAAGATAAAGTCAAAAAAATATACAAAAATGGGGAAATTGTTGTTTGCGGTCATTCACACTGGGTTGATTTTGATTTAAACAATCAGTATATCAATACAGGCTATATTGAAAATGGGGTTGCCAAGTATCTTCTCATCCGGAACAACCGTTTGCTTGCTCAAGAAGAAAATTACCTTTAATTTGTCCTTAATTTTATTACGGTAGTGATTTGAGAATTAGGTATATAGACAAAATTTCCATCCTTATCTTTTAAAACCGTCATCCGCAGAGTCATTTGATATACTTCACCTTCTATCTTACCTATTCTTATCTTATCTCCAATATTAAATTGGTTCTCAACAATAATAAAAAAACCGGAAATAACATCTTTGACCAAAGTCTGGGCTCCGAAAGAAAAAGCTAATCCCAAAATTCCCGCCCCGGTCAAGATTGGCCCGATATCTACACCCCAGTGAGAAAATATAATCAATACTGCAATAAGCAGCAATACCGTATCGACGATGTTATATAACAATGATCTGATCGTCTTAGTCTTTGCGACAAAATTCGCATTAACCACCTTCTTTTTTAATCCAGTAAAGACCAAATTCAGGCTCTTCTTAGCTATCTTTGAGGCTATAAAAACAACCAAAAATGCTCCTACAGAAAATAAAAATCTGTTTGGATATGAGTCGGAGACTCCCAACACATTAAGCATTACTCAATTATAGCATTTTTTACCCCTTGACCCCGCACAACGCTTGCCTTCTCTTGAGGTTTACATCGTCATATTGGATAGACGCGTATACGGGGTCGGCGCGATTTTTAATAAACGAGTGTTTATTCTAAAAATCGCTTGACAAAGTGAACGAAGGTTTACTATACTGGTAAACGAATGTTCACGATTAAATTTTCCTTTTGAAATTTATAATTCCGATTGAAATTCAAATTTTTAAAAATTAAAAAATAAAATCTGTGGTCAGCAACCGTCTTAACGCAATTAAAAAATTCTTCCACAAGCACAAACGCCTCCCTTCCTATTCCGAGATGCTTAAGCTTTTTAACCTTTCCTCAAAAAATGCCGTTTTTAAAATTGTGCAAAAGCTCATTGAGCTGAATTTTCTCAAAAAAGAAAGTCATAAACTCGCGCCCACCTCCAAATTTTTTGCGCTTCCCTTGGTTGGCCTCGTTAAGGCGGGTTTTCCCATCCTGGCCGAAGAAAATAGAGACTATTTGACCTTAGACGAGTATCTCATCGGCGATCCTCAATCCTCATTTTTACTCAAGGTCAGCGGCGACTCGCTCATCGGCCTGGGCATCTTTGACGGAGATCTGGTTATTATCGACAAAAAAGATCAAGCGACTTCCGGCGACGTAGTGCTTGCCCAGATTGACCGCGAATGGACGCTTAAAATCCTGAAAAAAGACGGTGTCAAAGCTTATCTTGAAGCGGCAAATCCCAAATACCCTCCTTTTTACCCCGTCCAGGAGTTGGAAATCTTTGGGGTTGTCAAAGCGGTGATTAGGAAGTTTAATTAACTGAACATTGGACATAATTCCCACGTTCATCCTGGGCGATCCCGTCAAAGGTGGGAAAGTCGAAGAATTTTGGCGGCTATGGAATCTCTCGCTTATAGCTTCGATAGGGAAGGTGAATTAACGATCCGCCTTCAGTTAACTTAAAAAAACAATGAATAAAAAGACAAAAATACTACTCAAAAAAACCTCTGGTAAAACTATTGGTTTATTCATAGATAATGCCAATTGGTTTTATCCTCAAAAAGAACTTCGGTGGAGAATATCATTTACTAAACTAAAACAATTTTTGCTAAGAAACTATAGACTATCTCTGTTGAAAATTTATGCAGGAACTCCTTTAGATTATAAAAACCAAAGATCTTTTGCTAAATTCGTCAAAGTAGTACAAAAAGAAGGATATATCATTGAAACTAAACCTCTCAAAAAAATATGGATTAATAAAAATAAGAAAATATTTGAGTATAAATGTAATTTCGATGTTGAAATAGCTCTAGACGTTGCCCGGAATATAAAAGACCTGGATCTAGTAATTATCGGTAGCGGAGACAGCGATTTCGTTCCAGTTAGGCAGTTCACAAAAGAGTACAAGAAAAATTTTATAGTTTTATGCTTTGAAAAGGGCGTTGCTTGGGAAATAAGAAAAGGTTACCACATATTTTTAGAGCAAATACGAAATTTTATTGAAATGCCTACAAAAAAGCCCTAGCCTTGCGGCTAGGGTGTCAATAACGTATCTATGTTAACAAATAAATTACTATTTGTAAATGGGTATTTGACATGATGCTACAAATCTACTTTTGGCCTAATGTTATTCTCCATCTTGACGGCGACGCATTTTTCTCGTCTGTCTTTCAGGCTGTAAACCCCAACCTTAAAGGAAAACCCGTCGTTACCGGCAGCGAACGGGGCTTAGCAACGGCAGTTTCTTATGAAGCCAGAAAATATGGAGTAAAAAGAGGAATGCTTACCTGGCAGATCAAAAAAATCTGTCCTCAATGCGTTATTCTTGAATCTGACTATGAACTCTATAGTCTCTTTTCTCATAAAATGTTTGGAATACTTCGAACTTTCACTCCAACTGTAGAAGAGTATTCCGTAGACGAGGCTTTTGCAGACATTAAGGGACTAAGAAGACCTTTGAGTATGAGCTATCTGGAGATTGCGCAGGCGATAAAGAATAAGGTCGAATCTTCCCTTGGTATCAGTATATCTGTCGGCGTCTCTATTACCAAGTCGTTGGCAAAACTAGCTTCTTCGCACCAAAAACCTTCCGGACTTACAGTAATAGACGGCCGAAATATCGAAGAACTTTTGGCTCAAACAAAAATCCAGGATGTCTGGGGAATAGGTCCAAATACCACCGCCTATCTAGAAAAATTTAACGTCAAAACAGCGCTCGACTTTGTTTTAAAATCCGAAAATTTTATCCAATCTAATCTTTCAAAACCTTTCTACGAAATATGGAAAGAGCTTAGAGGTGAAAAAATCTATGAATTAGACACGCGGGGCAAACAATCGTACAAGGGAATTACCAGATCCCAAACCTTCACACCCTCGACAAACAGCAAAGATCTTCTTTGGGCCAGGCTTTCTATCCATATTGAGGAAGCCTTTACTCAAGCCAGAAAATTTCACTACTTGGTTGGAAAGATAAGTCCTTTTTTAAAAACTCAAAACTTTGAGTATCATACATCAGAGATAAAACTTAAAGAAAAAGTAGCCTACCCCTATCTAATCCGTAAAAAACTTAGAGAAGCCTTTGACCTAATTTATAAAAAGGGTGTAGTGTACCGCTCAACCGGCTGCACTATCTCCGGCTTTCAAGAAGACAATTTATCCCAAATGACCTTATTTGACAAAGATCAAAAACTAGAGGAAAAAATAAAAAAAATCTATCCGCTCTTTGAAAAGAAAAAAATCGACTTCGGCTCGATGCTATTTGACAAGCAAAGATCTGAGAAAATAAAACACAAACCAAGACTTAACCTACCGATTTTAGAATTAATGCAATAATTTTACCAAAGGGCAATTCTTGTGATCGTGTTTTCTGGCAGGGCAATATTTCCTCCCGTAGTCAATCATCAGATAGGTAAACCTGAACCAGTCTTTTTTAGGTATAATCTTCATCAAATCCCGTTCGATTTTGTCAGGATTATCATGTTTTGTGAGTCCGTATAACTTTGAGAGTCTTTTAACGTGTGTATCAACGGCGATTCCCTCCACTACCCCATAAGCATTACCCAAAACCACATTTGCGGTTTTTCTAGCTACCCCGGGTAGAGTTAAAATCTCATCCATATTATCCGGTACTTTTCCGCCGAACTTCTCTTTTACCGTCTTGGCAGCAGCCAGAATATTCTTTGCCTTGTTTCGGAAAAATCCGGTTGATCTGATACTCACTTTAAACTCATCCAGTTCGGCGCTCACATAATCGTCCAGGGTTTTATATTTTTTGAATAACTTGTCAGTTACTTTATTCACCATCTTATCTGTACACTGGGCCGATAAAATAACTGCGACCAAAAGCTCCCAATCATTCGAGTATTTAAGAATAATTTTAGCCCCAGGAAGGAGTTCCTTTAATCTATGAATTATCTTTCTGATTAACTCTTTTCTTTTTACTATACCCATCTTAGTTGATTTTGCAAATTGTCAACTAAAGTTATCTTATCAAATCAACTAAGGAGGGGTATATACTGATTGCGGTTTCGATTAATAGAAGTATATATCCTTCATATTTTTACGGAGATTGAGGGGATTCGTCCCGATTAAGCGGAGCATGTGGGTCTGGAACAACTTAGTCCTTATAGCTTATATCAAACCTTTATTCGTACAAAATAAAATTCACTAGGTATTTCACCACCTGCCTCAAATTTATGCAGAGAATTAGCGGGAATAATCATCACGTCTTCTGCCTTATATTCAACAATCTCATCTTGCCAGAAAAATTTTCCTTCTCCTTTTAATACAATTCCCATTTCATCATATATTTCATGTTTATGCCAATCCCACTTATCTCCCGATTTTAAAGTGCCCTTGGTTAATGCATCGATATTATCAGTAACGAGATCTTCTTTTGTTGCGAGCGTTTGTCGTGAACCAAGAGTATTATGAATTTCCTCAAACGGAACTTGAGCTATATTGAATATCTTAAATTTTTTATTCATGAGATTTATTATATCAATTGACGCTTTTTTATGAACGCTCTTCTAAATACTTCTTTATCATTGCTTTGATCGTTTTTCTTCCATATCCACCTTTTAAATATTCCTCTCTATTTTTTGCATCAATTCTGTTGAGAAATGCTTCATAAAAGATGAGTTTGTAAGGTATGAATGGTTTTGTAGCACTACTGTCCCCAGAATTATGTTCTTTAAATCTCTTCTTGAGGTCAGATGTATATCCAATATAAAGAGAGCCATTTTTTAAACTTCGAAGAATGTATGTATAGTAAAACATGTGGCGGAAACGCAATAAATTTGCAAAGCAAATTTAAGCGTTCCAGCAACGTTGAAATTGCTTTGCAATTTCTTACGTTGCGGTGGGGGCGAGATTTGAACTCGCGATCCCGATTTAATCGGGATGCAGGTTTTCGAAACCTGTGCATTCAACCGCTCTGCCACCCCACCTCTTCATCGGGATTTGAAACCGGACCGTTCAACCGCTCGGGCACATTTCCTACCTTATCCAACAATACAATTTTACCAAAAAATTATACTATTTAGTAAGTCGCCATGCGCCAATTCTAACCTATCAGATTAGAACTGGATTGGTATAACAATCTAAAAATAATTTGAAACTAGAGTTTTATTATGCTTTTGGGGACGTCGGCTAATTCCAGGAGCTTAATTTCTGTTGTAGTAACAATCGTCTGATATTTTTTAACCAAATCGATAACCAGTTTTTTGTTTCTTAAATCCAGTTCGGAGAATATATCGTCCAGAAGCAACAACGGTCTGTAGCCGTATATTTGTTCGAGATATTTTATCTCATTAAACTTTAGCCAAAAAACAGCCAGTCGCTGCTCGCTTCTTGATCCGAAACGATGTAGATTTTTCTCGGAATTATCTACTTCACTGATTTGAAAATCGTCCTTTTGAGGACCTATCATCGTCTTTTTTATCCTTCTTTCCAGATCAAAATACTCTTCAAGTTTTTTCTTATTAAATACGTTTTTTAGATAGCTGATCGAAAAGGATTTACTGTCGATTTTATTATTCTTATTTAGAAAATCCAGATATGACTGTCTTTTTTCAACTAAATAAATCGCTTGTTTTTCCAGGTAATCATCCCAATAAATCAACTCGTCCTCAAAGCCCTGTTCGTATTTGAATCTTTCTAAAATTTTATTTCTCTTCCTTAAAGCTTGTTCGTAATTATTTAAGTGTTTCTTATAGAGATAGTTTGTGGAGCTAAGAAGTGTATTAAAATATTTTCTCCTCTTATCCGGTGACCCGGTCATAATCTCAATCTGCTCCGGGGAAAACAACACCACTTTGGTTACCTCTTCCTGATATTGGTACTGTCTCTTCTTAACCCCGTTAATGCTGAAAACCTTCCTTACTGTCGAGTCGGATTTATTAAAATCAACCCGGAACTCAAAATTACTGTCTGTGCTTATATATTCTGCTTGAATATTGGCTATATTTTCGGCAAATTTTATTAATTCCTCTTCTCTGCTTTCTCTAAATCCTACGCTCTGCGAAGTCAAATATACTGCTTCCAATAGATTAGTCTTGCCTCGAGCGTTTTCACCAATAATTATGGTAAGAAATGGATTGAAATTAAATTTTTCCTCCCCAAAATTACGGAAGTTTTTTAAGTGAATCTTTTTTAAAAGCATAGAAATTGTACGGATCTACAGATTAAATTCGGATGATGCGGATATCCGGACACCTCTCCTGTTTCCCCTTCTTAATAAGGAGGGGATTAAGGGATTGTTATTATCCGCATGTCCGTGGCATCCGCATAAAAATCCGCAACATTCGTATTATATTATGTTACAATATCAATAATGCCTCAAAAGGAAACGCTTACTTACAAAAGAGTCCTGCTCAAGATATCGGGCTCACCATTTGGCAGCGACAAAAAAAGTATTGACTTTCATAACGTTGGTAAAATCGCCCAAATCATAAAAAATGTCCACTTTAAAACCGGGGTTGAGATAGCGGTTGTAATTGGCGCCGGCAACATTTTCCGGGGTCGAGAAATTGAAGGTACCAAGGTAGATCATGTTGTAGCCGACCAGATCGGGATGCTTGGAACAATCGTCAACGCGCTGGCTCTTCAAGAGGAATTGGAGCGACTGGGAGATATAACCAGAGTTCTCTCATCAATTGATATCCCTCCTCTTTGTGAACAGTTTATAAGAAGAAGGGCTTTAAGACACATGGAAAAAGGTAGAGTGGTTATTTTAGCCGGTGGGACAGGTAATCCCTACTTTACCACTGACTCGGCAGCGGCTCTTCGGGCAATCGAACTTAAATGCGACATCTTACTTAAAGCATCAGACGTCGACTCAATTTATGATAGGGATCCGGATAAATATCCTGACGCCAAGAAGTTGGAACGTGTAGATTATCAAACGGCACTTGAGGAAGGATATAAGATCATGGATAATACTTCTTTTGCTCTCTGTCAGAGCCGAAAAATGCCAATTATTGTCTTTAACTTCAATAAACCGGAAAACCTGGAAAAGATTATCAGGGGCGAAAAAATAGGCACTTTTGTCTCAGATGATTCCTCCGCCTAAACCAAAGATTGAGCTTATGAGCCTTACGACGGCAAAAGAGAGAAGGAGTAAAACCAAACCAATCACTCCGGTTGTTAATTTGGCTTGAGCAGATTTTACTCTCTCCGGATTTCCTTGCGACATCATAAAATCATAACCTCCCCAAATAAATACCAAGAGTAATATTACCGCAGCCAGAGGGATCAAGAATTGAACCACTCTGTTGACTAAATCCCCTATCGTATTAATCCCTTTAGGTCCGGTTGGCAGCGGGCCGTCAATGCATTGACCCCCGATACAAATTTTTTGTGCTAGGTAGTTAGACATGTGTGACGGGGAAATTTGTCGATTGCTTTTGGGTACCGTTGAGCTGATTATTTTGAGGTGTCGCTTGACCTGGGGCTTCCTCTTTTATTTCTTTTCCGTCTATGCTTGCTTCTTTATTATCTGATCTTTCTGCCAAATTTTCCGCTTCTTTCTCTTCAACCACTTCCTGAACCTTTGTTGAGGCGCATTTGCTACAGATAGGCGTTGAATTCTTGACGACTGCTGTGTCGAATTTATTACCACAGGTTTCGCAAAACAAATGTTTGCTGTTTTGTTTTTTGAGCGAATCTTCAGCTACCAGCTCTACTTTTTCGATATTAAAAATAAAGCTCTCGCCGTCAAAATCAACCTGTATTTGATTACCCTCCACAACTTTCTTCTCGATTATGAAGGTTGAGATTGGATTTTCGATAAGCTTCTGTATGGCTCTGCGCAATGGTCTGGCTCCATAGATGGGATCAAATCCCTCACGCACGATCTCTTTTACCGCAGCTTCCGTATAGATAAAACCGATATCCTGTTCCTCCAATAGCTTTGCCACTCCCTTGAGCTGTAATTTGACAATCTCTATCATATGAACAAACTTCAATGGCTCGAAAATTATGACCTCATCGAATCTGTTCAAAAGCTCCGGCCTGAAAAACTTACGAAGTTCCCCGGTTACTCTACTTTTTATCTGATCGTACTTCTTTTTGTCAATCTCCTCATCTACCTTTTTCTTTTCTGCCAACTCTTTCTCAAGCGGAAAATCTTTCCCAAAATATTCCGATAACGTCTGGGTCTGCCAAATCTTATTTCCAGACTGCCTGAACCAAACCGTGTCTCCAACGATAATTATTTCCTTATTGGCTGGCGAAAAAGTATGTATATCCCAGTAAGCCGTAGGAAATACCTTCTCGGACTTCTTCTCTTTTTTTGAATCGGCTTGTTGTTCTGGTTCCTCTGTTTTTTTAACCGAAACTGCTGGATTCTGACCGGCTCCGTTTTGCTCTTTATTTTCTGGTTTAGGAATCTCTTCGGTTTTTATCTCCTCAATCTGGGTTCCGGCAAAATAATCTTTAAGATAACCGGTCTGCCAGTCATTCATATCCTCTTTTCTTACCCAATATCTGTCTTTGTAAGTCGCAATCTCGCGCTCATCTGGACTAAAGGTATGAGTTTTAAGTCTGGCGGTAGGCAACTGTTCATCCGGCGCATCAGGAAACGCGTTTACCACAACGCCATTTTTGAAATAATCGATCAGCGTGGTTGCTTTCCAGTTTTTGGCCGTAGTTGAGGTTCTGATAAAGGTCTTGTCCGCTTTCGTTAATACCTCAACTCCCTTGGCGGAAATCGCGTGAGTGCCAAACCCTTGCACCGGAAATCCTTTTTCTTCGCCCGGCTTAACCCCGGTTTTATCTTCTTCCTGATCATTCTGTGCAGTTTTTTCTATCTCTTGCCCGGCAAAATAATCAAGAAGCATTCCCTCTTTCCATTCTCCTGAGAAGTCGGTTGGCTGAAGACTGACATCTGAAGACTGATTTTCTGATTTATCAGATGTTCCGTTTTCTGTCCTCTGATTTATCCGATCTCGTTCAAAATACTTGGTTCCAATTGTCAAAATTTCTCTACCTCTGGGAGAAAAAGTATAGGTCGATAGAACCGGAGGCTCCTCAATCTCCATCTTTCCGGTTTTTAACAGCTCGTCTTGAATCATCTTGGTTCCGATATTTGAAGTACAGATCACCACCGTGTTTTTAAAGGAAATAACATGTCCTTTGTTATCGGTAAGCCTGCCGTCATCCAATATCTGAAGCAGAATGTTAAATATGTCGGGGTGAGCTTTCTCAACCTCGTCAAAAAGCACTACCGAATATGGCTTGCGGCGAACCACCTCGGTTAATTTACCCCCTTCCTCGTATCCTACATAGCCCGGCGGCGCACCCAAGAGTTTTGCAACCTCATGTCGTTCCATATATTCCGTCATGTCAAATCTGATCATGGCTTCTTCCTGGCCAAACAATACTTCGGCCAGGGTTTTAGCCAGTTCGGTCTTACCCACACCGGTTGGACCCAAAAAGACAAAACTGCCAATTGGCCTTTGTGAAGACTTTAGCCCTGCCCTGCCTCGCCGTACAGCTGCCGCAACCGCCGTGACGGCGATATTTTGATCGATCAGCCGCTTATGCATTACGTCTTCCAGCTTAGCCAGTCTTTCTATCTCGGATTCGCTGATTTTAGAAATAGGAATTCCGGTCCAGCGCGAAACTATATCCTTGATAATATCTGTGCTTACTGCAGTCGTGGTCTGGGCTTTTTTCATGGCAAACTCGTCCTTTTTTTCTTTTAGGGTCGACTCGATCTCGTCGATTTTGGAATTTAAGATTCGTTCTTTGACGCGATCACCGGACTTTTGCGCCTCCTGTCGTTCTTGTTTTAGTTCTGCCACGCGTGTATCAAGCGACTTTATCTCCTCAGGCAGAGAAATCAATGGCAATCTCACGGCAGACGCAGCCTCGTCAATCAGGTCTACCGCCTTATCAGGCAGATATCTATCGCCCACATATCTTTTGGACAACTTTACTGCCGCTTCAACCGCGTCGTCTGGGATCTTGACTCGATGAAAAGCTTCGTATTTGTCTTTGATTGCTTTGAGCATTTTAATTCCCTGCTCAATATTCGGCTCTGGCACCACCACAGGTTGAAATCTTCGCTCCAGGGCCGGGTCTCTTTCAATATACTTTCTGTATTCGGTTAACGTAGTTGCACCGATTAACTGCAGCTCGCCTCGCGCCAGGGCCGGCTTTAAGAAATTTGAGGCATCCATAGCGTTGTCGCCGGAGGCTCCAGCGCCTACTATATTGTGTATTTCATCGATGAACAAAATAATTTTTCCCTTGCTGGCCTTGACCTGATCGATCAAAGACTTCATTCTCTCTTCGAATTCTCCCCTGTGCGATGCGCCCGCGACTATACTCATTAAGTCAAGCTGCAGTACTTTTTTATCAAGTAGCGGTTCTGGGACCGATTTTGATACAATTTTCTGGGCTAATCCTTCGACGATTGCGGTTTTGCCCACTCCGGCTTCTCCCACCAGGGAGGGATTATTTTTGGTTCGTCTTGATAAGATATGTATCACCCGCTCAATGATATCTGACCTCTCAACCACCGGATCCAAAAGTCCCTGTGCTGCTTTGGCAGTCAAATCTATGGTATATTGGTCAACGGAACTTTTTTTTACTTCTTCTTCCTTTCCCTCTTTCTCCAATCCTTCTTTTTTACCGATTATCTTCTTATTCAAGTCTTGCTTTTTAAGTCCGAGTTTGCCTAAAATCTTTGCTCCTGCTCCTTCGCCCTCTTCAAACAAAGCCAAAAGTATGTGTTCGGGAGAGATAAATTCAAAGCGAAGCTTTCTGGCAACCACCAGAGATATACCTAAGATTCGTTTGACTCTCGGAGATAACTGCGGGATTTTTTGGTTTTTGCCCGGTTTGTAAATTTTGTTTAACTCCTCTTCAATTGTCTGAGGTTGGATTTTTAACTCGATGAATAGATTATAGATCTCACTGTCTGAAAGTAATCCGTGTAAAAGATGCTCGCTGTCGACAAAATCTACCTTAAGTTCTTTGGCTTTATTTTGGGCAGATAAAAACACTCTATTTGACCTTTGCGTCAGATGCGTCATCAGGTCAATTTCCTCCTGTTTTTTTTGCTCATCCCCTGCCGGTTTTTTAGACAAATCAGCCGATACCGTAGTACCGGCAGCGGACAGTGGAGCGGTTTTCCCGGCTGCGGGAGTCGAAGATACCGTAGTAGTATCGGTTTTAGTCCCGTCAGGATGCGAGGTAATAGTCTTGCTGACCGTAGTCTGCTCGTTCACAACTTGAGGTTGAGGAGGCGTACCGATTCCGCTATAGCTTTGCACGCCGGACGATTGAGTAGTTTGTGTCGTCTCAACCACTTTCTGGGTCGAAGTTGAACTCTGAGTTGCATTAGCATCATCACTTATACTTGCTTTTTTCTGCGGTTTTTTAATAAAATCAAATAAAGCCATAAATTTTATTATGAAGAATTTCTTGCCAATTGTCAATCTATTTTATCAGCGGTTTAAAAGAAAAGTTCTGATTTTTGTTTTAATTTTTTCGCTATTTCAGACTTTTTTTATTTCTCCAAAGTACGCTTACGCTCAACCTCCCCAAGATAATAGTATCAGTATTAAAACTCTGGTAGATTTGATAAATTTATTGTTTTCCGGGAGCTTCTTTCCACAGGGCGGTAATCTCCCCACCTTACCGCCGTTTCCTACCAATATTCATATTTCTGGCGGACCTCTCCCCTCAATTGCTTACACACCCGGTCCGCTTCCTTTTACACCACCATCAGGCTATAAATATTATGCCCAGTGCGGAGGATCATACGATGATATTCCTTTACCAAATGGTTGCAATCTTTGCAAGGCCGGTTGCGGTCCAACAACCGTAGCCATGATTCTGGCCTCATTGGTTAACAGCAGTATAGATCCTGCAGATGTCGTTAACGAGTATCGAAATAACAACTATTACGCAGGTTGTGACGGATCGACCTTGTCTAACGCCAAAGATGCATTGGATAATCTTGGAGGTCCCAAAGGATTAAAAACCACCCTTTACCGTTCTTATAACACCGCGCCAATTGAACAGGTAGCCAGCGATTTTAATAACTGGATAAGATCAGGCTGGACGATATTTGCCCTTGCCAACTACTGCGAGAACGGCTGTGGTCATTTCTTCTGGATCATCGAAATTGATAATAACAACAACGTCTGGGCTTATGATCCCTATTATGGCAGATACGAAGCGCCGCCGATTAATGAAAACCGCTATTATCCATTCCCCAAATACCGAGCCGCTTTTGGGGTAAAAAAACTATAATTTAGGCTAACATTAAATTATGCCAAAAATAAATCTTAAGATCTATTTGATAATCTCGGTTATCTTATCCTTTCTGATAATCTTTTTTTTGACATTGGTATTTATTAACTATAAAAGACAGGTTGGAATAACTCCGACAACCGCGCCCATACCTACTTTGGAGCTTTATCCGACAGCCTACATTTCACCGGACATTGTCCACCCGACCGATTTTACTGGTGTTCTTGAAGAAGAACTGCCGCCGGAAATCAAAAACGCTTCCGACCAAATTCAGGAGCTAAGCAATCAGGTGCCGATTGCCCATCCAAGCTTTGCAATCGATTTCAGCTGGGAAGAATACAAATTCATTGTGACTCTCAATGAACCCAAAGATCAAGCTATGGTTGATTTCGAAAACTGGATAAGCCAAAACTATCCCGACATACCAACTGAAGAATTTATTATTGAATAGTCTATAACAATGAAAGTTTGACACTTCTGTCTTTTTTTGTTTAAATGAATCTATGCTTTCTTACTATCTTAAAGTTATCAAAAAAATACTCGGTTTAGCCAAAAAAGTGTTATTGGTTATTGTTGTCTTTGCCTCAATCATAACCCTTTTTGCCTATTTCATAAATAAAGATAAACAAAAGCTCCATCAAAGTAATTTTGATCCGGTCAAACAAAATCGTAAGGCTATCTATGAGGTGATCAAAGATCCGGAGTTGAATAAAACCAGGGAAGGCAAACTTGCAATTACCGTCTATCGTTCATTAATGTGCGTGACGGTAGGAGAAAGTTGCACTGATAATCCGAATGATGGAGATACAAGATTTCAAAGTAGTGTTTTTGGCTATATGAGTAATCTTTTAACTCTTCCCTTCAGCAAACCTCCAGCTTCCGGAGTCTCCTGGGTTTACAATGGTCTGGCCGATTCTGGTTTAGTTCCTAAAGTCCGTGCCGCTCAAGGAATTGGCTTTGCCGCTATAAGTCCTCTTCAGCCAATCTGGAAAATATTCCGAGACGCAACCTATGTGTTGCTAGTGTTAATTCTTGTCGCAATCGGATTTATGATCATGTTTCGGATGAAGATAAATCCTCAAACGGTTATATCTATTGAAAGCGCGCTTCCCAGAATTATTGTGGCATTGCTTTTGATAACTTTTTCCTTTCCTATTGCAGGATTTATGATTGATCTAATGTATGTGGTTATGGCCTTGACGATCTCTATCTTAGTCCCGGCAAGCGCAGTCCAGCTTGACTTGGCAGCAATCCAGAATATGTATCTTACCGCCACACCCGGAGTCTTAATCGATGAATTATTTCCGATAAACGAGAATATCATTATCAATACCCCTTTAGGTTCTTTATTAGGCGGAACCGGGCCAATTGCAGAAATGATTAAATCTAATGGTTTGGTGCAAATGTGGACTTACATTGTGGGATTAACATCTATAGGTTACAATTTCTACGCGATTTTGCCACGCATACTTCAAACCATATTTTTATTATTAAGTGGAGTAGGCGCGTATATTGCGAGCAATCATGTTGTAAAATCTTTAAGTACAGGTGGGGGGCTTTATGCGATGCTTGAAGATATCAATATCCAAGCCGCTACCTTCGGATTAGGTGTAGGAGGCATTATCTCATCTTTTTTCGGTACTATTACTTTCATAGTCTTGTTTGTAGTCATTGTCATGTTTTTTGGAGTGCCTCTCCTTATAGGACTTTTGGTTTGGTTCACCATACTATTCTTGTTCTTTCGCATTTTTTTCCTTTTATTATCAACCTATATCAAAATCGTCCTGTTTATCATTTTTTCGCCTCTGTTACTGCTTTTTCAAGCAATACCGGGCAGGAATGCTTTTGGCTTCTGGTTTAGAAATCTGTTCGGTGAGATTCTGACATTTCCTCTGATTGCTACAATCATTCTTACAGGAAATATAATGATCAGTAATATATCCTTAGTTCCAAGCCAAGTTAATGTAGGACCAGTTACTACGTACGGAAAAGTTTATTGGGCGCCACCTTTCTTATACGGCCTTAACCAAACCGCTTTTTCCTTTTTAATTGGACTTGGAATTATCCTTCTCATACCAGATCTAGTAAAATTGGTTAAAGAACTTATGGGTGTTAAACCATTGCCAATTAGCATTGGCCTTGGTACTTATTTTGGCGGAGCCGGAGCAGCAGTAGGCGGTGGACTTGGTCTTGCCGGACAATACGGATCTTTAGCTATTGCTTTCCCTGGGCTTAGAACTTTTGGCGAAAAACTTGGGGGCAAAATTGGGCTCGGAGGTTTATTCAGAAACCCTGAAGGGGGGGGAAGTAGATAATTATAACAAGAACTCTTGGTTATTACCCAAATCCCGGTATTCTAAGTATATCAACTCCAATTACTCTCAAAATAAAGATTGAAAATATTATCAAAAGTAAACCCATTATACAAGAAGTCAACATCTCCTGGGCTTTTTTGATCCTCTCCGGATTACCGCCTGATATTTGTATGACAATAGCAGCGTAAATAATACAAATAAGCGAGATGATCCCGGCAAGCGAAATGCCCAACCCCATCACAGTCTCAGTGACGAACTGGCTGGTCGTTGTTCTTATACATCCTATCCCCGTCCAAACACCACCCTCTCCTAACTCCGAGGGTTTGCTGGGATTATAACCGATACATTGATAACATTTGGTTTTTTCCGAACTACTGCTTATGTTATCACAAAACGGTTTTAGAGCGGCAAGCGCCGGACTTGAATTTGCTTTACAATAACAACTGTCCTCACCGATTTTTCCAATCGGACTAGCGTTTGTTACGCATCTGTTTTTGTCCATATATGTTTTCATGCCTTGTTTAATATCTCCGACACTTGGCAAGAGTTTTGCCGTTGAAACGGGTAAAAAAAAGAAAGGAATACTGTCAAATTTCGCATTTACAAAATCAACCAATTTTTCTACTAACCAGTCAATTCCTACGGGAAGACTGGCTATAAAATCTTTATCAATCGTGCCAAAATCTTCCACGGGAGAAAAGCAGCAGGAATACTGCCTATGATTAAAATCGTTCGGATCAAAATTGCCCTGAGTAGCAGGATCAAAACCTTTTCCGCAAGATATTCCGGGTTGTGGAGCGAATTGTCCTTGCGCTTTAATTATATTAAATTTTGCCGAGGTTAGAAAAATTAATACGCAAAGCAACCAGTAAATTAGATATTTTTTCATGACAATACTTACATTACAACGCAAAACGAGAGAAATCTCAAGTGAATTTACTGAAGTCTAAATTTAAGCAAGTATTTTATGCCGGAGCACCTGCTCTTTGGCCGCCGCTAAATTCTTTTGCTGCCTTAGATATATATTGCCAGATAAACCAAATCAGCAGAAATGGCAGAACTGAATTTATAATCTCCCAAGCTTTATGCTTAAATTTGGCGCCTCCGTCACGCCTCAACGATCCTTCCCACCACTCGAAATCCGGATTCCGTTTAGTCTTATGTTTGCCTAAATTTATCTCTTTCCCGAACAGTTTAACCTTGACATCCTCCTCTATGTATGGACTCCCTTCTTTACTGGCCGGATCATACGGCGTAGCAGACAATACTCTGGCTTGTCCAAGCTGGTAAATAAACTGGTCGATGGTCGAGACATCCCACTCCCAGACTTTGGCATAAGGTCCCCCATAAAGTTCTGCCGCTATCGAGTGCGGTCTGTCCGTCACGGTCCAGCTTGTTGCCCAGCTTCGCGCCAAAGTATCTTTCTTGAAGAAATTTATGACTCCTAGGGCCAAATGATGGGCTACTTTTTGGCCGTAAGCTGGTCCGTGGACGCTTGTTAACGTATCTCTAGCCTTTTTGAGTAAACTTACTATTTCTCCAACATCATGCTTGCCGTCGATGGCTGCGGCATGCAGCTTGTCGTTAAGATGCATGATCTCGTCGGTCACGCCTTTTTCAACAGCAGCGGTATCCTTTAAGGCTCTGGCTATCAGCCGTCCGCCTGCGCCGCGATAGGCAACCAGGCTCATATCCGTATCGTCCAGACCAAAAGTGAAGGTGTATCCTCCTTCTTCCGTGATATTCGGATTGATGAACTTGGAAAAAGCCGTCAAAAATTCTTTGCTATTTTTTGTCGTTCCTCCTCCGTAATCGCTTTTGATTATCTTAAAAAGTTTAACCACGTCTTCTATTTCTTTCTCAGATACATCCCTTCCCGATTCACCAAGATAGTCTCTAATCCACTTTTCAGTCAGCTTGAAATTCAAATCCTTGCTGACTTCATCCAAATGAAAACCCACTTCCTTAGATTCCAAACTTTTTTGGTCATCAGGATGTTCCTTATTCCACTTATTCACATATTCTTTAAGTTTGTCTTTCATTTCCGAACTAACCTTTTTTCGAAGTCCCGCCTCAGCAAGACAAAGATTTTTCATCACTCTGTCAAATTCTTTGGACGACATATTCATCTCCAGTCTGGTTTTTTTCCAGCGGCTGGTGCCGTCCTTATGAAATCTGTCCCTGTCAACGCGCAAGAATTTGGAAGGAAATCTCTTGGCCACCAACCTTGCCAAAGTTTCACCCATAAATAAATTACTTTTTTCGGTTTCAATATGACCCTCCAACTCGTGCACTTTTATCATGCCGTTTTTGAGTTTTAGTTTGGCATATTTTTCAGCTTTCGCCTGTAATCCGTCTAAAAATTTAACCACATCTGCTTCCTGAAAATCTTTCGGGTCTTCGATAAAGTAATTTTGATAAAGATAGTTAAAGAATTTCCTTTTTTCCGCAGCCTTATCAGACTGGTCATACTTCTGTTTAAGCAATTTCTTCCCTGCTTTTCCCGTGACCATGAAATCGTAGCAGATCTCATAGCCTATATTTTCAATAGCCTTCCATGTTTCCAACGGATCTATGTCATTAGTAAGTCTTTTTTTTCCATCTGGAGTTGTTACTTCTTTAAAAACCATATTGCCTTGCGTCGTGTAGTAAATCCGCCAGCCTCGTCTTTTGCTTGGTCCTCCCACATTCCCAATATCCAGCATAAAATCAATCAGCAGCGGATTTTTGATCATATCGTCTCTCCCCTTGACGAAAGATTCTCGATATTTTGCTAAATTATCCCAAAGTACTCTGTGGTCCCAGACGCCGGTGGTTTTCAATCCCTCAAGCGGATGCGAGCCTTCAACCGGCATAAAAAGCCACAAAGGCAAAGACGCCTCAGCCTGCCACCTCCACCAAAAATGAGCGGGATTTAAGGGAGTCAGAGGATCGGCATCGTTAGTATAATAGCTCGTATATGCGGATGATCCATCGGGATTGAGATGCGGCTCTGCATAAGCTGCCTTTTCCTCCTCGGTCATAAAGATCCCGCGGTGAGCGCCGATTGCCATAAACAGGGCGCTTTTGAGCTTGCTCTCCTGACTCTTCAATTTAGGATGCATTCTCTTCAGGGCTTCCAATACCTCCTCCTCCAGCCTGGTCATCACGGTTCCGGTTTTATTCAAAAACATGTCCGTTGCGTGGATCCAATCCTGCGAAGCAAACTGCTCTTCGGAAAATTTTTCATAGAGATTGATCGCATCCTGAAGAAGATCGGCATTGGGGAAAAGAAACATTTCCTCAAGTGCCGGAGTCTTCATCCTCTCTGCGTATTGACCCAACTGTGCATAAAATCCGCGCTCTGGATCCTTGGGATGGGTGAGGATTGAACGTGCGTTATGCAAGTATTCTCTCTCTCCGATATATTCGTCGGTCATCAGGCGAAGATAACTGGCAAATCCGCTTAAGTTCACGTCTTCAGGCTTGGAAAGAGGTCTATAGCGTATTCTTGGCTTATCGACATATACTGTATCGCCATTTTCATCTTTATACTCAATTACTATATCCTCTATAATCGGGTCCAGTCCTACCGATTTAGTCAATTTAATTTTTTGATCGGGATTGTCCCTTTCGTATTCCTCCAGCGCCGTTCTAAGCTTGTCAAGATAGCTTCCGAAAGTGGCGAGGGTAGTATTGATACCTCTTACGAAATTCTCCTGTCCTACCTCCTGCCAAAATTTTTCCGGACTTGTCTCCGTGAATCTGGCCAAGATCTTATCCAACACATCAACCAACCTCTCTTCAATTATTTCAGATGCTTTACTATAAGCCTCTTTTTCGCTTAATGCTTTTCCTTTAACTCTTGCCTTTTCTATAGCTTCGCTTTTGATCTCGTCTATATAGGAAATAAATTTTTCCGGAGCGGATATGGCGATAATGAATTTATGATATTCCGGGGTTAAATACAGCTCAAAATCGCGGATCAACTGCTGTAAAGTATAGATTTCTTGCTGCAGCTCAATTTTCTTTCTTTCTTCTTCTGCTTGTTCTTGAGTTGTTTGACTTCGACGTCTATTTTCATCTTCTTGCTCTCTTCTAAGTTTGTCCATTAATTTGTTCCTTACTTCTTCTTCCGGAATAACGAACTTACCCTCGTCATCTATTTTAATCTCAAGTTGCTTTATAAGTTCATCCTTTGTAACTGTGCTAATTTCTCCAAGTCTGTCATAAATTATTTGACCTAGTAACTTAGCCGCTATTGGATTATCTTGATATAATTTCTTAAAATCCTTTTCGAATCCGGTTAATTCCTGACCCGGCTTGGAGAAAAATATGTCCCTATATATATATTTATCGATCAAAGGATAAAGATAACTTGCAGTTGTATCGGTCATTAACCCTGCTCTTTCGGCAAGTTCTGCCAATACCTTTTGACTCGCATTCGCTTTAGCTTTTACTACACCTTGTTTTATCGCCTCCAATACTTTTACTACGGTTTTTTTCACCTCTACGGCTTCTTTTCTTTTCCCTTCCACGCTTAATCCGCCGGTTGCTTTTGCCATATCGCGCACTTCGCTGGCTGCTGTTGACTTTTCTGCCAACTCTTGCAAATATTTTTGGGCCAGCTGTTTTTCTGCAATACTCAATTGGTCTCCGCTTTTATTGGCTCTTGCTGCTTTAATCTCTTTTTGGGCTTCCTGTCTAGCTTGTTGTACTTCATCTCCTCCGGAATGTACGGTCTCACCTGGTTCTGCCATATTATTTTTTAGTTTGGAACTTGTAACCTGTATTTGCCAGTAAAAATACCGATAAAGAAGCTGTCTTCAAAAACTCCGTAAGACTGCCGCAACTCATACAGGACGGGCGCGTTATCATATACATTAAGGAGTCAAAAAGAATCACAATAGGAAGAATCAAAAGTGTCGGAAGGAAAAGAAGGGCTTTTTTTGGGAAATCTCCCCTTTTTTTCGAATACATATTAGATTATAGTACTACTATGGGTTATTGTCAAATAATAAGTCCTCAATTCATTCTACTAAAATTGTAATACGTAAGATGACGAAAATTATAAAAGATAAGATTTTTTAAGCTGATAATTATCATACTAATAATGCAAATGATGCTTATTATGCTAATATAAAAATATGGATAAATTAATTTATCCAGAGCTTTCATACAAAATTACTGGTGCTCTATTTAAAACTCATAATAAGTTAGGAAAGTTTTGTAGTGAAAAACAGTATTGTGACTTTTTAGAGAAGTGCTTTAAAGAGAAAAATATAAATTACATACGAGAAAAAGCCTTACCACCGCTTTTCATAGATGAAAAACCCGGTAGAAACAAGGTGGATTTTTTAATAGAAAATAAAATTATTTTAGAAGCAAAATCTAAAAAAATTGTAACGAAAGACGATTATTATCAAATAAAAAAGTATTTGACTTCACTGAAATTAAAATTGGGAATTTTAGTGAATTTTAGAAGCGCCTACCTTCATCCAAAGCGAATATTAAACTCAGCTGCAAAGGAATAATTTATTAGCATAATTTGAGGCATTTGCATATCAATTTGTAGATTGGCATTAAAAAAATGTTTACTCTTCTTTTTTTGGACCTACTATCAGTTGTCTATCCCTTCCTTCACCCTCAGAATAAGAAGTCAGGTCGGGGTGACTTTTGGCAATATATTCGTGAATGATTTTGCGCTCATAAGAGGAGAATGATCTCACCGGTACCTCGTGGTTTTCTGACTTGGCTCTTTGGGCAATATCTTCGGCAATCCCCTCCAACCGCTCTACCTGCTTTTCCCGATAGTCGTTGACATTCAGCAAAAGATCGACCGGTTCGCCGAATTTTTTATAAAACATAACCTCGAGTATTTTTTGCAAAGCCCTGATTGTTTCTCCATGCCGCCCAATCACAGTCGGAGCGTCATCTTCGGTTTTGATAACTATATGAAAAACCTCTTCTTCTTGAGTTACTTCAAGCTCGAACTTATCGATCATTTTCTTTAGAAGCTCCTCGGTTTCTGTTTTGATTGTTTCCAGTTTATCCATATGTTAATAAAACTCTAAATACTAAACCCTAAATCCTAAACAATTTCAAAATTAAATTGCTCTAAATTCAAAACAATTAATATGTTTTGATAATTTGAATTTAGGTAATTTGGATTTGTTTAGAATTTAGAAATTAGGATTTAGGATTTAGGATTTATTTTTCTATACTGCATTATACTAAAAATTGAAAAGATGTTCCAGTATAAGGATAGACCAACCGGTAAGGAATAGGAAAACCAGCCTATCATCAAGGGAAAGATGAATTTCATCTGCACGCTCATGGCTTTTTGGAAATCTCCGGTATCATCTTTTTTGCCGTCCTTTTCGGTTCCTTTGTTCTTCGAAGCTAGAGACGCATCGCTATGCGTCTCTACAGGTGCGGGCGTCATCACCGACGTCTGGCCGAATTGCAAAACAGCCGTCAATACAGGTATCAAAAAATAATACCATAGACCGGATTTGGCAGGAGTCAGAGCCAAATTAAAACCAAAAAACCAGGGATCGATCGACTGAATTCTCAATAAAGGATGATACAAAACATTGTTGATTTGTGCAATTATTTTGCTTCCGTTTCCATTTAACAGAAATAATGAAAGCGTATTATACAAAGCAATAAATACCGGAATCTGGATGATCATAAACAGGCACCCCGTCGCTGGATTAATCCCTGCCTGTTGATAGAGCTTCATGTGCTCCTCCTGGAGTCTTTTTTTATCATTCTTATGCTTCTGGGACAATTTATCAAGATGGGGTTTAAGATCCTGCATCTTTTTGCTGGTCTCAAGCTGCTTTTTGAAAAAGGGATGAAGTATTAAGCGAATGACCACGGTCAAACCGATAATCGCCAAACCGAATGCTCCCGGAATTCTAAGGAAAAGTAACCCTTTGTTAAATAAAAGCAATAGATTAATGATCGGAAAAACAAAAGTAGTTGTAAAAAAATTTGGCGTTAGCATAAAAATTAAACAGTAAGTCTTTTTCTTTCCTTATTTCTTCTCCTTTTCAATACCTTTCGTCCGTCTTTGGAACTCATTCTTTTAAGAAATCCGTGAACTCTTCTTCTTTTTTTCTTTTTGGGTTGATAGGTCCGTTTCATAATTGATCATTCAATATTGAACTGTTTTCGCCATGAAACACTCTCCACACTGCTTCTGTCACATACGGCATAAAGGGATGTAGCATTTTTAAGTTCTCAAAATATACTTTCTCCAACTCGCCGCGAACTTTAATCTTACCATTTCTAAGATCCTCTTTCAATTGCTCAAGATAGTAGTCGGCCAGCCTATGCCAAACAAACTCATAAACCAGTCCTAAAGCCTGAGAAAATCTAAAATTATCCATTGCTTTTAAATATTGTTTTTTTTCTTCTTGGAATTCTTTTGCCAATTCCACTAAAACCTCGGAGGTTCTCAACTTTGTGGATTTTGAGTTTTGAGTTGTAGTTTTGACTTTTGCCTGCCCCTCGAACCCCGCCCTTGGCGGGAGAAGTGGGGACTTTTGACTTTTGACTTGCAGATTCATATAGATGAATCTGCCTATATTCCAGATCTTATTCGCAAAGTTCCTCATACCTATAACTTTCTCTTCGGCCAATGGCACATTACTACCCTCGCCTATGCCAAAAACCAATGAAGCTCGGAAGGCGTCTGCGCCATATTTATTGACCAGATCAATTGGATTGATTACATTACCCTTGCTTTTACTCATCTTCTGACCTTTAGCGTCAACCACTTTTGACCAAAGATAGACATATTTAAAGGGAATCTCGTTTTTTATATACAAAGAAAACAATATCATCCGCGATATCCAGAAAGGCAGAATATCGGATAAGGTACCCATCACGTCGGTGGGAAATCTGGTTTCATATTCATCCTTTTTCAGCGTCACCAGAGGCCATTGCCCGGAAGAAAACCAGGTGTCGAAAGTATCGGTTTCCTGAAGCCAGTTTCGACCGTCTTTTGGTTCATTGTTACTCACCGCATACTCAACCGGATTTTGCTTATCAACCGTAACAATAACCTGCTGCAATCCTGATCTGATCTCAGAAAGAGAGTGCTTAAGTTCAAGACATTGTTTAAGAGTGCCTTTTTTTAATTTACCCTTTTTGTCGATAAAACTAAGCTGAATTCTATTTTCATTTCCGTCTGCCAGATACCAAACCGGGATTCTTATTCCCCAAGCAATCTGGCGACTGATCGGCCAGTCGCGCATCACCTCAAGCCACTGCAGAATCTGCTTTTTATATCTTTTGGGGATAAATTTTATCTTTTCTTTTTTAACCGCCTCAATTACCGGTTTTTTTAAATCTGCTACTTTGATAAACCAGTTAGGGAAAATTGTTGGCTCAAGATCGCGCCCGCATTTATAACAAACGGCAACACTGTGTACATAAGATTCGTCTACTTTTTCAATCAACCCTTTCTCCTGCAGATCTCCCACCACTTTTTCTCTGGCCTGTTTGATCTTTAAACCGGCGTAAGGCCCGGTCAACTCGTTTAACCTGCCGTCAATATTAATAACTTTTTTTACTGCTAAATTATGCCGCTTTCCCGCCTCAAAATCCTTAGGGTCATGCGCCGGTGTAATTTTTACAACACCGGTGCCGAACTTTCGTTCAACCATCTCGTCTGAAATTACTTTCATCCTGAATTTACCCAGCAGTCCTTCGACTTGGATCTCTTTGCCGATCCAATTCTGATAACGCTTATCCTTGGGATGTACCGCGACTGCCGTATCCCCGAATTTGGTCTCGGGCCGAACAGTGGCTAAGACAAAAGGTCCGTATTTAAGATAATAAAGCGGGTCCCGACGTTCGATATGGACAGTTTCTAATTCCGAAAGTGAAGTGCCGCAATGAAAACAATAGTTAACGATATATTCGTCTTTATAGACATGTCCGTCCTTTTCCATTTTGACAAAAGTTGAGTCTACGGTCTGTAAAACCTGCTTATCCAAGGTAAATACGCTTCTCTCCCAGTCTGACAAGAATCCCAAACGCTTAAACTGTTCATAGATTAATCCGGAATTATCAACCACAAATTCATAAATGTTTTTGTATAAATCTTGACGGCTGTAATCGAATCTTGATTTACCCTGCCTTGCCAGATGTTTTTCATAGACGTATTGGGTCTCAAAACCGGCGTGGTCAGTACCCGGTATCCAAAGACTGTCATAGCCCGTCAATCTCTTATAGCGAATCAGAATATCCTCTACGGTATACATTCCGTGGCCGGCGTGAAGTGAAGCATTGGCGTTAGGCGGAGGCATCAAAATCGTAAAGGGTTTTCCCCGTTTAGATCTAAGCAGTCCTTTTTTCTCCCAAGAATTGTAAATTTTTTCTTCTGCTTCAGAAGGTTTGAACTTTTTATCCATTGTTAATTGTTGTATTATATAATAAACCTTTATGAATTGGATATTTACATCTCTACCTTGGTATTTCGCTTATTTGCTTTTAGGAATAATCTTTTTTCCTTTGACTCAAAAAATTTTCTCCAAATTTTTCCCCGATTTGGGATACGCTTTTTCCAAGATACTGGCTTTGATTTTATTAAGCTACTCGCTTTTTGTCTTTGGCATTCTTAAGCTTTTACCTTTCAGCCAAACCGGCCTGATATTTTTATTGATTATTTTCGCATTCATAAACCTGACAATTTATCAAAAAAACAAACAGGGTAGTAAAAGGTATGATTTAAAGTCTTTATTGCTTATTGTCTTTGAGGAAATTCTCTTTTTGTCGGCATTCTTTTTCTGGATATTTGTCCGCGGCCAAGAACCCTCGATTAACGGTCTGGAGAAATTTATGGATTTTGGCTTTATTAATTCCATCCTGCGGACCGATTATTTTCCGCCTTTGGATATCTGGCTGGCAGCCGAAGCAGGGAAAATAAACGGCAATTTTATTAACTATTACTACTTTGGCCATTTAAGCGGAGCATTTTTAATCAAACTTACCAATATTAAAGCTACAATCGGTTACAACCTCATCCTTGCTTCAACTTTTGCCCTTTCGGTCACCCAGACGTTCTCTCTGGTTGTAGCCATTGTCAATAAATTTCAGGAAAAAATCAAAACCAAATTAGACGAGTACGGACAGATCTTAAAACTGGTTTTTTTTGGGTTGCTTGGAAGCTTCATTGTTAACCTGGCCGGCAATCTTCATAGCATTTATCTATTTACGCGAGGCTATCCCAATGAAGATCCTGTTCCCTTCTGGCAGATTTTATCCTGGTATAATCCGTCAGGATACTGGTATCCTAATGCTACGCGCTTTATTCCCAACACTATTCATGAATTTCCCTCTTATTCATGGGTGGTCGCGGACATGCACGGACACGTCTTCGACATTCCCTTTGTAATATTAACTTTGGCATTTCTATTTATAGTATTCGTCTATTATTCAAGTCATAAAAAACCGTTTTCAACTAGTTTCAACCGTTTTCAACTAGTTTCAACCGTTTTTCTCGGTTTTCTTACTGCGATCCACTATATGACTAACGCTTTTGACGGTCCAATTTACATTCTCTTAAGCGCAGTAATACTTTTCTATTTTTTCAAGTTGACAGGGAAGTGGTTTCTCCATGTACTTATTTTATCCCTATCGTTTTTAATTTTTTCACTCCCTTTCTCGATTCACTTCAAACCTTTTGTCACTGGAATCGGTGTAAACTGCAGTCCGAAATTCTTAACCGACCTGGGCAAAATTGGCCCCTTCTTGTTTGAAGCCGGCAACTGTCAAATATCTCCTGTCTGGATGCTTTTAGTTCTTTGGGGGTTTTTTTGGTTAAACTTTATTTTGTTGTTAATATTCAAACAAAAGTTTGGCAAACCGGTGAATCAGGGGAATAATGAAACAATAGATACGTTTATCTTAATACTTTTTTCCTTTAGCACTATCTTAATTATTATTCCGGAATTTTTTTATATCAAGGATATCTATCCTGCCCATTTTCGAGCCAATACTATGTTTAAGCTTGGCTATCAGGCATTTGTTATGATGGGTATCGCCTCAACCTATGTTTCTTTAATAATCAAATCCTTGCCCAAAAAACCCAGATTAATTTTCTCCGCTATATTTATCCTTTTCTTTTTGCTTATCGCTGCATATCCTCTTTTTTCTATCCCCTCCTATTATGGCCAACTAGATCGTCCTGTAGAACTTGACGGAGCAAAGTGGTTAACAGATAAGTATCCGGAAGATAAAGAAATTATCGACTATATAAATCGAAATATCGATAATCAGCCGGTTATACTTGAGGCTCAAGGCGACTCCTATACCGAGTATGAAAGAATTTCAGCCTTCACCGGTTTGCCAACGGTTGCCGGTTGGTGGGTACACGAGTGGTTATGGAGAGGATCGGCAGACGTGGTCGGCGTCAGAATCCCCGATATCACCAATATTTACGAGTCTGAAGACCTGCATCTGACAAAGAATCTGCTTGATAAATATAATGTTTCATATGTCATCGTATCAGGGCTGGAAAAACAAAAATATCCAAATCTCAAAAAGAACAAATTTGACAAAATTGGCAAACAAATTTTCCAGTCTTCAAATAAAAAAGGGGCTATTTATCAAGTAAAATTATAAGGCAGGTTGACAAAGAAAAAATTATTTGCTATGTTATTGTGGTAATCCCGAAAGCGTTCGGAATAAAAAGAGCATTACTACTCGTCGTCCCCTAATACGAGCGGTAGTGATGCTCTTTTTTTTACTTTTACAAGTGGTATAGTTTTACCGGAATTTGAATATTTTTCTTAGTTAACTGTAAGAATTGCTCCTTGGCAAACATTGTAAGATCCTTTTTTGCTATATATTTAAGTTCTTCTTTATATTTTTTGGATCTTTGTAATAGGATTTTTATCTTCATATCTCAACTATAAACTATTACTAAAAAGTTGTCAAGACCTATAGAAACAATAATTAATTCTATAAGTTATACCTATAATAATATACCACTATTTTAGCTTGTTGTGATGCTTTTTATTATTTTCAGAAATATATGTGGATAGTTTGTGGATTTCTCATCCAAGCCTTGCCCTAATCGCCGGTTATTGTATAATTTGTAGACATATGGCTTTTTCTTTATTGACATATAATGTCCTTTACAATAAAGCTTTTTTGCAAATCGAAAAAATACTTAATAAATTTAAACCGGATATAATCTGTCTACAGGAAGTCGAAACCAGTGGCAAAAACTTGGGAAGATTAGAAAAATTCGGTTATAAATTAGCCGATTTTTCCAACTCTTTTATTACATTCGGCAAAATCTATGGTATTGCCACCTATTTTAAACCTGATAAACTGAAGTTGATCAAATCTCAATCCTTCTACCTACCCAAATCAATCTATGAAATGATTATTACTTTAAAAAAAATCCTAAAAGGCGGCAGTAAGCCCCGAACAATTTTGAGAACCCATTTTTTAAGAAATAAAAAACATGTGTCTATCTATAATCTCCACCTTTCCCTTCAGGGCATAAATCGGACAAGAGCCAAACAACTTAAAATCATCCTTGAACAATCGCTTGAATCCAACGATCGCCCCGTAATAATAATTGGCGATTTTAACTACCTGCCATATAGAAGAAGAGGTCTTGAAAACTTGATGAAAAATTATGGTTTTAAGGAAGCTACCAAAAAAATCTATTACACTGTCCGTTTTCCTGAAAGGAAGTTTGCGAAATATACTTTATTTCAGGAGCTGATCTTAAAAATGATAAGAAGGATCTTTACCAAAAAAGTCAAGATCGATTATATTTTTTATAAAAATTTAAAACTGCTTAACACGAAAAGAATTAATGTAGAATACTCCGACCACTACCCGGTAATTTCCTCCTTTCAATTTACTTAAGTCCGCTTAACTTATTATATATTTTTTAATCTTGTATAGTTAGCGCAAAACAAAATGACCGGTTTTGATAAATGTCATGCTGAACTTGTTTCAGCATCTATACCCCCCTCTTAGTTGATTTTGCAAATTGTCAACTAAAGTTATCTTATCAAATCAACTTAGAGAGGGGTATATACTGATTACGATTTCGATTAACAGAAGTATAAACAACAAGATCCTGAAATAAATTCAGGATGACAAATATGACATTTCGTATTGCGGTAGCTATACTACGTAATCAATTGTCTTTTTCCATAAACTTTCAATTTTATTGATTATTTTTTTATCAATGCTTATGTGTTTTTCTTCTAAGTTTTTCTTTCTAAACTTATTGACTACGTTTTTAAAATTTGAAACAAGATTGCCGAATATCACTTCTTGCGAGTATCGATCCAGCATCCTCTCTCTTGCTCTCTCTGCTAAAAATTCGGTTAATACCGGATAATCTAATAGAAGTTTTAGGGCAAAAGGGAGTTGGGTTTTAATATGTGAGTGATTAATCACCACCCCAGACCTATCCAAAACCTCACCATTGCTTCCTGCATCTGAAGCGATACATGCAAGTCCGCAGGACATTGCTTCAAGAAGTGCTAACGGCATTCCCTCAAACTTTGACGGCAATACAAATATTTCACAACTACTTAGAATGTCAACTTTTTCCTTTTCATCTTTTACTAGTCCTGTAAAAATAATTCTTTTGTCTTTGTACTCTTCTCTTAATGACCTTTCCAGATCTCCCGGGCCGACTAACACTAGTTTTGTATTGTCTTGAGGGTTTAAATTAAGAAAAGAATTTATCAGCATCTTAGGATTCTTGTCTGAAGTTAATCTACCCAAAAACAAAATTCCTCTGTTGATAGCGTGTTTCTGCTTGAATTTGGTTTGCTTTATTCTTTTGTAAATATTCGTATCTACTCCGTTGGGCAAGACTAGGATTTTGTTCCTGTTGATTCCTCTATTGATATAATATTGGGCTAACTTGTCAGTGAAAACATGTAGTAAATCAAATTGCTTGCAAATGGGGGAATAAGTTAGAAAAAGAGATTTTAAGATTAATTGATAGGAGCTGTCGCTATTATTTAAGTCGGCATGCCAAACTCCTACGGCTGGTATTCCGAATTCATGACAGATTGTTGGTATAAAAATATCTAAGGGTGATAAACCTATTGCCGTATATACGATATCTGGCTTAATGTTGAAGATATATTTCTTAAATAAAGATAATGATTCTTCTTTAGGCACAAATATTGCCCTTTCGTTAGCAAAATAATAAGGAATGTGGAAAGTATTTTTTTGGTTATTCTTCTTATTGCTAAATCTAACTACATATGCCTCATGTTCGCGGTTTATTAAATGCAACTTTAAACGTTGTGTAAAAACTCCTATGCCTCCTACTTTGTTAAATTCTTCTTTATCTACTAATAGAATTCTCATTTATTTATATACTTCGATAACTTAAGGTTTGCAACCGAGTTACTCAGTATATACCCGTCTAATCCGCTTTTTCGCGCTCCGGCGAGCTGCAAATCGTAAGTAAGATGGGTATACCCGTCTTAGTTGATTTTGCAAATTTTCAACTAAAAATATCTTATTAAATCAACTTAGAGGGGTATATACTGATTGCAATCTCAATCAATAGAAGTATATAGATATTTTATTAAAAAAATATCAATTTTGTTTGTATACCGTTCGTAGTTCAATTTGCGAAAATAAATGAACAAATGGAACGTACGAACGGTTATGCCGCTAGTATTTCAATTGCGTTGCGGTATATAATAAATCAAGTGAAAATATCTGTCGTAATTCCTGCTTTTAATGAAGAAAAATATATTGCCGCCTGTCTTACTAGATTATTTGACCAGATTGAAAAACCTGACGAGGTTATAGTAATTGATAATTTTTCGACAGACAAAACTTCAGAAATAGTTAAAAAATTTAGAGTCACGCTGATTGAGGAAAAATGCAAAGGCATCGCTCACGCGAGAGACAAAGGTTTCAATTTAGCCAAAGGTGATGTGATTGCCCGTTGCGATGCCGATTCGTTGGTTCCGTCAGACTGGATAAAAAAAATCAAACGGAATTTCGCCCAAGGGAAGATTGACGGTTTGCTGGGACCTATTAGCTATTATGATCTCGCTTTTAAATCTACAATTTATTCCAAAATATTCATTCACTTTATGCATTTTCTACAAGGTTATCACACGCTAATTGGCAACAATATGGCAATTACCAAGTCTGTTTGGCAAAAGGTAAAAAACCAGGTCTGCAGTGAAATAAACATCTTCCATGAAGATATTGATTTGGCGATTCATGTTAAAAAAGCAGGAGGAATTATTAGATATGATCCTTCATTGGTAAGCTATACCTCCGGTAGAAGAATTGCCAAGAATCCTCTCTCTTTTTTTATCGAATATCCTTGGTGGCTGGTAAAAACCTTAACCGGTCACTAATCATTTCTTTTCTTGTATTTTATACATCTTTTCAACCTCGTTTAAGGTGGTAGCATCTTCGGGTCTTTTGTCGTCTCGAAAATTCTCAAGTCTGGGAAAACGAAGGGCATAGCCGGGATTGTCTACTTCCTTGGCTTTACCGCTTTTGGACGATTTTAACGTTCTGCCGGCAGTATGCACTGACGATTTGGTAATCTCATCGGCTTTTATCTCCACTACTATCGACGGCGCTAACCAGACATCGCATTCCATCATCTTATCAACCTCATACAATGTAGGTTTATTTTTAACTTTTAACTTTTGACTTTTAACTTGTAATTCTCTCCATTCTTCGTCGGTTAATCCTGTGCCGATCTTGCAAATTGTCAAAAATTTATCCTTGTTTTTATCAAATATTCCTACTAAAAAAGCACCCAAGCCAAAATCCGTCCTTTTTCCTTTGCCATAGTCATATCCCATCACCAAGCAATCGATAGTGTCGTCAATTTTACCGGAATAGCTGCGTTTGTATTTGATCCAGTTCCACTCTCTCGCCCCCGGTTTATATACTCCGTCTAATTTCTTTGCTATAATTCCCTCCAATCCTTCTGACACCTCTTTATCAAACATTAACTCCAGTTTTTCCTCGTCCTGGGTTATTTCATCAGGTGACGTCGTAATTATATTTTTGGATTTCCCCTTTGCTGACTTTATTAATTCTGTTAATTTTTTACGTCTTTCAATGAAAGGGATATCCAAGTAACTTTTGCCGTTGAAATACAAAAGTTCAAAGGCGAATACTTTCAAAGGTATTTCTCTGGCCTTTTCTTCAATACCGTACTTTCTTTTGCGCTGGACAGTCTCCTGAAAAGGCAAAAAACTGCCGGAATTTGGATTAAATCCGATCGCCTCTCCTTCAAAAATTACCTCATCTGCTTTGATTTCCGTCTTAACTCCCTCGATAATATCAGGATACATGTACGATACCTCCTCCAAATTCCTCGAATAGAGTTTTACTTCCGGCTTTCGGCCTTTAGTCGAATAATGAACCTGCAGCCTGAATCCGTCATATTTGGGTTCAATCAGGCATTTTCCCAATTTATCTATAATTTCATTTGCTGAAGACAATCTCTCTGCTTTCATCATCAGAATGGGTGTAAATACTTCCGGATTAATCTTATTCAAACCCTTAACCCCTTTTTCTTTTAAAAGAACACCGATCAAACCAAGATCAGGTCTTACTTGGTAGGCTTTCTCGATCTCGGATCTTAGTGATTTGTTTGCCGTTAACATCCAAGAGTATGCATCGAGAACCGTCATATCAGAAAAACCTAAACGCATCACGCCTATCGGGATACGGACCAGATATCGGCAAGATAGTGGATCAAGCATCCTGATTAAATCTGCCAGAATCTTAATTTTCACTTCCTGCGAACCTTCTTTGGCAGCGGAAGCCATTTCGTAGAGTTTCTTGTAAACCGCCAATATCGATAAATCTTTTTCGTCCAAGGCCCTGGCCTCTTTTTTGAAGTATTCTGTAGTTATACCAATGTCGCCGACTGATTTGTATTTTTGCTTGAAGTATTTATTATCAAGACATAATGCCATTACTACGGATTTACTTACCATTTTTTCAGCCATACCGAATTCAAGGGGGTTAAAAAGAGGAGCCAGTCTTCCCTGCAGTAAATAAACCGATTTTTCGATTTCTTCCTTATTTAATTTTTTGAATAACTCCGCCAGCAGTTCTGTCATGGTCAAAC
>MGAN01000004.1:129875-134233 GCA_001789745.1 Candidatus Roizmanbacteria bacterium RIFCSPLOWO2_01_FULL_40_13
GCTTTCTCAATTTGCTCTATATAAACGGCAAATTCACTGAATTTCATAGTTTCATCTGTTAAACAAAAACATATAAGCTATAGTCACTCCTGCCAGAAATAGAGTTCCCAGGACAAAAGTAAAAAATCCTTCTTCATGGCGGGAGATATTATAGATTCCTTCCGCTACCAAAGTCAGAGCAAAAAGGCTGGGCAGAAGAAATCCCATATAGATAAGGCGCAATACGGTATCGTCCATAAGCTTATTATATAGCTACCGCAATACGAAATGTCATATTTGTCATCCTGAATTTATTTCAGGATCTTGTTGTTTATACTTCTGTTAATTGAAATCGCAATCAGTAAATATACCCATCTTACTCCGATTTGCAGCTCTCTCGGAGCGAAAAAGCGAAATTAGACGGGTATATACTGAGTAACTCAATTGCAAACCTTAAGTTATCGAAGTATACCCCTCCTTAGTTGATTTGATAAGATAACTTTAGTTGACAATTTGCAAAATCAACTAAGAAGGGGGTATAGATGCTGAAACAAGTTCAGCATGACATTTATCAAAACCGGTCATTTTGTTTTGCGCTGACTCTAACTCTACACTCTAAAATCTAAACCCTAAATCCTGAACAATGTTTAAAAATTCAAATAAACAAAATTCAAAACATCAATCCTCCCCTGATTCCCCTCCTTTCCAAGGAGGGGAATAGTTGTTTTTATTCTCCCCTCCCGGTTTAGGAGAGAAATTAATTGTAATATTCTCCCCTCCTTTTTAAGGAGGGGATAAGAGATGTGGTTGTTTTGAAAATTTGAATGCATTTAATTTGAATTTATTTAGAGTTTATCCATTCGACAAGCTCAGGATAATCTCCTCGAGTCTGAGCGATGAGCTCGGAGTCGAAGACCTGAGTGCTAATCGAAGGATTAGAAATTAGGATTTTTTATACGGTTGCATACCTTGCCCCTTTAGTGCTTCCGACTTTTTTGATTATCCCTTTTTTGATCAAGTCCTGCAGTTCTCTCAACACTGAATCTTCAGAAATATCAGGAAAAATGCTGGAAAACATCCGATTTTGGACATAACCCACCTCCTGGATGTATTCGATTATTTTTACCTGTCTTTCGGTTAGATATATTTGCTTTCCTCCGAACTTTTCTTTTAGTTTGACATCTTTTGAGAGTTTGAGGATTTTTTCTTTTATTTTGGTAAACTCAATGCTTGCTCCAAAGGTAAAATACTCAAGCCAAACAGACAGGTCTCCGCTTGAAGCTTTCTGCAGATTTTTGTAGTAAACTATCGCATCTTTATCATAATACTCTTCAAGTGAAAAGAATTTTCTGATATCATAACCTCCCAAAAATAAAATTAAAGTTGCCAATACCCTTGCAACCCTTCCATTGCCGTCAATGAAAGGATGAATTCGTACCAGCTCATGATGGGCAATTCCGGCTTTTAAAACCGGATGCAGGTCGCGGTCATCCTTATTCAGCCAGTAAAGAAATTCCCTAACCAAAAAGGGTACCTCAAGAGGAGACGGCGGTTTAAAAGTAACTTCCCCTGTTTCTGAATTTTTGATCACCACCTGTTTACTTCTGAATTCTCCAATTGCATCTTGATTAAGAATATTGTAGGCGATAATGCGGTGGATTTTTCTAATGACCTGTTCTGTAATCTTATCTATTTTTTTTGCGGCCTCTTCGTCGATAAACTCGATTACTTTTCTGTAGTTAATAATTTCCTGAATATCTCTGGGTCGTCCGACAATGTCTTTGCCTTGAAGAATGTCTTTAGCATCTTCCTTATGTAACGGATTGCCCTCAATATGCGTCCCATGATAGGCTGATCTAACTATCGCATCTTCCCTGAACTGTTTTTCCCATAAAGGTAAAAGCGGAGAATGCCTTATCATTTCTTCGGCTGCTTCAATCTTGGCGATGTTATTCAGGATCTTATTTGTAATCTGATATGAGGGAATAAACATGAAACTATTATACAATGCGGCTCATGATGAAGTTAAGCAATGATTCAAGTATTTCTTTAATTTCCGGATTTTCGGTAAGCTGAAGAATTGTTTTTTTCCCCTCAAACAGGTAATTTTTGCCTAAATTTAATACATACTGGTATGCGCCGGTATCTTTAAAAAATTTTTGAGCTTTTAAAATATCGGTTTGAGATAAATCTTTCCTTCCCAATATAGATTTTAGATACAGTTTTTCATTTAAACTGCCATTTTTCAAAATATGATAAACTAATAGCGTAATTTTTCCTTGACGCAAATCTGAACCTATCGGTTTTCCGGTCTCCGTCTCACTTCCGTACAGCCCCAAAATGTCATCCTGAATTTGAAAAGCCCAGCCTAAATTTAAACCATATCCTTCAATTGCGGCAAGCTTTTTTTTATCGGTCATTCCGCCCAGTATTGCCCCGATTATCAGCGGCGTAACCCCGGTATATTCTGCTGTTTTGTAGCGGAAAATTTTTAATATTTCCTGTAGATTGAAGTTTCTTTCCAGACCGTTCACCTGGTCAAGCGATTGACCGTAAGTGATATTGATCGCATATTTAGCATATATTTTTGCCGCCTTAAGTATTATTTCATCCGAAAATCTGCTGTGCAATAACTTATCCCAAGACAGATAAAACGCCAGATCTCCGGCGCAAATAGCCAGCGAGACTCCGATATCTTCGCCGTAATTTTCAAACTGCCGATGCATGGCGGGTAAACCACGCCGCAAATTATCTTTGTCCATAATATCGTCGTGGATAAGAGCTCCCGAATGCATTATCTCGATAAAACAACTCGCATCATAAATAGAGTTGAGATCTTTGCCACCTGCTAGTCGATAACCCAATACGGTCAAAAAACCGCGGATTTTTTTACCCCTCGTCATCATTTCAGCAAATTTTTTTAAAATCTCGGTTGGAATTTTTCCGACAAACCGGGCCCCCCTAATTTTTTCCTTTAAGTAAACAGCCAGCAATGCATTTGCTTTTAGGGAGTAGTCGTTCAGAAGATTTTTAATATTGATCTTTTTCATATTATCTACCAAATCTTCTTTTCCTTAAAGAATAATCCTGTATGGCTTTTTCAAGTTCATGCTTGTCAAAGTCGGGAAAATATAAGTTGCTAAAATAAAGTTCGCTATATACGCTTTGCCATGGCAAAAAGCCGGATAGCCTTTTTTCTCCACCGGTTCGAATGATCAAATCCGGATCAGGAATCCCATCAGTATCAAGAAATTGACTAAAATTTTCTGTATTTAAATTGGATATTGGATATTGGATATTGGATATTTTATTAATAGCTCTTACGATTTCGTCTCTTCCTCCATAATTAAGTGCAAATATTAGCGTGGCTTTTTTATTTTCTGCCGTTTCTGTAAGGACTTTCTCGATAAGTTTTTGAATGTCTTTGGGGAATTTACTGATGTCGCCAATTATTTTTACTTTTATTCCGTTTTTTTTTATTTCTTTGAACCTTAATTTATAAAGAATTTTCATCAGGGTAAATAGACCGTTTAACTCCAATTTGCTTCTTTTGTTAAAGTTCTCCGTCGACATCGCCCAAATAGTGAAATATTTTATTCCTAATTCGCCGGCTTTTTTAATCAAGTTGGGAACTACTTTTTGAGCCGCATTCCTATGACCCTCAAAAGAAAGCAATCCTCTCTTCTTTGCCCAACGGCGGTTACCATCCGGGATTATAGCTACGTGGATGGGAATGTTCATAAAATAATACGGATTACGGATCTTGTTCGGATGATGCGGGACGTCAATCGTCCCAGCCACGTTTGACGTGGCGGATATTCGGACGCTCCCCCCTGTTTCCCCTCCTTGTTAAGAAGGGGATTAAGAAGTTGTGATTGTCCGCATATCCGTGTCATCCGCATTTTATATCCATAGATCCATATTGCATTATATCTAATCTTGACTTAAAAAATCATTTTCTATACACTCTTCATATGGTCTTTGCTCAGTTTGAAATAAATGAAACTACTTTTCCTGCGGCAAGAATTGCTACCTTTGCTAACCTATTAAACGTCGTCATACCTATTCTGATCACCGGGGCCGCAATCTTACTTTTAATTATGCTTCTTTACGGCGCTTTTCTCTGGATCACCTCAAGCGGTAACCAGGAAAATCTGGCCAAAGCTCAAAAAACCATGACCTATGCTATACTGGGATTAGTGGTTGTAATTTTAAGTTTTATAATAGTTAAAGTAATAACCTTAATATTTAAAATTGACGCGCCTCTCTAAAGATGAAACTTGCCCAAGCTGACATATTCGGAACTATCGCGCCTCCAACCGGAGCCCCAACCGATCTTGGAAATTTTACCGGCGGTGCTATCAGAATTTTTATTATAG
>MGAN01000004.1:134242-146619 GCA_001789745.1 Candidatus Roizmanbacteria bacterium RIFCSPLOWO2_01_FULL_40_13
TTGCCTTGCTTATCTATTTGTTTTGGGGAGCGTTTGATTGGATTACGTCAGGAGGCGATAAAGAAAAACTAACCAAAGCCCAAAACAAAATTACTCAAGCTATAATCGGAATGATATTGGTGGTAGCCGCGCTGGCCATTTTCCAGGTGATCGCAGGAGACGTACTTCATATCATCGATACTTCAGGCGGCGGCTGGAAGTTCAATTTACCTTCTCTTTAACAATTAAAATAAATGCTTATTTGTTAATCTTGCTCCAATTGATGGTTTATTAACTATCACTTTAATTATTTCTTTAAATTTTTTTAGTTTTTTTACAATTATATCTTTATCTTTTTCTTCAACTATCAGGTGTAAATTCTGACCAGTATTTAGAGTGAAGTAAACCTCAATTCCCTCTTTTCTCCATGATTTTACCTGATTTATTAACTTTATTGTAAAAGGCAGCCAATAGATTAATGAAGGTTCGGAGGTCAGCATAACGGCATGGAGTTCAAGCGCCTCTGCCTCTATCAGCTCGCCAAACCGACGAAAGTCTTTGTTTTTGATTAATCTTTTGCATTCCTTAATTTTATTTTTAATTAATCTCTGTCTCAGTGGAAAAAATATGCTGCTTTTAGCCAGTTTTTGCCCCTCTGAAGTCAAAATTTCTTTTTTTTCGTAACTTACAATTACAACTACATCTAATATCTGCCAATAATCTTCAGGAAAGATCGAAATCGCGCATGATGTACTATTTGTGTTCCCGTCTAACCACTCGACAAATCCTGAAGGAATCGACCTACAGGCAGAACCTGATCCCTGACGAGCCAGAATTGATAATTCTTTTTCGTTTAGGTCTAGTCCTGCGGCCTTTGACGCGGCTAACGTCAAAGCCGCAAATCCTGAAGCAGATGAAGATAATCCGGTAGCTCTGGGAAAATTATTTTCTGATACGGCTTTTGCCATACTTTTTATTTTTGTCAGACTTCTTATTCTGTTTAAGTGTCTTATAACACGTTTCAGTCCAACTCCTGTTTCTTTTTTTCCGTCAATTGCCATCTCGTCGTTTTTTAATTCTGGTATGAATTCAACCGTTGTAATAGTCTGTAAGTTGCTTAAATTCATGGCAATACTCCCGTTTTCCGGCAGTCTTAGTTCTTCGTCTTTTCTTCCCCAGTATTTGATGAAGGCTATATTTGACGGAGCAATTGCAGTTGCTTTCATAGTATTTGTAGCGTTTTAAGACTTTTGTTAGCAAAAGGTGTTAACTTATTAATCAACGACCTCACCCTATCTTTTGGAAAAAACTCAACTTTATCTACCTCGTCGGGATCTAATTTGAAAGGGCCGTTATGAACTCCCTTAAAAATTGTGTTCATTTCGCATTCTCTTTCGCTTTTAATGATAAATTTGGATATTAAATTAAGCCGTGCTCTTATCCCCAACTCTTCCAACAACTCTCTTTTGGCAGCCTGTAAATAAGTCTCGCCTTTGGCTACATGTCCTCCGGTTGCGATGCTGTAATACCCCGGAAATAAATCTTTAGCTCTGCTTCTTTTTTGTAGAAGAATTTCATCTGCTGAATTAAATAAAATAACTCCAATTCCTCGATGGATTAATTTGTTATTGTGATGACATTCGTACCTTGTTTTATACCCGATTATTCTGTCGTTCTTGTCCACCACGACAAATAATTCGGTTTGATCATCTCTCGGCATAACATTATTAATGCACCCTGAGCTTTAAGCGAAAGATCTCTCGCGCCTGCCTGCCGGCAACGCAGGAATGCGAACTTCTCAAATTTATTGAGAGAGTCTTCCTTCCGCCAAAGGCGGGATCATAATGACAAAATGCAAAAATTTAGATCATTAATCAATTCTAACGCCCTCGGCGTTATTATTAATTTTTATTATTTCACCGCCGACTTTTTTTATTGCAGTTTCAACATTCCGCCTTTTATCTTCAGAAACTAGAGCTATCATACAGTCTCCTCCGCCTGCCCCGGACAACTTGGCTCCATAAGCTCCTGTAACTAGTGCTGCTTTTACCATAATATTAAGCTTTTCCGTACTTACTCCCAATCGTATTAACAATTCGTGATCTTCCGTCATCAATCCTCCAAGTTCTTTCCAATTTTTATTGACTAATGCTTTCTTTGCACTTTTAACTAATTTATTTATAAGCACGAAATTTTTCTCAATTTTTACTTTTAATTTTTCGTTCTGCATTTTTAATTTTAAATTACGCACAATCAAAGGCGTATCGGCTTTAACTCCGGAATAACCAACAACCAAAGGTAAAGATTTGATTTCTAATGACTCAATTACTTTTCCTCCTTTTGTAAAATACAATACTCCACCAAAAGTCGCTGCAGCAATATCAAAACCTGATCCTACTCCTTGAATTTTAAGTGTAACTTCATAACTTAACTCAAATATCTGGCGGAGTGAAAGTTTTTTATTAAATATTTCTGACAGGGCTTTAAATGTCGCCACCGTCACAGCCGACGAAGAACCAAGCCCTACATTGTGCGAAAAATCTCCCTTAGTGCGAATTTTTACTCGTTTTTTTATCTGATATTTTTGCTTAAAAAGAGTTATTGTCTCCAGAACAAATCTGCTTTCCTTAACCTGCGGGGCAATGATTTCATCTTCGTCACTGTCAATAACTTCAGCCTCCACATACAGGCGTTTATCCACCGCAGTTACAATACAGGGATGCCCATATACTACCGCATGCTCTCCCAATAACATCAACTTTCCCGGCGCAGAAACCTTAATTTTCATACTACTTTATCACATCGCCATGCTAACTCTAACCTACGAGGTTAGAGGTGGCCCGTTGTAATCCTTTGAAATCTTGCTGAAATTTATAAAAATTTATATTTTGATTGCTTAAATATTTTTCTAAATCGTTTTTTTTAGTTGTATACAACACTAAATAGCCTGATCCCCTCTCTTTCCCTCCTCCACCGATTACTTTTCCTACTCCATAAGTCTCCAACTCTTTTAAAAGACTTTTTGCTTTTTTAGAAACAACTCCTAACATCTCAAGCAGAACTTGGTTGTCAACAATTGATTTGGCAAAAAAATCAACATCCTCTTTAATAATTGAAACCACCATTCTTTTGGTTGTTTTTTCGATGTCATTTAAGACTTCTTCGACAAATTGTGGCTTTTGGTTATAAAATTTGCCTACAGCTTCAACCATCTCACCTGTTGATTCTGTTGGTTTTCCACTGTCAATTAGATAAAGATTATTTTCAATCTTTTTCGGAATTTTGAAATTTAAAGCCGAAATATTTTTCAAAAATTCAAACTCCTTGCGGTAAAAAATAAGCCCCCCGAAGCAGGAAACGGACACGTCTACTCCGGAAGGGTTCTTATGAAAATATTTTTCACATTGGTAGGCGATGTTATTTATAGTTTCTTTAGCAAACTCGCGGCCGGTATAAAACTCAAGAAAAGCGGCAACCGCAGCGACACAAAATGCAGCCGAGGATCCAAGCCTTTGTTTTATGGGAATTTCGGATTCTATTTTATAGTTAAATTTCTTTTCTGTTACTGTAACCTGTTGTTTTTTTAGGTATTCTTGCACTTTTTTTGCAATCATCGATACTATTTCATCATTAACTTTTTTCCGTTCTTCCCAAATACTGAACTTTAACCTCATATCAAGCGCAGAAACCAAAGCCGGTTTTCCATAAACCACCGCATGTTCGCCGGAAAAAATAACTTTTCCCGGCGCCGAATATATTATTTTCTTCATCTGATGATGCTTCAATGCTATGTAGCATTGAAGCGATTAACTTCAATAATTATTAAATGGGCTTGAGCTTAACTCCATATACTAATACGTCTTCCTTGTCTCCTTCCCTTACTTTTCTTAATATAACCTTCACTTCACTTCCAATTCTTAAATCCCCTTTTTCATAATCTACAATTGGAGCAGTAATTTTTTTACCTTCTTCTAACTGTATAACGGCAACAGGGTACGGAGCAAATTTTTTGAATTCACTCCCGGCAACATATATCATTGTCCAGGTAATAATTTTTCCTTTTTTTCCCAAAAGTTTCCCGATATCCTTTTGTCTTCGCCAAATTTTGACCGGTGAAATCATATGTTTTTTTGTCATTCCGGACTTGCTATAGTCCTTGAGCCTTAGCGAATAGAATCCGGGATCCAGATCCTGAAACCGAGTCTGACTCGGTGAAACAAGCTCAGGATGACTTGATAAAATAGATTCCCGCTTTCGCGGGAATGACAATGTTTGTTTTAAACTCCCAAGATTGTAACAACCGCCGTGCCTCCGCTTCCTCCCACATTATGGGCGAGCCCGTACCTCGCATTTTTTACTTGCCTGTTAGTTGCTTGCACTGTAAGTTGTAAATAAATTTCTCCAATCTGCTTAATGCCTGTGGCTCCTACCGGATGCCCGGCGGCTTTTAGCCCGCCTGAAGTATTTACGATCAGATCACCGTTTGATCCGTGAATTGTAGATAATTCCTTGGTTTTCTTTCCTCCCTCGCCTTTTTTCCAAAAACCGAGATCTTCCAGAGCTAATACCTCAGCAATTGAAAAACAATCATGTACCTCGGCTACATTTATTTTTTTTCGATTAATTTTACTATTTAAAAAAGCTTTGTCAGCTGCGAATTTAGTTGCTAATACTTCATCCAATCGTTTCCGTTCTTTTAAAGAAATTGTGTCAGTTGCTACTTCAGATGCTAAAACATTTACCGAATATTTTGACTTTTTTTTAACGGCATTATGATTAGTTAGAATTACAGCAGAGGCTCCATCTGAAGCAGCACAACAATCCAATACCTTTAAGGGGTATGCTACATAAGGACTCTTCAAAACTTGCTCAACCGAAACAATTTTTCGAAACTGCGCTTTTTCATTCAAACTACCATGGTAATGGTTTTTATATGATACATATGCCAAGTCTTCTTCGGTTGAGTCATACTTTTCTAAGTAGTAATTGGCCATCATTGCGTAAAGTCCAGGGAAAGTCAACCCCGCTTCCTGCTCTTCGCCTGACGCGGCCGATGCCAAAGCAGAAGTCGTCTCTTCCGGAGAATAGTCGGTCATTTTTTCTGCACCTATAACCAATACAGTTTTGTTTGAATTAGCCTCAAGATAATTTTTGGCCAGATGGAATGCTACGCCTCCCGAAGCACAGGCGGACTCTGCCCTAAAGATTGGAATATTTACTCCCATGATCTCGGCAATCTTGGAAGGAGAATGCAGGTTGTTCTCCAATATGCCGGCCAGCATATTGCCGAAAAAAATCGCATCAATCTGGCTTTTTTCTAAACCTGTATTCCTCAAAACGCCAAAAATCGCCTCTTTAATTAAATCAGATAACGACCTGTCCCAAAGCTCGCCAAACTGTGTAGTGTAATAACCGATTAGTGAAACCATGAATATATACCCTAAACTCTAAAATCTAAATCCTAAACAATTTCTGAATTCAAAAGTTTTAAATTAAAAACAATTCTAATATTTGGAAAATTTGAATTTATTAATTTGAGTTTGTTTAGAGTTTAGAAATTAGAATTTATTAGATTGTATTCATATACTTAAGATATGTCGGGTAATCGATATATTTTTTATCTGCCAATATTTTTCCAAACTCTCTCCTTCTTTTTTCCAGATTTTTTGTCACTTTAAAGACAAACGCATCCGATCCGGCTCCTGATCCGTATGACGCAAGCAAAACTAAGTCGCCAGCTTTCGCCTCTTCCAACACAGAAACCAAACCCGTCAAAGCCGAAGCGGTATACGAATTTCCCAAAAAATCCACTACCAGCGACTTCTCCACTTGTTTTTTTGTAAACCCTAATGCTTCCGCCATAACTCTGGGGAATTTTCCGTTTGGCATGTGAAAAACTGTATATCGAAAATCATCAGGTTTGCTGTTGGTTTTCTTCAGTAGCGTTTCAACCGAGTTCCGGATGTGGAAAAAATAAGACGGCTTTCCTGTGAATCTGCCGCCGTGCGAAGGATAACGGATTCCTTCTCTTCGCCAAAAATCCGGCGTATCGGACGAGAAAGAAGTCGAATCAACTAACTCCAGTATGACTTCATCTTTCCCCAATAAAAATGCCGCTGATCCTGACGCTGCGGTATACTCCAGAGCATCATGCGGTTTGGAATTGGCTTTGTCAGCCGCCACTACTAAAGCATAGTTAGCGTAACCGGATTTTACCAATGATATGCCCGTAATCATGGCTCCGGTAGCCGCCTTACAGGCGAACTGCGTATCATAAGCCAAATAGTTATGGCCTATGCCTAAAAACTCTCCCAAGATGGTAGAGGCGGGATTGACAACATATGGAGGTGTTTCCGAACCGAAAAAAATTGCTTTAATATCGTCTTTTTTAAGAGAAATACCTTCAAGCGCCATCATTGCTGACTCATAAGCCATGGTCAAAGAGTCTTCATCATTTGCCGATACTGCTTTTTCGTATACGCGCAAAGACATTTTCACATCATCCGGATTTTTACCCCAGGTATCGGCAACATCTTCAATCCTGATTCTGTATTTTGGAATATAAAAACCGTAGGAAACTATACCAACCATAAAATTAAATCCGAAATTCTAATATCGAAATCCGAAACAAATTCAAAATTCGAATGACCAAAATACGAAACGTTTTGAACATTTGAATTTAGAAAATTAGAATTTGTTTAGTGCTTCGAATTTCGTATTTCGAATTTTTTTCATCTTCCAAGCATCTCGTGTGCCTCAGCCAGTGTCCCTTGAGCCAGAGAAGCCAATAACGAAATTTCTCCGGCCAAGACAGTCGCAACAAAAACTCCGGCCAACTCTTCCGAAGATTTTGCTCCGACAATTGATAAGGCCTCCTGTTTAATCTTTAATTTGGTCCCTCCGCCTACCGTTCCTATCATCACAGAAGGCATATAGACAGAAAAATAAAGATCGCCACTGTCTAAAAGCTTAACCAATGTTATCCCCATACTTCCCTCGACAGTATGGCTCAAGTCCTGTCCCGTTGCGGCAAAAAAAGCCGAAGCGGCATTGGCAAAATGAGCATTAAATCCCAAAGAGCCGCTCATCGCTGACCCCACCATACACTTAGCCAGCCAAACCTCAAAAATACGAGAAGCGTCTGATTTCAAAACTTCTTTTATTACTTTTTTAGGAATTGTTACCTCTGCCCAAGCCTTAAAACCTCGATTGGCAATGAAGTTCAACCAGGCAGGCTTTTTGTCGATATCAAAATTACCGGCTATCGATAAACATTTTATCCCTGTTTCTTTTTGAATTAGATTGACGATCTTTTGCGTGGCGATTGTCACCATGTTCATACCCATTGCATCCTGCGTGTCGAAATAGAATCTTACGTAGGCATAAGGCCCAACTGTTTTAACTTCTGCTTTACTAAATTTAAGATGCAAAGATGTTTTTTCGGCCTCCTTAGCCAATTTTTTTTCATTTTTCTTAATCCATCTAGAAAAGAGGCTGCTTTTTTCAATTCCACCCGTAAAGAAAACCGGCCCTCTGGTTGTCCCCACTTTATGAGTGTTTACAATCGCTCCTCCGGAAGCAGTAATGGCCTTACTCCCCCTGTTAAGTGACGCAACCAACGCTCCCTCTGTTGTGGCCAAAGGAACATAGTAATATTTTATGTTATAAGCTTCACGTTTTATAGCTAACGGTCCAATAACTCCCAAGGGTATTATTGTTGCTCCGATTAAATTCTCACAATTAAGAATTCTTTCTTTCTCAACCTGTGCTCTTTTGATTAAATCAAGCTTGACTTTAAGTTTATGCTCCAGAAACTCTCGCCTTTTCTTACTGTTTGTAAACTCTGTCAATTTCTTATCTGTGTCCAGGATTCCCATATTAATTTATGTCGACGGGTCAAACAAAATCATTCCTCTTAAATAAAAGGGATTCTGAAGATTTTCAGACGATAAAGTAAGAAAGAATAAGGAATAAACCAGACTAAAAATAAGATAAACATATAGAAAATCCTAAAAAAAGAAAATTTGCTGGAGAAGCGTAAAGATAAATAAACCAGAATGAGTTTCCAAACCAGCAGGCTAAATGAATAAGCTAGATAAAAACCGCTAAAAGCCTTACCCAAAAAGGATAAAGTCCTTGGTGGCGGTACCAGAAGATAAAGTAGGGAATTTGAGGCAAACCAGAGCAAGGTCGGAAAAAGTGAATATGTTAAAGTAAATAAAAAAGGGGCGAAATCTGTATTTGGCTTGGTCGCTTTGGCAATCAAGTAAAAGAACAAGACCATGACGAATAAATTCAGGCTGAAAATCAAAAAAATGAAGCTGGCAGGATATGGGTCGCTTCTCAGGAAATAAGCGAATTTAAAATAGACAAAGACTAAAACAAAGACAGTCAGAATTTGCCCATAATCCCGTTCTTGGCTTATCTTCCTCATCGATCTATAAGGATAAAAAATCAATCCGAAAAAATTCCTAATTACAAGAATAACCGAGGACAGAATATCGATAATTATATTTTCCGTGTTAATCTGATTCATGGTTAATCCGTGATTTTTAGAAGCCATATTGCAGTATGGTCACTAATTTTATGACCAAGGATCCCAACAGAAGATAGAGAATAATAGACGCCACAAAGGAAAAGGGTATAATTATTATAAAAGGCATCGTCTTAAAAAATTTTGATACTTCGTGATAAATCCTGGTCAACCACGGGGATCCAAGACTGTTTGGCGCAAGAATAAATACTTCGTTTAGTTTTTTTTGCAGCCTGTATTGAAAAGTTTTCATTAGCTTAAATTGTTGAATGCTTTAATAAAGGCTTGCCGTGCTCTAAACAATAAGCTTTCGGTTGCCTTAAAACCCAGTGATAGTTTTTTGGCGATATTTTGTACTTTCTCATCTTCCATATATTTAAGTCTTAGTACAAATCCGTAATCCTTCGGCAACACAGCTAAAGATTTTTTAATCTTCCCTGCAAGTTCTTTTTTCTCAAGCTCTTCATCGATAAATATTGTCTTTAAACTTTCAACAAAATAGGAAGGCAGAGCTGAAAAAAGTACCTGCTTAAACTTTTTCTTCCTGATATAGTCAATCGTTTTATATCTTGCTATCGAATAAAGAAAGGTTTTAAGTGAACTTTGAAAATTAAAATCGCGCAGTGCTTCGATAAAATCCAAAAATACATCTTGGCTTATTTCTTCAGCCTTATGATAATCCCTGATTTTTTTGTAGATGAAGCGGATAATTGATTTTTGATATTTTTTATAAACGAGAAGTAGCGTTTTTTCGTCTCGGTTGATTATTTTCTGAACTAATTTTTTTTCTTCATCTTGCTCTAACATGATGATATAATATTCTATGCCCGTCTTACTCCGATTTGCAGCTTTCTCGGAGCGCGAAAAAGCGGATTAAACGGGTAGATACTGAGTAACTCGGTTGCAAACCTTAAGTTATCGAAGTATATCATAAACTCTTGCTCAAGATATGAAGCGTAATCGCAAAAGATTAATTCAGTTAATTTTTATCTTTCTGCTTGTAACCGCAGTCATTCTCCTAAAGAATTATACTGATAGATTTCTCCTCCTCAAGACCGATCAACCATTCTCCACTATTGACAAAGCGGCAATTAAAGAGTTGATCGTAACTCAAGATAAGACAACCTCTCTTTACAAAAAAAACGGTAAATGGACGATCAAAAAAAACGGAGTCGAATATCCGGCAGACCAGGAAAAATTGGAATCACTCATTAATGCTTTTATCAATCTGGAAAAAAGCGAAGCGGTGTCAAATAATAAAGCTCGGCATACTCAACTTGGAATCGGCAAACAAAAAATCGAATTAAAATCCGCCGGAAAAAAATATGTTATCTTCGTCGGAGATGATAGCGGATTAGGAAATAACTATGTCCGCATTGATAATGAAAACGAGGTTTTCTTCGCTACCGGCTTCTCTGATCTGACCACGACGGAAGATTTTCGAGACCTTACGGTGCCACTGGTTAAAGACGAAGAAAAAGTTAGAAGTATAGAAATCGGTTACGAAAGCATAAGTATTATTATTAACAAAAAGGGTAAAGACTGGAAAATAGGTGATAAGATTGCCAAAAAAGATCGAGTGGATTTTTATTTAAACGATCTAAAAACACTTAAGGCAACTGACATTCTACCCCAAGACACCAATTTTCCCGATATTATACCGACTGTCATCAAAATAACCGAAAACGACCGGGAAAAAACTATCTCTTTTTATGGGCAGGATGAGAATAATTATCTGGCGAACTCTTCCGAGTCCGAGTTTATTTTCCAAATTCCCGCAGCCTATATTGCTTCATTAAAAAAAGAAGAGAGTGATTTCGTAGAATGATGTTTACCTTAAATCAATTTTAAATATTTTCTCGTCGACCAAAACATAAGCCGATTTTTCAAAAACAATAAAATCCAACGCTTTTGAAAGGACGCTTGCATATATCTGTCTTTCATATGAGCCGTTTTTGCCAAGAATATAAATTGATCCATTTGCTTTATCCCAAGCGTAAACTTTTTCCTCATCAGCAGTAGTAAAAATTTTGCTGATTATAGGACTTTTTTGCGGCCATAACGTAGAAAAATCATCTTTTGCTCCAGCCGTATATTTGATAATTTCATCAGTAAAACCTATATAGACTGATCCGTCAATCGCCATCGAGTTTGCAGTTTTTATTTTTCCCGCCTCAGATCTTAGATATGAAGATTTTGACGAGTAGCCTTTTTCTGCGACCAAATATTTGTAGATATCGCCTTTGTCTGAATCAAGAAGATAGACATTGCCATTGTAGACCCATATATCGGTGATCCTCGACCAATCCTTATCCTTATCTATGACTTTTTCAACTTTTTTATCATCTGTAAATTTAAAAACTCCTTCATTCCCGATAAAAAACAAGACTCCGTCATTGTTAACACTGATTAGTTCGGCTTTTTTTACTAAAGAATTTGCTTTTTTCTCCAGAGATTTTTTACTTAAGGATAAAATATATATTAAACCCTGTCCCCGGTCAATAATACCCAGATTGTCTTTGTCTAGATACATCTTGCTGCCGTTGGCTTGTTTACTGTCGAGCGTCAGATCGTAAAACTCCTCTGGTTTTTTTTCTTCTTTTTTGACAATTTTATTCTCGCTCTCTTTAATTAGTCTCTCTAATTCTTCAGCTTCCTTAATTTCTGCGCCCACCTCCTTTTTTAACTTAGCGAGCTCATCTTTAGCTTCAGAAATTAAAGCAACCGAACGAGGTAAATTTAGAAAAGCCGCCTTCTCTGCCTCGGCTAATTTTTGATTTATCAGCACTTTTGTGAATTTAACCTTCTCGTTGATTCCAGCCAAATTTCTTCTTTTGAGTCCTAATCCGACGCTCCAAATTAGGATGAAAAAGATTATGACAACGGCTATTAAGGTAGTGATTTTTCTTTTACCTGATTTTTCAGAATAGGCCCTAAAATTTTGCCAATACCCTATGGTATTTTTTTTAAATTGATTAAACAAATCATTTTTGCCTTGCATCTGCTGCGGCTTATTAAAATACGGTCCGCCCGTTTCGTTTACCTCGGTGCTAAACCGGATAAATAAAGCGATTGATCCTTCGTTATCCATATTTTTAAGTTGCTCGGTGATTTCCTCGGCTATTTCCTGTGGAGTTTTATGGTCAAAGATGGATTTAAGTTCTAAGTCCGAGCCCAATAGATCAATAAATTTCTGCGCGGTTAAAATATAAAAATCCCCGTCTACCAAATAACCTGAGGCGCTATTGTCTCCCTCGATAATCTGGGCAAACCTCATTCCTCTTTTGAGAAAGATTTTACCTCCTCCTACGGTTTTTAAATAGAAAATCCGCTCTTTTTTATAGCCTGCGGCCAGGGAAAATGTAGCGGGAAAGTTATATTTGGTAATCAGATTGGAAATGGCAAGATCAAAGCTTGTTAGATTGCTTATTGCAAAATTCCTGGACTCGACGCTTATTTTTGTTATTAAATCGCTTCCTTTTTCACTGTTTAACCCTTCGCTAAATTCTAAAGCCAGGAAAAAATTATTGTCTGCAATATATCCAGAAAAACCCGCCTGATTTTCTCTACCAAAATAAACTGCAGAATTAGATCTCAACATTTTTTTCAAACAATAAATAGACTTACTGTCAATAATAGAATTCCGAACAATATTTGAAGCAAGGCAAAAAACTGAATAAGGGAATTGGATTTGGTAATTAAAGTTCTAGTCATCACCTGAGTCTGTTTATAAATTACCAGTGAATACAATAAATACAAAATTGAAAAAACTACGCTGAAAGTTTTGAAAAATAAATTAAAAATTTCCAGCCCTGATGATAAGTTAAGCAATTGATTAATCTCCATTGATTTTAGGGAACAAGAT
>MGAN01000004.1:146657-175085 GCA_001789745.1 Candidatus Roizmanbacteria bacterium RIFCSPLOWO2_01_FULL_40_13
TTATGGAATTCGATATTCACGTTTGTTCCGGCCGTCTGAATAAAAACATGGCCATAATTGAAAATCGAAGCAAAAAAACCGCCGCTTTTGGCAGTGACATCTTCGACTTTTGAGAGTTGGGACTCTGTGACTTCCTTATAAATTACGGCATGAAAATCAACATCGATTATTCTCTCATTGGTTATAATTCCCACATTAAAATACCAACTCAAAAAATTAAATAAAATATAAGAATATATGATTGACAACCCGAATAAATTGGCAAAAATTATCTGGGTAGGAGTAAGAAAGTTAATATAAAAAAAATTCAGGAAAAAAATTACGAGTAAAAGAAATACACTATTTATAATCCAGGGCAACTGGGTGATCGGATGCGCCCGCAAAACCAGCATTACCTGTTCGCTGACGTGTTGTGTTTCAAATTTGTAATTTGGTTTTACACAAAAAGCGTGTAATGTACTATGACTAGGTGTAAAATTAGGCATTAACCTTATTATATATTTAACTATAAGAAAGAACAATTCCCCAAGGCAAAAAACCCACAAAACAAAATGCCCTGGCTACGACCTACTTTCCCTGCCCGTTATGGGCTAGTATCATCGGCGCTGACTCGTTTCACTTCCTTGTTCGGGATGGGAAAGGGTGGGACCGAGTCGCTCCAGTAACCAGAGCAACAAATATTATAAACCAAGCAACAGCATTTGACAAGGTATTCAGTTAAGTTTTTTGTTTTTAAACAAAATATTTTTGGGCGTCTCAAATTTTATCGACTCAGGAATCTCTTCCTTCTTGCATGCGTTTAAAGCGGAGCTTAGAACCTTATCCGAACCGTCTGTCTGGGGTATATCCAAAAGCTTGCCTAAATTAGTAAAAATTGATCCGGCGTCTATCAATCCTGAACCTAATAAACTTTCAACCACTTTCAGCTGCCCGGAAATACCGCAGATTTTTTCACCTGTATAACTGCCCGTTACCCAAAGATAAATACAGTCTCCGTTAAGCAAATAGTTATTTACTTCACTTCTGTCTGATGATTTAACATATATTCTTTTATCCAGAACATAAGCGTTGACAATCGTTGAATCGTTCCTGAAATAACAACTCAAAGGACCTTCTAAATTAAAATTGGCAGACGGTGAAGCTTTATTTGAATTAGTTAAAAATTCAGGCAGATTTATATTCTGTTTTGGAGTTGCCGTAAAACTGAATTGCTGATAATTTTTCTGAATTGATCTTCCTTGCGAATATTTCACTAAGACGGCAATAATTAAAGCTGCTACGGGAAAAACCATTGTGAATCGCGAAGCTATATGAAAAAAATTATCTAAATTATTGTTCTGTGTTTTCATTTTTATATACTTCTGTTAATTGATATAGCAATCAGTATATACCCCTCTAAGTTGATTTGATAAGATGACTTTAGTTGACAATTTGCAAAATCAACTAAGACGGGTATACTAAAAAAGTCTGTCTGAATCTTTTTTGTTGCCGGGATCAAGCAGGGCTTTGCCTTTTACCTCGGGTAAAGATTTGCCTATAATCGCCTCCAGATCTCCGTGCATTCCCGTCAAATTCTCCATCAACAGTTCGGTGTTCTTTTCTTCTCTGGCCCATTTCCTGCGGAAAAATTCCTTTTCTTTTTCAAGATAAGTCTTTGCTTGTTCGTAGGAATCATACACGGCCTCAAGTCTCTGGCGAAACTCCACGCTGGTTAAATAATTCCAAAGAATTTCTTTTTTTCCCTGCTTTCCGACCATCGATGACCGCACTGCAGATAACTCTAATAAAGTATTTCTTAAAAGTAACCCCAAACCGACTATGCTTTCATAATCTCCCACCCAAACCCCATCCTTCTGGTCAAATCTTTTAACTCCGTCAGGCAGTGTCTGCGAGATAATAACAGCAACTTCCGCTTTAACCCTTCTTTGATCGTCTTTCAATTTCTTTATCCAGCCGTCGCTCCAGGCTTTTGTCCGCTTTGACTCCCAGATTATAATACCCGCTGTCTTGCCGAAATTGTTTTTGACTACCTGCAGGATATCGGCTCCTTTGATTCCGGTTGGGACATCAATTATCTCATCATAAGGAAACTCCCTGGCTAAAATGTTTTTAAGTTCAAGCTCCAGAATATCTCCCTGCAATTGCTGTGATCCCTGTTCCAATTTTCTCTTTAAATCTTCATTGACTTTGGAAACGTCCTGGATTTTCTTTTCATATTCCAAGAACTTAAACCGTGTTTCTTCACCGGCTCGTTTTTTTTCCTCACGCCTTATTTCTTCTTCTTTTTCCTGAAGTTTTTTTTCATCCTCAAGTCTTCTTCTTTCATTCTCGTTTTTAAGACTTCTGATCAATCTATTCAACTCCAACATCTGATCCTGTAGGGCTTTATTTTGATTACGTAATTCTTCTATCTCATTTTTCTTATCCCGTATCTCCAGATCTATCTCTTTTTTTAACTTATCTGATAATTGAACTCTTAATTCACTTTCTTTTTTCAATACTTCTTCAGCCAGTCTTTTTTTATAAAACTCTTTATATTTTTCCTGAATCTGATGTGATAAAGCCTGAGTCAAAGGAATTGTCTTTTTACAATTCGGACAAATTATTGTGTCGTTCATAGGAAAAATTGTAGCAAACTTCATCAACTCTTTGTCTTTCAAATAAAGTCCAATCGTTTAATCGATCAAACACTTATAACTCATTAAGAATTTGAACCATTTGACCTCGATTCAACTCATTGACGGTTCGAGCGCTTCCATCGACAATGAAGGCGGATCATTGATCCGCCTTCCCTAACGATGCTATAAGCGAGGGATGAACGCGGGAATTACGTCCCACGTTCAGATAATTCGTAGAGGAGTAATTCCCTACAAAAAACTAAATGAGTACTTTCTTCTCAAACCTGCAAAATCGGTTGCATCAAGAGTCAAAAGCTTTTTAATTCCCATATAATCCATCACCGCTAAAATAGTACAATCAACGAAACTTATATTTTTTTTATTGATTTCTTGGAAAATTTTCCAGCTTAAATTTTGTACTTTTTTATCAAAGTCTATAAAGTGGAAATTTCCGCTATTCAAAATATTATTTCCGGCAATAATTGCTTCTTTTCTTCCGACTTTTTGTAATAAAACAGTTGTTACTTCTGAAAAAATGTAACTTGAGATATAAAGAGATTTATTCAATTTTTAAAATTTGCCGAAACAAGAGAAACTTTTCTATGTAATACGTCATCCGGGTTATAAATTGCGATTGAATTTATTTTGTCAGCGAGTTGAAGACAAGGTTTACCGCCCAAAGCACGATACTGAAGACGATTGCCCAACCGAAAGATAAAACCGCGAATCCCGGGACAAATGCGCTTACTAATAAAACCATCAAGCCATTGACAATCAAAGTAAATAATCCTAAAGTAAGCAGGTTGAATGGTAAAGTAAAAAACAGAACAATAGGTTTTATAAAAGTATTGACAATTCCAAGCCCGACTCCGACAATAACAGCAGTCAAAAAACTGTCAACAGTTACCCCGGTCAAAAAATAATCTGCCACAAACACCGCAAATCCATTTACAAGTAAATTAATAATTAATTTCATCATTTTATATTAACAAAATTATTCAACTTCTAATATTTCAGTCTCGCTTACCTTGCCAAATCCGCAACCGGTGGGATTCGGATCAGCAATTTCTATCCCGTCGAGGGTTTTCGCAGAAACATGGTTTGCCGGATGATAATGCTCTGCTTGCCCGTTTCCGCCCAGACAATCTGCGCCTTGGCCTATCATAAGTTCGCTTAAAGGGATTTGCTTGCCGTCAAAAATAATAACCTTAATCTTCTGTTTGGATAAATTCGTTTCTTCTGAAGCCGGAAGAATTTCAGTTGGAGCTGAAGTTTTTTTGTTTGAATTGGTATTATTTCTTCCAATAACCGAAAAACCGATAACTGCGACAACTGCTATAGCAGTTATTAAACCGAGCGGTCCTTTGGCAAAAGCAACAATTTTTCCCCCGCTTTGGATTTTCCGTTCAGTTCCTTGACTGCCCTTTTCAAACTCTTTCTTAACTCTCTCAACCTCAGACTTAAGCCCTTTCCAATTCCTAATAAAAAGAAGTAAATATTTTTTCCTTTTTTTTCTCTCTTCCGTATCCTCGGGTAGTTGTTCGGCCGTCAGTTCAATATATTCTCCTTTTTGAAGTTTTTCAAGTTTAGTAAATGTAGTTGAAATATCAGATAACAATTTATCAAAATTAGGATTAACTCCTTTGATCAAAGCGCTAACCGACTCAAACTTTTGTCTTGAGGTAGTCTTTTCTGTCAACAATTTATGCGCCGCAAAAATTCGTTTTTTTGTATCCAATGGATCCATATGATTACAAATACTAAATACTAAACTCTAAACAAATCCAAATTGACCAGATTCAAACTTTCAAAATATTTATATCTGTTTTGAATTTAAAACATTTGAATTTTGATATTGTTTAGGATTTAGAGTTTTTTTCCTAAATAATATTTTCTCATACTCTCACTAAATCTCTCAATCGCATACCTCAACATCGTCCTAGGCATTATTTTACAATATTTACTCAAAAATCCCTCTTCCGCTTTTTGATCTCTTTTTCCTATTTCCCTCAGCATCCACCCGGTTGCCTTATGAATCAGATCGTGATTGTCTTCCAGCAACAACTCACCGACCTTTAGCGCGTCGGCAAATTGATTTTTGTTTATAAAATAAAAAGTGGCTAACACTGCGATCCTCCTTTCCCAAAAGTTTTCCGATTTTACGAGTTCATAAAGAATCGTTTTATCTTTATCAAAAAGGTATTCTCCCACTATCCTGGGCGCAGACAGATCAACCAGATCCCAGTTGTTGATATTTTTCGTATTTTTAAGATAAAAGTCAAAGATCTTTTTCTTATCGGCATAGTCGGCTTTTTTATACTGTTCAACCAAGATAAAAAGCGGGGTCAGTCTCTCTTCGTGGATCTTGCTTTGAAGCAATCTCTGAATTTCGGAAAGTTTTAAGTTCTTATATTTGCAGGCGATTTTTCTCTGTTGCGGTACCATTATTCCTAAAAAAATATCTCCCTCACCGTACTCTCCCTTACCCGTCTTAAAAAACCTTTGCAGAAGTTTCGCTTTCTCCGGATTTGCCAATTTATGCAGGTCTTTTCGTAATTCAATTAACATTTATTGCGCAATTTTAGTAACAATTATCTTTTCCATTAATACATCTTTGGGTCTGGTTAGAACAAAAACTACTATATCCGCTACGTCATCAGTCTTCATCATCCAGGGTTGATTGTGAGGATTAACTCGCCCTGCCTTTTCATAGAGCATACTGTCAAAACCACCTGGATGAAAGCCTGTAACTTTAATTTTAGTGTTTATCAATTCCTCTCTTAAAGCTTTGGTGAATCCGGTCATGGCCCATTTGGAGGCGCCATGCGATTTCCACAATGCATTATTCCCTGCCGGAACATCGCCTACACCAGAAGTAGAAATTACATTAAAGATAAAACCTTCATTTCTTTTTTTAAAGTATGGTAATAATTCATATGTGAAATTTATGTGTCCTAAACTATTCGTTTCCAGTACGTTCTTTCTTAAAGATGAATCATTTTCCTCGAGGTGTTCATCTGTCCAAATTCCTGCATTATTTACAAGAATATCTACCCGTTTAAATTTGTTAAATATGTTTTTAACTGTATTCTTTATTTCTTCCCGATTTCTAATATCGCAAATATAATACTCAGCTTTTCCATTTTTTTTCGTAATAATCTCTTTAACTTCATTTAACTCTCTTTCTGTCCTTGCTATTAATATTATTTTCGCTCCTAAAGCTGCAAGTTTTATGGCAACTGATCTTCCTAATCCTGATCCCGCTCCCGTAATCAAAACAACTTTATCTTGTAAATTAGAAAAATGCATAAAATATTATGGATTAGTTTGTAATTTTTCCGCAAGCCACATACGGGCTAAAGTCGATGGATTTAAACCACGACTTTGAGCCGCTTTACTAAGTTTCTGCTTTAGGGTCTTTTGTAAACGAATAACTAATGTTTCTTTCTTTTCAGTTTCAATTAAAGGAAGTTTTGAAAGGGGAGACTTAGGATTTTTATAAAGAGGGGATAAATCATGAGTATCCCAAAAATGGGCTTCCTCCTCAAGCGTCTTAAATGGTTTTATTGGTTTTGGTAATTTCATATATTTTTTTTCCACTCATCCCAAACTATTTTTTTACCTCTTTAACTTTTTCATATTGTATTACAATGTAATACATATTTCAACAATAAATATCATCTATACCCATCTTAGTTGATTTTGCAAATTTTCAAATAAAAATATCTTATTAAATCAACTTAGAGGGGTATATACTGATTGCAATCTCAATCAATAGAAGTATACTTTTCAGATTATAATAAAAATGTTAAATTTGCTAAAATAGAATCTGTCTAATTTCATGAAACTAATCAGACTGTTTTTATTGCTTCTTTTTTTCCTTATCGTCGGGTCGGTGTTCTATCTCGGATATCTTGGCTTTATTCCTATAATCTCCGGCTTTATGGGAGCCAATAAGGCTAAAGATCTGGGAGTAAAATACACCAAAGCCAATTTTGATTCCTATGTGGAGAAAGGCAAAACCAAAATTGTCATGGTCAGTCAAGGCACGGATCCGGCGAAAAGCGTGAAATATTCCGGCCAAACATCTGTAAATGATTCTTTCTCTCAAGAAGATATTTCCGCTAGGCTCAACTACTCCAACTGGAAATACATGCCGGCCTCAAATACTCAGGTAAGAGTCAATTCCGACGGCTCTGTCGAATTCTCCGCCAATGTCCTGATGGAAAGACTGCCCGGATTCGTAGCTTTCACCGGATTGGGTAAATATTCTCTTGATGATTTCAATAAAGGCTTAAAATATATAAATCTGGCTAAAGTAAGTCCTCCCGTCTATCTCAAATTCAAAGCCGGAGCCGTTAATAACAAAGTTAATTTGAATCTGCAATCTGCCCGGATCGGAAAATTCAATCTTCCCTTAGAGAAATTTGATGCCGATGCAGCTTTGACTCAAATCGTGGAGAATGTCTTTGACAAGGTAGATGGCTTTTACGCAAAAACCGTGAGTTTTTCCAACGGTCAGATGAAATTTGAGGGCACCGTACCGGAAAAACAGGAAGTCGAATCGAATTAGACTATCTTATTTTCTTATAAAAATAGAGGTGGTCGACATATTCCCTTTTATGCTTTACCCCTTCCGGCAGATTTCCGTATTCAATAAAACCAAAATTTTTATACATCGTACAGGCAGCTTGATTATTGGCAAAACAGCCCAAAGTCACAATCTCTAAATCTTTTATTTTTTTCTTTGCTTCCTCGATAGCTAATTTCAGCAAAAGTTTACCGATGCCTTCACCCCTGAATTCCTTGGCGACCGTAATGCCAAATATCCCTACGTGTGTTTCGATTTTTTCCTGCATTTTGATATCCGCTACACCTACTAATTTATCTGATATAAAAGCCAAAAGCTTAACGACTCGATTCTCTTTTATTTTTTTTAGGATGTCTCTCATGTACTTTTCCTCTTCTTTTAAGGTCAGCCGCTCTCCCTGGAAGCGGATGTAGGTTTTCTCCTTTGATAGAGTATTGAAATAATTCAAGATTGACTCGGTATCGGTGATTTTGGGATAGCGGATTAAAATTTTTTTTCCTTTTTTGGTTAATCCGCTATAGATGATCCCTTTGCTATTCATGAAGTTTATTATAGCAAAGCTTCCTCATCTGGCGATATTAAGGACCTGGACTGCCTTGGGATAGTCGTAAGCGTAGACAAATATAGCCGTTACCTGGCCGAAATAATTTTTGAAAAGGTAGGCGTTGATATGATACGCTTCCAGTATCTCTTTGGCTAATTCTGCCTCTATCCTGTCGGAGAATTTTTTGACTAACTTAAGCTGCTTTCTGAACTCTCGCTTTAATTTCTTTATCATAATTAAATTAAGACAACTTTTAACTCCTGCAATAGATATGCATCGAGTTTCAATAAAGTTTCATTAAAATAAATCGAGGGCGGCTAAAAGAACCCTCGGATTTTTATCCGGCAAAGATCCAATGTTTGTAGTATAATATTTATTACTTAACACGCTTGTTTTAGGCGTGTTTTATTATTATGTCCATAAAAAATATTGCCATTATTGCTCATGTTGATCACGGTAAAACTACCCTGGTCGATGCCATGTTGAAACAAACCCACACTTTTAGGGAAAACCAGAAGGAAATGGGTGAAACTCTGCTCATGGATTCCAACGACCTGGAAAAAGAAAAGGGTATCACCATACTGGCAAAAAATACAGCTGTTTATTATCGCGATACCAAAATCAACATTATTGACACTCCGGGTCACGCGGATTTCGGAGGGGAAGTGGAAAGAACCATCAATATGGCCAGCGCAGCTATACTTTTGGTCGATTCTGCCGAAGGACCCTTACCGCAAACCAAATTCGTACTCAAAAAAGCACTGGAGGCAAAATTGAAAATTATATTAGTAATCAATAAGATTGATAAGAGAGATTCTCGGCCTAAGGAAGTGCTCCACCAAGTTGAAAACCTGTTTCTTGAATTGGCTACTGACGAAATTGCGCTGCATTTCAAAACTCTCTATTGCGTTGGTAAGGACGGTAAGGCCTTTTATGATCTGCCCTATCATTATTCGGAAAAAACTCCGGGCGATTTGGTTCCGCTGTTTGAAACGGTGCTTACAGAAGTGGAAAACTCGGCTTCAAATCAAGATAAGCCTTTCCAACTCCTGATCTCTACCCTGGATTATGACGACTACGTCGGCAAACTCTGCATCGGTAAAATTACCCAGGGAAGCCTGAAAAAAAATGAAAAAATTGCCCTGACCGAGGAGGGAAAAATTTTGGGGACTTATAGCGCGCAAAAACTTTTTACCTTCGCCGGTCTGGAAAAAGAAGAAGTGGATGAAATAACCGCCGGCGATATAGTGGCGATTGCCGGCATACCCGAACTGACCATCGGTCAAACCGTCACGGATCCTGATTATCCGGTAAGTTTGCCGAAAATTACCGTCGAAGATCCAACCATTAAAATCACCATCGGCCCCAACACCAGCCCGTTTGCCGGAAAAGAAGGCAAATTCAGCACATCCCGGCAGATTAAGGAAAGACTGCTCAGGGAAAAGGAGACTAACCTCGGCTTAAAAATCGAACCCGACGCCAAAGCTACCCAGTTTTCCGTCTACGGTCGGGGCGAACTGCATCTTGCCATTCTCATTGAGATGATGCGCCGAGAGGGATTCGAACTGCAGGTTTCCAAACCGGAAGTTGTCTATAAAACGATCGACGGCACAATCTGTGAACCGTATGAAGAAGTTATCGTTCATACGCAAAAGGAGTTCTTGGGAAAAATAACCGAAGAATTCGGAAGGAGGAAAGCCGAACTTTTGGACATGCTAACCGACGATCATAAAAACGATGTCAGATTAAAATACAAAATTTCGGACAACAACCTATTGGGAGTAAGAAGCGTACTGATTACTCAAACGCGCGGCACCACGACGCTGAATACCTTTTTTCTCGGTTATTTTGCCAAGGGAAACAAACTGGAATCAGTAAGAAACGGCGCCTTGGTAGCGGTTAAACCAGGTACGTCACTATCTTACGGAATCGCCAACGCCCAGGACAGGGGGGATCTGTTCGTCGGGCCCGGAGTTGAAATTTATGAGGGAATCGTAGTCGGCGTCGCCAACCGCAATCTCGACATTGAGGTGAATATCTGTAAAGCCAAAAAACTGACCAACAACCGCTCGGTAGGAGAAGGCGTTAAGATTCAGCTCACCCCTCCGACCATTTTAACCCTCGAACAATCGCTCGATTTTATTAATGAAGACGAATTTCTGGAAGTGACCCCGCAATCACTGCGGATTAGGAAAAAGATCCTCAACACGACTCTAAGAAGGGTCGCCAACAGAAAAAATTAACAATCAACTTAACTGTTTGTGAGTCAGGTAGAGGATAACAATACCAAAAACGGTTGAGAAAACATAAGACAACAAGTAATTTTCAGGAATGATATATAGATCCATCAATCCCCAGATTCCTCTCCACAGGCTTACTAAACCTATACCTACAATTAGCGACGCTAAAAATTGATGATGCTTTTCCAGGTTTTTAATTTTGTCAAACATTGTGTTGTCTTGAAAAATTTATTCTTGAAGAGTTGACGGTGAAATAATCGGAGTTATTTTCTCTCCGGCATAGCCTTTTTCAATCTCCTGCCTGTCTTTTTTTCTGGCGCTTCGGCTGACTATGATTATAGACACCATCAAAAATATAAGCGCAAATATTCCAAATGCAGTCAAAAAAAGCATGAAGAATCTTTTTATATTATTCATACCGTATTTTGATCGAACTATCCTGGTATTGACGGCGTTGGAGTAACCGAAACCATTTCTTCCGCATAGCCTTTTTTAATCTCTTGCTTGTCTTTTTTCTGTGCGATTCGGCTGATCATAAAAACAGTTACGGTCAAAAAAATGACGGTAAAAATTCCGAATGCGGTCAAAAAAAGCGTAAAAACCCTTTTAACCCTGTCCAAATCCATATAATAAATTAAATTTATTCCACCTTTTTGCTCCCTACAATTACCGCTACATCCGAAGCGTCCGAAGCTGCCAATGTCGCATCTTTACCAACCGAATAGGATTTACTCAATAGGGTTTTCAACTCCCGTATGAAGCTTTTTTCTACCGATTCTTTTGCCAGGACTATTGTATCGGTATAATCATAAGTTTCGGCATTTCCGGTACTTGAGACTTTAAATCCTCCTGCTTCCAGAGCGGTCTGCGCTTTCGAAGCCTCGCCTGCGCTCCCGCTGCCGTTTAATACCTTTATCTCATAAGCGTCGAGTTTTGCCTCTTCTGTTGCGGCTTCGCCCGTCGAAGATCCGGCCTCCTTTACAGGCTCCGTCACGGCTTTCTCCTCGGTCATTTTCTCATCTGGCTTGGCGGTTTTGGATAGATAAAACCACCCACCGGCAGCCACTAAAATAATTACTGCAATTGCAAATAAAATCCATAAGAGCGGCTTACTTGAGGGTTTTTCGGAAGAATATGATGTATCCGAGGTGCTTATCGGTATCGAGATTGGGGGCGGGGCAGATCCTGACTGCATGCTGACTGTAGCTGTCTCGCCAACTGCTGTCTCTTTTTTTGTTTCGTTTTTTACCTCTTCGGTTTTGACGTCGATGGACGGAAGAACTTCCGTAGGTTCTCTGACTGCGCTTTCATCAACCTTATCTTCTTTTTTTGCTTCATCCTTGGCTTCGACTCTTACTGCTTTGTCGCTTGCTTTTTCAACTGCAGAAGCATCTTTGGCAACAGGTTCTTTTTTTACCTCAGCTTCTGTTTTCGTTTCATTTTCTGCAGGTTTATCTGAAAGCAAACTCTTGGGTGGTTCCACTACGCCTTGAGTTTTGCTTTCCTCCGAATTTTCTTTGTCAACTTTTTTATTCGCTCCCGGAGTCCTCATAATAATTATGCTACTTGATGTTAAAGTACTTGTCAAATTTCACAAACAAATCGTTTTCGCGATAAAATTTGCATTTTTCACTAGCAATAGCATCTTTAGTCACCTCTGATTGAACGTTAACCTGGGAAAATCCGCTCCATTGTGAATTAACCAGTCCCTTATACTCTCCACTTGACCAGACTAACCTAAGTTCTTTACTATAATTTTGCACTACTTGTGGACGAAAATTATCTACCGGCGAATTCTCCGTGATCGATTCTGCCTTCTGCCAAGTTCTGCCTTGGTCTCTGGACCCCCAACCCTCTATCTCCAGTTTAGCTCTTTTTTTACTCAAATAAACTTTAAATACATTGTTTGGATCAATCACAACACCCGCCGAAAAAAAGTGGCCGGAATCGTAATGGAGTGAAGATTTGCTAATCAATGAGTTGGTCCAATCTCTACCATTCCATCTGATATAACGTAATTCGTGACCGGGATCATCTTTGTAGCTGTATACTATGGACGGAAAATTATTACTGTCTGCAACAATGTCCCAGACATAGGCAGGATCCTGCCCCGAATCAAAAACTAAATACTCCTTATCTTCACTGATGGGAAGATCCAAGTTAAATCCGTCAATTTTTTTCCAACTTATCCCGCCGTCAGGGCTAAAAATGTGATAAACATTTTTTTTGGGAGGATCGGTTACTGCTTTATTCCATGCCAGATGAATTGTGTTACCCTTAGCATAAACAAAAGCATAAATCCCCTCATCTTTAAAATCGATTAAATTCACCGGCGCACCCCAGGTTTTAGCTTGATCATGGGAGATTTTGTAGTATTCGTCCGAATTAAAATAAACTCCCCGTCGATAAAATAAAATTATGTTTCCGTTGGCAAGAAGCTTTGCTTGAGGATAATTATATGGAGTTTTGCCATCGCTATCTGCAATATTAATTCTTTCGCTCCACTCTGTTATATCTTCTCTGCTTTTACTGGCTTTCAAAAAAAATGCGTTATTGACATCGTGAACCGCATAAAATAACAACATCCGTCCATCAGGAAGTATCAAAAGATTTGGAGCATTATGGTCGTCTTGAGCCTCTATCCCATAATCCGGATAAAGATCGTCTGCCGTATAGATATCAGAAAAAGTTCTGTCTTTATGGTCGTAAAATCTGATCTGTATTTTCCCCGAGTGTTCAATCCAGGAGATATAGGTTCGGTCGTGCCCGCCGACAAAACGAACCGCTGCAGGCTTCTGCAGCCACTCGAGTATTGAAGATTTGGCAACCGGGCTTCTTTCTCCGATTCTACACTCGTTCCAAAGATTGTTTTTACCCCAGTTAAATACAAAGCCAAATACGATAAATACCGTCACAAATAATATTTGTTTAGTAACATTAATTTTTTTGCAGACATCTATGAGAAAGGCAATAACTAAACTAAAAAAAATAGTCAAAACGGTTTGAACTTCGGGTTTGGACCAAAAATCCAGTTTATTTGTAGCCTTTAAAGTAAAATCAAGCGCTAAATAATGAATAAAAAACAACTGGTAGGTGCGATCGCTGATATATCTGTAAATTTTTGGCATGACTCCCTGATGTATCATCCTGCTTCTGCTCACGATAAGTAAAAGACAAGTGACAGCGATCCCGTAAGTTAGATAAATTAAGTCAGGCGGATATTTATGTTGCGTCAATACCAAATTACGACCCAGAGGAACAAAATTTAGCAAAATCAAAAATAATATAAAAGATAAGATACCTATCTTTAGGTACCTTAAAACCGTATTAATTTCATTTTTATCTCTTTGCTCCTCTGTATTGACAAAAATCGAAAAGTAGATTATTCCCGTCCAGGAGAACCACATGATAAAACGGTAATTTCCGCCTTGAATTCCGACAAAAGTAAAAATAACAGTCGCGGCTATTGAAATTGGCAGAAAAAACCAAGATAAAAAATTTTTCTTGAGAATTTGAACTATTAGCGGATACAAAATTGTCAACTGTACAAAAAGCAGGGCAAACCAATTGAAATCAACTCCTCCTGTCAAAACTACCGACTGCAGAATAAAGTTGGCATCCTTCTTAAGTCCCAGACCGCTGATAAGCTCCGGAAACAAAAACCATAAGCTGTAATGGGCAATCAAATAATAATAAAAAGGAAGAAGCAGCCGCGCTAGTCTTTTCTTATACCAGCTTATCGCCTTTGCAAAATTGGTGAAATAATCTTTGTATTTGAAAGTTAATACATACCCGGAGCTGAATACCAGGGTCACTACGACAAAGTGCAGATAATTCCAGACCAAAAAGACTAATTTGTCATGGAGATGATAAGAAAGCGTGTGGGTTACGATGATGACAATAATCGAAACTGCCCGGATAAAGTCAATGTAGGAATAGCGCCCGTCTTTCATCTCTATATCATACCAAGAAGAAATTATTTTCAACCTAATTCAGCTCGTCCAGAAGAAGATTTTAAACAATCTTAAGCACGTTCCACCAGTTTTTGACGTATTCTGCTCTTTTATTCTGATATTTCAAATAATATGCGTGTTCCCATACATCAAGCCCGATTAAAGGAATATGATTTTGCAAATAAGGAGAATCTTGATTTGCCGTAGAGTAAACCTGTAGCTCTTTCTTTTCATCCTCGACCAGCCATGCCCAGCCGCTGCCGAACCTGGTCATCGCCGCCTGGGTAAACTGATTGTTGAATTCATCCAAAGACCCAAATTTTACTTCAATCCGTTCAACCAGCTTTTCGTGTCTTTTCTTTTTGGCTCCCATGATAGTCCAGAAAAAATTATGGTTCAGGTGTCCTCCGCCGTGATTTCTTAAAGCCGTCATGTCTTTCTGATCCATCTTAAGGCTTTCCAGATTTCTCATTAAATCCTCAAGATTTTTTTCCGCCAGGTCAGGATATTTATTCAGAACTTCGTTGAGCTTATCAATGTAGGCCTGATGGTGCTTGGAGTGATGGATCTCCATCGTCTTGGCATCGATGTAGGGCTCAAGGGCATTATACTCGTAAGGAAGTTTAGGTAAAGTGTATCGCATATCACAAATATAACAGATTAAATCCTAAATGTCCAGAAGAAAATAAGTATTTCCCTCATTTTTCAAAATTAAACTGTCCCTTTTCAGACAGATGTCCGGGACTTCCTGGCCGGGAGTTGAGATTACGTCTAAATTATGCCCGGCAAAATACTTTGCTAGCTTGCCCTCGTAAGTTGGCCATCTGCCTTTGACGTGATTGGTAATGCAGAGGCTTTGGTAATTATCAATTTTTGCAGACTGCAAAGCCTTAATAAAATTCTTGGCAATCTCATTTGACTCGCCTGCAAAAGAATGCTTAACCCACTGGGGAATTACCCAGGCTGCTGTGAAAATTTGAATAAAAAAAATGAATATAACTGTAATTACCGTCAGTCGAGCGTATCTTTTTCTCAAAAGAGAAAGAGTATAGGCAATTCCCAATAACCATATCGGGTAAGTCAGATCCAAATAGAACACCAAAATCCGGCTCAAGAAAAAGTAGGGCAAAAGAGTAATTACCCCCCCCGCCAGAATTAAGAACAAGACTACCGGTTTTTTTAAATACAGGTATAAATAGATGCCCAGAGTGATAAAAATATTCGACAAAACCAAAAATAAATAATAAAACGGCGGGGGTTGGCTCACCCCGTACTGCCAACCTGCAGGATAATTAAAAAGCCAAGGGGTAAAAAACAAGACAGTATCCTTGAGTTTATAGAAATTAAATATATAGCTGTAGTAGATATTGTTTTGTGATAAAGTCTTTGATCGTAGATAAAAAAAGATTAAGACGATAACGCCAAGCGGAATTATCAGCAAAAGTGTTTTTTTGACATTTTTTTTGAAATAAAAATTAGCAGTGATCAACAAAATAAAAAAATTAATCAAAAATGTTTCTCTGACGAAAAACGAAAGCAAAAAAAATATTAGAGAAATATAAAGATATTTTGCTTTCGGTTTTTTCCGGGTTTTTAATAACAGATAAAACATCAAAAAGAATATAACCAGTGAGAGCGTATTGGCGTGAGCGCTGATGACATAAACGTGATAATAATAAATAGGAGACAGGATTAATATACAAGTAAGTAAAATGCTTAAAATCGTGGGGAGCAATAACTCAAGGCTGATAAGCAGTAAAAAGGGTGCCAAAGCAAACAGCGCCAAGTTAACCAGATGAATAAGCGCGAAGTGGGAAGGCAAAAGCGCATACAGTTTCCATAAAGCGAAAATGAGAGGGGAGTAATGGCCGGGACCGTTATAAATAAATCTCTTAAGAAAATCCTTTACACTATCATTTCTTCCCACTTCCAGCACGATCAGTTCGTCCCCGTTTAATGTCCAATCTTTTAGATAAGGGTTGTATACGATCAGCAAGATACAAAATACAGCTAAGTAACGGGTTATGTATTTTAAAAAGAACGATCTCACAATATATATGTTATTAACAACTGAAACAATCCCAAACTATAATAATTAAAGGTGAATTATTGACTCAACTTCAATTAAATTATTCTAGCAGAAGTTTGTTGTCATTCTGGTAAGCGGATCCGGAATCGTTGTCTTCTTTTTGTCGGCAAATTTATTTATCTTTGCTACAATGAGTCTATGAGCTGGTTTTTATTTGCGCTACTGGCTGCTGTCTTTGCCGCAGCAACTGCGATTCTGGCAAAAATTGGGATTAAAAACGTGGATTCAAATCTGGCTACAGCCATCAGAACCGTCGTCGTCCTGATCTTTGCCTGGGGAATAGTTTTCTTTCAGGGTACCTGGAAGCAGATTGCCACTATCTCTCAATTCTCTCTCTTGTTTCTCATCCTGTCGGGCATCGCCGCCGGCCTCTCCTGGCTTTTTTACTTCCGCGCCCTGCAACTGGGAAATGTCGCCCAGGTTGCACCGATTGACAAGTTGAGTCTGGCTTTGACAGTGATCCTTGCGGCTTTAGTCCTGCGTGAAAAACTGAATTTCTCCATTATCCTTGGGACAATCCTGATGACGATCGGAACTTTCCTCATCGCTTTTGGGAAATAAATGAAAGATCGCCAGAGAAAGGGTTTACTTCTTTTTGAAGAATACCAGCTTGTAGCCGTCGGGATCGCGTACGACGAATTCGCGGTTGCCCCAAGGCCAATCCCTTGGCTTACTGGAGGGTTTCAGTCCTTTAGCAAGTAAACCCTTATAAAATTCATCAACGTCATTTACGCTGATATACAAGAATAAACCCGCGCCTTTGTTGCTGAAACTCGCCTCTTTCTGAAATTCAGGCTTGTTTTCCCTGTCGGCAGGATGAAAGTCCAGCCAAAACCAATTCAGTTTGATTGAAAGATGATCGGGTTTATTTATTTCAATTTTAAATCCTAAAGCTTTATAAAAGTTCGCTGTCTTTTTAACATCCTTAACATAATGTACTATCCCGGAAATCGACTTCATTCTCATAGTAATTATTTTATCAGGAGTTTAGCTTTTTTAGTAGAATAAAATTATGAGATTTAAACAGCCCGTTATCGTCTACTTTGCCATCAACTGGCTCGTTCTTCCCATTGCTCTAAATTTTTTTCTTGAATAGAAAAATAAATAAGAGAAGTTGTTTTACGGACTTCTTTGCCTCCGCACGTCGCAAAAAAATTTCTTATATCCAAATCGTCCTGATAGCATTCGAGTCTCAAAAATTTGGCACTATTCAACTTTGCTTGCAACTTCTACAAAAAACAAATCCAAAAACAAATTATCTTCACTCATCCTTTTTATATTTTACCTAAAAAAAAGCTATTTATTAACCTAATTTGAAAGTTGTAGCGTTTTTTATTTAACTCAATGGTATTGTCATTAACAAAGATTGACTTTTTAGATATTAATTGCGGAAACGATTTTTAATACGTCGTCTTTTCCTGTTAAATTATGTTTTAGCAATCCAAGATTCTGGAGCATTTTATATTTAGTTGATAGTTCTAAATAAAATCTCTCGGACTGAACTGGGTAAACTACATCATCTTTTTTTGTGTAAATAACCAGAACGGGAATTTTTATTTTTGCCGGAAGGAAATTATCTTTAAAAAATTTATAATCGGCTCTAAATTTAGGAATTATTAAAGCAGCTAGTCTATATTTCAGATAAGTATTCCTCACTTCTTTTCCTAATTCACCTCTACCAAAATAACCATTAAGTGTAATTAAATGTGTTACTTTTGGATTCGTGACAGATACAATCGCTGCTGACAAAGCTCCAAGACTGAATCCCAAAAGAATTAGTTTATTAAACTTTGTAAAGTAATTAACTACACAGTTTAAATCATCAACTTGTTGCGTAAGAAAGACTCTTTTTTCACCATTGCTTTGTCCGGTTCCCGAGAAATCAAATCTGAATACACTATATCCATTTTTATTCAGACCATCTGCCAACTTATTGATCGGTAGAAATTCTTTTGTGCTATCGTAGCCATTACAAATAATGATTAATCTTTTGTTTATCCCGGTTTGTAAAATGCCTAATAATTTATTGCCTGATTTATTTTTAATTTTGATTGTTTTATTCATCTATTGAATTTTAGATTCCTTTTAACAGTTGCCAAAATATTATTTTTATCAACTATATACATTTCTTCCTCTTTAGCTAAAGTTATTAGCTCTTTTTTAATCGGCTGATAAAGAAAGGCTTTATTCATATGTTTGAGCATATCTACATCTCCTAAGGAATCACCAAAACCAATCTTAAATGAATGCTCAAGATGGCTCGTAATCCGGTGAATCAATTTAGTCTTTTCTTCATAATTAAGCAAAAAATCAATCTTACCGGTATAAATATCATCTTTTGTCATCAGGTTAGAAGCATAAAATTTATCGGTTTTAAGAAAATCTGAAATAGCTTCAACCGGAGGAGAAGCCGCAGCAGATATAAGATAAATAAAAAAGTCGTCTGACTCAAGAAAATCAAACAAAGGTTTCACCCAATCAAATAGTTTATTATGATCTTTAATAAATTCTTCTTTCCAAATCTTTACTTTTTTTTTGGAAAAACCTTTTAATATATCTGCGATTAATTGGACTACTTGTCTTGAAGCTTCTGCGTAGTCAATTTTACCGCTATGATAATCTTTTCCTATTTCTTTATCTCGCCTGTAGACGAAATCGGTATTTTTTACGAAACCTCTTTTGGCTAAAAAAAAGTAGAAATCAGAGGTGCAATATCCATCGAAGATCGTATTATCAATATCAAAAAAAGCATACTTGTGCATAAGTTATATTGATTCTTTAAGTTTTTTTCACCCATTGCTGAATTTCCCAGATATATCCGTCAGGATCTAAAAAGTAAGCGGTTCGTTGACCCCAAGGTTGAGTTGTGGGCGGGATTATGAATCTCACTCCTTTTGTTTTTAGCTCGTCGTATTGTTTATCGATATTATCGGTTTCAGCAAAAGTAAATATAGTGCTACCAACATTACTTAAATATTTTTTACCCACCAATTTTTCTACTTGTTTTCTTCCATAAGTTGCGAAATATAAATTTCCTAATTTAAATTGTGTAAATTCTTCATTTACGCTTTCTCTGACAATCTTAAAATCCAGGATATCTCTATAGAATTTTCTTGACTCTTGATATTTTTCCGTGACTATTATTATCCACTCAATTTTATTGTTACTCATAGATTTGATATTTTTTATTTATAATTTCTTTTAGTTTAGTAAGGTTATTAATAATAAATGTAGGACTGGCCTTCTTAATTTCTTTGAAGTTATAAAATAATTCGTATTCTTTAATAAAGAATAATACTGTTTTGCTACCTGCCGAATTACCCATTAAAATATCACTTTTAGAATCGCCTACTACTAGAACCGCATCGGGTTTAATCTTTAGTATCTTTACGGCTTCAAGCACCGCTTCGGGATCCGGTTTAGCTTTATCAACATCATCGGTGCTTATTACCAGATCGAGATAGTTATCCAGATTATATTGTTTTATCATCTGATCAATATACCACCTGTAAGCAAAAGTAATTATCACGATTTTTAGCCCCTTATTTTTAATAAATTCCAGTGTTTCTAAAGTATCGGAAAACAATTGAGCTTGTTTAAATAATTCCTTAACGGCGGAAAAATATGAATTGGTGAATTCCTGTGTTTTTTCAGGCAAACCCAGAGCTTTACAAATATCAATCTCTTTTTTCCCAAAACAATTTTGGACTATTTTTCTTTCGTCCCATTTAAACCCTAATTTTTGTAGTGCCTGATCATATGCTTTTACATAAAAAGGGAGAGTATTAGCTAATGTTCCATCAAAGTCAAATAACACTGCTCTTATCATAATTTTTTTAAATCTTAAATCTGTTTCTATCTTTTATTTCCTTAATAATTACATTTATCATTTCCTTATAGGTTTTAGGATATAAATTGAACGAGTTGAATAATTTCAAATCGTCTTTACTTGGTGGAATATCCATATTCTGATTAATCTGTTTTACACTTATACCGAATTTATTAAGGATATCTGTGGCTATTTGAAGTTGAGTAATAATTTCGTCAATAAAAATAGGTATTGTTGTATTCCAAATATTTTTCTCAATTACATTTTCAATAACGCCAGATAATTAAAACTTGATAGAGCATATGCTCCGATTATTGCTATAGCCCCATACCAACCTATTAATTCTAATAGTTTACCGTTTATTAGAAAATTATATCATCTATAAAAATGTATCTCAGAAAAATATTCTTTATTCTTTAACTCCAATTTTGCTGTATAATAACACATGAAAAAGAAAAAAAACATTTCTAAGAAAATACTTACCTATACAGTAATTTTTGAACCGGCTGAGGAAGGCGGTTATGTAGTTAGTGTTCCGTCTTTACCGGGTTGCCTTACTCAAGCAGATACTTTTGAAGAAGCAGTTAGTATGGTAAAAGACGCGATAAAAGGCTATCTTGCAGTATTGAACGAACAAAAACAAGAACTTCCAAAAGAAAAGGGGAATATTATCGTAACAAAAGTCAGTGTCAACAGCCCGCTTTCTTATATCTAAATGACTGCGTTTAAACCAAAACAAGTTGTAAAAATCTTGAAGAAATTGGGATATTTTCCCAGAAGGCAAACCGGTAGCCACCTAATTATGCACAATTCAAAAAAGAATAAGATCATACCTGTTCCGATTCACTCCAAAAACCTCAAAAAGGGACTTTTAAACAGAATTATCAAAGAAGCAGATTCTTCAGAAAAAGAATTTATTTCACTTAAATAAATTGAAACTCCCTGATCTTATCCACCCTCCGTAGCTCTAGCGTAAGGGGGACGATAAGGGTATTCCGCGAAGGCGGAATAAAATTCATGTGTTATTTTGAAGGTCCAGATCTAGTATTTAAGAGTAAGCCTTTATTTTATTTCGGAAATTAATTTCAGAAAAACATTCTTTAACATTGTTTTTAGAGCTTTTTCATAAGCTTTAAGTCTCCTTTAATCAAAGCCTCCTTATTTGATCGAATCCATTGTTTTACCTGCCATTCACGTTTCATCGCCAATTGAAGAGTAGGATATTCTTCGGAATAAACAAGTTTTACTGGTTTTTTCGCTCTCAGATATTTTGCTGATTTATTTTTATCGGAGTTGTGTTCATTGATTCGCCTTTGAAGATTATTTGTTTGACCGCAATATAGTGAATTATCAGAACAACGAAGGATATAGAAGTAATACATTGTTTAAAACATTTAAGTTCTTCGACTCCCTTTCGACTCCTTCGATTACACTCAGGATAAATTCACTCAGTGTCACTCAGGACATTCGGCTCATAACCGGCTATACCCATCGGTAAACTAAGGGTTATAACCATGAGCTAGAAAGCGAAGCGACGAATCGAATCAGCTGGGTACCGTAACTAATTCTGTTGGTAAAATATCTATTTAGGTTGTTGCTGTATCTTGAAGCTCCCACGACCTAACGGTCGGGGATTTCCGCGAAGGCGGATTAAACTTAAAAATATGGGGCATATATGACCCAATTTTATCGTATTATAAGAACAATCTAAATAAGTTTATTAATTTTATTAGAAAATCGATATAGTTTATTGTAACAGTATTATATTGGGGTAGTGACGCTTTAGAAATGTCGTATTGCTATAATAGTCCATTTTCGTTACGTACCAACCGTTTTTGTTACGCTTCTCATACTGAGCGGGTCGGGTTAGACCCTTTCAATCCTGCTTGTCCTTTCGTAGTCAGGTGCCAGTTGATACCTGACGAAGGAGGATAATCTCAATCTCATTTTATCACTTTTTCAAGCTACAATCCTGAGTAAAATCTAAGGATTATAATCCCTAGTTTGTCTAGGGACTAATTGAGACAAATGAGACACTATAAAAAAGACTGTCTCAAATCCTTTTTGCCACTATAACCACTCTGTGTCTTGGAAAGCGAATCCCTTTCTTTTCCTGATATTGAGAAATATATTCTCTCAATAACTCACTGTCCTTTTTTGAATCAAAATCTTCAAAAATCGGCACTCCTTGTAAAAATAAATCCAAATCTTCATAGGAAGAATAATATTCGTCATAGAGATAATTTTGTGCAAAAGTAATTTCGAATTTATTATCTTTCAGCTTTTGCCTATCTTCATCCAATCTTGAACTGTTCCACTCTCCAAATCCTTGTCCTCGACCAAATATTTCTTTAATTTCTTGACAATCTTTTTCACCGATAGTGATTTCTATAAAGTAACTACCTGATTTCAACAGTCTATGAAACTCGGAAAAAGGCGTAGGACCCCGACGGCTGTAGACTAGATCAAACATGTCGTTTGTATAAGTTGTTTTGTTTGCATTTTGTTCCTCAAAACTAACATTTAATACTCCTTTTTCTTTTTGTAATTTTCTTGCCGCTCCAAGCATTCCTTTTGACATATCTATTGCAAATACTTTTTTAAAATAAGGAGCGATAGAAAGAGTAAAACGACCGTCGGCACAACCTACGTCAAGAGCAATTTTTGCTTTACCGCTTAACTCAAGCAGATTCTTTTTAAATATTTCTTCCGGATCGCCGGCCAAGTATTCTTTACTGTACTTGGCTCCCGTATGATATATCCCGAACTTTTTGGCTACTTTATCGTAAAAATTTTGGATCATGTGATTATTATAAAAAAAACTGAACTCATTATTGAAACAATGAAAGCTGATCGGTCTTTCTTCTGGGACATACGATTGTAAGTATCATAAATTTATTCCAACGGGAATCCGTTCCGACAACAAAATATGACTCTCTTTTTTTGAAGAAATAATTCAACCACTTTTCCCGTAATTTTTGCTTGGTTAATATCTCATGTTTATAATACTCTATTAAACCTCCAATAGCTTTGTGCCGTTTCCCAATCAAATATTTGAATATCATGTCCATTACATTCCTTATCGCTGGAATGGAATAAGTAACGAAACTTATAAGGAACCTTTTTCTGAATACATTTATCCTGTTTGAATAATGAGGATTGCTGCAATACTTTTTGTTGTTTTTCATTCCATTCACCGGAATCATCTTCAATAATAAAATCTTCAACAGATTTTGGTTTAAAAGCACCGAGAGAATTATTTCTTGTGGTTTTCAGACTTTCCAGCTCTTCAAGTGAAGAACTTACTGCAGGAATAAAATACTTCTCTCGCTCTCTCCATCCTGATTTTGATGGAATTTTTTTCAAAAGTTCAATACTGGATATGTCAATTTCATAGCTCTCAGGACGGCGAAGCATTTCATTTTACGGAGCTATCTTAAGCCTTATCTATTGAAATTTGTCATACTGTTTGGTTCTCGAAAGACCCCTATACTGAATTGGATGCAAACGCATCCATTTTGAATCGCGGGTAATGCCTGCGGTGCAGACCGTTTCTCCGTATTTATTGCTGGGAGTAGGATAAACTTTTACTATAACCAATACTTCCTCTATTTTCCAGGTCATCGATGAATAACATCAACCTGTTTTCCTGCGTATTCTTTGATAAGTTCGGCTACCACCTTACGATGACAAGTATGAGGATCTTTTTCAAAACACTTGAGGCAAATTCGTTTTCTAGAACCAATGTCAATAAGATCCTCTAGGGAATCACGGAACTCCCTAAGATAGTTCCGGTAGTTTTGAAAAAATACTTCATAATTTCCTTTTTCTGCCAATAAATTTCAGAGTGATTTTGGAGTTCCCATTTCCTGAAAGTGATAATATTCAATTCCTGCATTAAGGAGTTCTTTTGAAAGAACTGATTTGCTGAAACCGGGCTTCCTGCTGAATGGATTTTCACGGATATCAATGATAACTCCGATATGCTCTTTATTAAGATTTTGAATGAAGTTGTAAACATTTTGTCCTTGGTATCCGATAGTAAACAAGGTCATAAACTAACTATAGCGCAAAATCAGTAATAAAATCCTTTATTCGTAAAACCAGAGCCATGACGGATCCTCAACTTCCCTGATCTTAGGCTGCCAAAGTTTGAGATGATCTTCAACCTTTTTCACTTCCCACCAGCCTTCAAAGAATTTATAGACGATCTGGTCATTTATAAGGTCTTTGGTCGAAAGTCTTATGTTGACTTTGTTTTCATTTTCCGGATCTTCCTCGACTTTCAAAACCGAGGTATCAAGATTAGATTCATAACCTTTTTTCCAGTTTTCAAAAGTCATATCTTTGTTAAACTCTCCGCCCTGAAGAAGCTCGAAAGCTTTATCGAGCTTGCGGATCTTGATGTAGTTGTAGAATGCCTTAACCGCCTCAACCGGGCTCTCATCAGGCTTGAACTCAACTTTGATAATGTCTTTTAAAGGCTCATTAGAGGACTTCATTTCGAAATATTTATTCTTGAATGAATTGGACGAGATAGCCATCCCTATACCGGCAGTTCCCAGAGTATTGATGCCGATGAATTCTCCGCAAACCGTTGTCATCGGTCCTCCGCTCATACCCGGATTGATCGTGGAATCAGTCTGCATAAACTCAACACCCTGATCCTGTATATTTCTTTTGGCGGAAAGATAGCCCTTTTTAACGGTAGCTTCACCACCCAGTGATCCTCCGAACGGGAATCCGAACGACAGCATTTCTTCTGCCGGCTCGACTTCATCACTGTTTCCCCAATCGATTGCAGGTATTTTTTTTGTCACTTTTAATACTGCCAGATCCGCATTTTTATCCCCATAGATAATCTTCGCTAGCTCGATGGAATAGTCAGGAAACATTACTCTTGGCGCCGGTTCAAACTCGATGACGTGGAAGTTGGTTAGTATCAATCCGTCGTCGCTGACGATAAATCCCGATCCTTCTGCTTCACCACCTATTATTCGGACAACCGACTCCCTGACTTTTTTGATGGTATTGCTTTCACTGCATCTCAGGTTTTTTTCTCCTCCGAATTTACTCTCAAGAAGTTGTAGTCTGTCTACGCTTATTTCCAATATTTGCTTGTTGACGATGTTTGACTTGTATAAAATAATCGAGACTACAATCATAAAAAACAAAACAACAACATTAAACACAAGCTGATATTTTTTAGTTAGTATGATTTTGTAAATCAAGGAAAAAATGAAAGTAATTATTGAAGTCAGGCTGATAAAAACCAAAACAAAAGCAATAAAATTAAATATCTCGGAAGGCTTCTCCGTATAGACTAGATTGACTAGGATAAACCAGATGACGGTATTAATGATGAACACATTTACCAAAATTTCGGCCAGACGGGTTTTTTTTATCCTGTTAAATAAAATTACGGAATTTAACAAAGCGATATAAAAACCGCTGTTATAAATCAGGTTTTCCGGTATTTCGGCAAAGAAAACAATTAGAAAGTAGAGAATATTAAATAAAAAAGCAAGCTTTTTAAAATTCCACTTTCGCCGGACTGATCTTATGATCATTTTCCTATTGTGCTATAACAAATAAGCTATAGTCAATTATAATAAAATACTATGACTCAAATTAAGAGGCGGCCGTCCCTTACGTAGCCTTGTTTGACTTGGCGGAGTGGGAATTCAATCCGGGAGTGTAATTGTTTGGATTCTTCTGACTACCCATTGCACCTGAAAGGTGCAAGCATTATTTATAAACAGCATGGGTACCCACAGAATGAAACCAAACCATATTTTTATTAACAAACTCAAATATTATTCTGTAGTGAATATCAATTGAAAATGACCAAAAGTCTTTAAGTCTGCCTTTCAATCGGTGAGTTTTAAGCTGAGGATGAAAAGGGTTTTTGCGAAATAAGTCTTCCCTTTTCTCTGCCAAGTCCTTTACCTTGTTGGGTAGACGCTTGTATTCTTTTTCAAATTTGCTTGAGTAATAAATCCTCATCCAGTCATTATCGCAGATCTTTCAAAGACTTTAAAAGTTTACCTTTTCCTTGACGTAGTTCAGACCTGCTTGTTTCAAGATCCTTTATTAATCTTCCTTCCATCCACAGTCTCAAAAGTTCTCGGAAAAATTCGCTTTTACTGGCGTATTTTCCCGTTTTTACCTCTTTTTCTACAATCTTCGTTAACGGTATTGGTAAAGATATATTTATAATATTTCTCATAGTTTATCCGTAATAAATTGTAATAATATATAATATATTACAAATTTTATCTTTTGTTGTCAAACAGCATGAAATTTAATTAATAAGTTATTTTTATCAACGAATTTTTAATGGTAACTTTAAAACCAACTTCGCTATACCTGCCCCAAACGTAGTCTTAAGTGAGTAAATTCAGTCGAAGGACAAAGTGAGACCTTATTCCTAACGTAGCCAAATTTGACTTGGCGGAGTGGGATATTATTATTTATCCCCGGTTTCTCTCAAAAGTGAAACACGGGGATTTTTGTCTTAGAAGACCCTTAAACTCTTCACCGCTCTTTCCAATAGGCAATTTAGAATCTTATACTGCCATCTTTCACTCCGGAGGTGTTACTATTTAATAATTAATTTACTCGTTCAACTAAACGTCTATTTACACCGATTGATAATGGCCAACCAACACCAAAAGTATTGATGGTATATCTTTTCCTATCTTGATTAGAGGGCAACCTACAATTCATGTCATTAGTTTTCCTAAAATTATTATTCTTTATTTCCTCTTCATTTGGTTGTGTAGCCCAAACTATTCCAATATCTCCAAAACCCGCATCATTATAACCAAATAAGTAACTTTGATATGAAGATGAATTGTCACCAAAATATGTTTCAAAGTAATATGAAGGTGCAGTATTACCTGGATGAGCCTCACAATCATCGGGCTTAATTCCTTTCTCATAAAACGTTGATTTACCTAATTGGACTTTAATACCTCTAATTTTTAAAATTGGATTGAAATTTTCATTTCTAGTTGTAATGACATATGACAAAACTGAATTATCCAAATCAGTCGTTAACATCACATAATAATCTGGATCGATAAAAATTAATTCTTTTTGACTTTTGTCTTTGATCGTGCTTATGGAAACTGGTTCACCTAAATATTTTTTAAGATAATCAACTTGGACAGAGACTGAGATTTTGGAAAGATTGGCATATTTTTCCTCTTTAGTAAGAATATTACTATCTTGTTTTACTGGAGCGCTTACCTTCATATAAATTAGAAGGAGCAAAAAAATAACTGCTAATTTATAAACAAAAGAAAATATTCTTTTCATATGTTACAATGACGGAACTATTTTAAAGATACATACGCCAAAAAATTGTATGCATTTTATTTTCCCGTAACTATCACAAGACTCAACTCGTTCATTTATATACCATGGAGGAGGTGTTGTCTCGAGTAGCTTATCGTGCAGTTTAAGATCGCCACATATTTTTTTTGCTTCTAATTCTTGATTTAATTTTTTGACTATGGTGTCCATATCGTATTCGTATTTTTTTGTCAACGTTGGTTTTTTTACTAGTTCATCATTAATACAAGATAAGTAAGCCTTTTCATTTTCCTGATTGTATATATTGCGTTCTGGATTATTATCTTTTTTTATGCATTTATATGTAAAATCGGTGTAAACATAATCTTCCGATTTGAATAATAGCAAAATACCAAAAGCGATAATTAAAAAAATTATTATTTTTACAGGCGACTTTTTCTTTCCTTCAGTTTCTATATTAATCATAAAAAAGTTGTCCTCAGTATGGATTACACCTATATCACAGGCTCATTACTAAAACAAGGATTTAATTTGCCATACTTTATATTTCTTTAAAGGTTAGACGCAAATAAATTAATTAATTATAAACCTGCAATTTTTTTTATTTATAATTCCTTAAAGTTACACCGTTCTCCGTTGGTTAGACCTAATGCTGTAAAGTGAACAAAAAACATGTTCCATTCCGGACCCGAAGCTTCGCCAACAGAGATATCATTTACTGTTTTGTATCCGTTATAGTTTTTTGTTGATAAATCATATTCAATCAGAAGCCAACTTATACCACCATACGAATTGATATATTTCATCGAGGATTTTTCCCCGAGTTGCTTGTACGATTTTAAATCCGGTATGTATATGGCACTACCCATAACATTTTTACCATCTTTTGTACCATACTGAGAAAACATAACGTTAAATGGATAATTATTTAGTTCAGGGCGATCGGGAATTTGTAGGCGATGAGGGACAAAACCGAAGAAGACTCCTTTATTTATACTATCTTGAATACTCGTATTTATTATCTTTCCCCATTACGGGGCTGGAATTGGCACCTTTCGTTTTCCGAAGGTTGCCGGTAGGTCATTGAGCCAGTGCTCTCACTACACTCTTGATAACTAACTAACCAACTGTACGAAAATAATAATAGATTTGTCAAGTACCTAATTTTTTAGACAGTATGTCTCTTGCGAAATTCGATCGGTGTCATTTTCAAAACTGAGTGAATACGTTTATTATTGTAATAA
>MGAN01000005.1 GCA_001789745.1 Candidatus Roizmanbacteria bacterium RIFCSPLOWO2_01_FULL_40_13
AGTAGCAGACGCCACTAAAGTATCATCCAATAATCCCAGTTTAGAAAGAAAAGATCGAGCGGCGCTTTCGGGATCGGAACCGCCAGTTGGAAACCCCGATTCCGTAACCAACATCACACTCCCCGTGGTTTTACTGATAAAGAGGGCTGATTGAAGACCGTCTGCGTCATCTGTAACCATGATCATGTTTACCCCGTCATCGACAATTGCATTGGAAAAGCCTACCTTTGTAGCCAAATCCAAGGCTTCGCCTGTCGTGTAAGTTGTCTTTAGATCAGACATTTTTACTGAAGCGGGCAATGAAGGAAAATCGGTGTTTAAAGCGTAATCTGAAAAGACAGTTTGCGGTAGTGGAGATGTAGAGGTTGGAGGTGTTCCCATCAACTCTTCAACCTGTTGGTTTTGTAGCGCTAGCTCTTCTTGTACTTTTTGCTGCCGGCTAAGAAGAGTCAAAAAGAGGACAAATAGTATGACTAATGTAAAAACCAAAATATAAAATACTCGCTTATCTTGGAATTTTTGCAGATTCAGCATTTGCTTATAAATTTAAGAGTATCACAGGAGAAATCAAAAAGTCAATAGGATAATTTGGAGCCTATCCCTTCAACACAGGGATAACTATTGACACATTTATTACCAGTTTATTACCTTAAATTGTATTTAGGTCGTCACAATAATAAAATGAAGGGAGGTGAAAAGCTGTTGACTCTGTGAGATTAGTGGTATAATGGGGTATGGCTGAAGAAAAGAAACTTGATATTGCTGTAAATACTGGCACACACATTGGTAGTCGTTATGCACAAATAGTTGGTATTACAGTATCTGATGACGATACAATTACTCTTGATTTTGTATTTGTCCACCCAAGAGAAAAAAACAAGGGTGAAGTTGTTTCAAGAGTTACAGTACCTCGTAGAGTAGGAGAAGAATTAGCAAAACTAATACAGATAACAGTTAAGGCTCATGACCAAAAAAAGAAAGGAGTTCAACATGACTAATTATATTTATGTTCCAACCTCTTCAGATTGGAGCGAACACGATTTCGGAAGAGTATCTGCAAAAGATGTAACGATTGAGGATATTACCATAACTCATGATGATATTCCTTTAAATGAAGCAACCCCACGTAAAGAAGTAAAAGAAGCGTTCTTGGACGCAGGTTACACTAAAGCTGTTGTAGAAAGCATGATTAAAGGGCTTTCTGAACTACCTGAGTATGGTAAAAATACAGATAAGCAAGAACGCAGAGAAGAAGATTAAAAAATGGGGATTATGGGATGATTACGAAACACATCGTGATTACTTCATATCCGATCCAGGTCATCCCTCACTAGACTACTGTCCAATTTCAGTTCCTAAGATGAAAGGAAAATATCCATCTTTTAAAATTAAAAGGGGTATTAGAGCTTTGTTATTTAAACACAATAAAGAACTCTATACTGTATTTGATGCGGGTGAATTTCACAAAAAGCAACCTAGAAAATGAAAAAAAAATTTACTAATAAGGATAAAAAACTCCGTGATTGGCTTAAAAAGGGTGGTCGTGAGGACTCAAAAAAGGATTTCTTTACTTTATTAAAGAAGGCTGTATTGCCCTCACGTTAACTACCTGCTTCAAGAGGATATTAAACATACCACCACATGCTTTTCTATTGTTATACCTCCAAGCGTACTCGTCTGCGTAGGCTTGAAGATATTTCTTTGACACAACCCTGTAAACTCCATAGATACCTCTTTTCAGACCGCTCCAGAAACTTTCAATAGTTTGGGTGTGAATATCGCCAAGTACGTATTGCTGTGATCTATGGTTAACTGAGTCATGTTTATATCCATATTTGTAAATACTTGCGTAACCTAAAAATTCATCAGTAATTACTCTCGCTTTAGGACTAACATATTTTTGTATCTGTTCAATCAACGCCCATTTTCCAGTTGTCGGAATGTGTCTAATATATGCTTTTCCATTTCTTTCAACTATTCCCATTAATACTTCTTTTTGCTTTTCTTCAACACCTTGTATCCATTTGTGGGCTCTATTCTTGCCTTTTCCACCGACAAACGTTTCGTCAATTTCAACAATTTCGGTCAACATATCGTCTCCCATTTCAGCCATGAGTATTCTAATCTGCCTAAACATCCTCCATGCTGTTTTGTAGGTTACGCCAAGCATACGTTCAAGCTGTTTAGCTGATATGCCTGATCGTGTTTGTACCATTAGGTACATGGCAAAAAACCATAAGTCTAGAGGAGTGGTAGATTTCTCAAATATAGTTCCAGCTAAGGGGTAGATTTGATAGCCACAATATTTACAGGTATAGGCTGTTCTACCTTTGATCGGATAAAAGATTGAGAGTTTTTTACACTTATCGCAATTCATCTCATCGGGGTAGCAGATACGCTTAATAGCTTCAAGACACTGTTCATGCGTACCGTATTTTCTCCTGAATTGTCTGAGGCTAAATTTGTTATTCATAGCCTCATTCTAACATAGCATTTCCCTGTTGTCAAGGGATAAGTGCCGATAATTTCTCTTACCACAAAACGAGAGAAAGGACAACTGCTGCAGCAAAACCGAAAAGATAAAAATCAAGAAAAGCTCCCATCGCAGCTCCGATAACAAATATTGTCACCATAAGAAAAATATTAAAGTCGTCTTTTATACCCATAGCAAAGTGCATGATCATAATGTAGACGAAAGCGAAAAAAACGTAAGTGAAAAGATCCATACTTTTTAAGCTCTAAATCCTAATATCTAAATTCTAAACAAATTCAAAACTCAAATAATTAAAAATTTCGAAAAATTATCCTTAAATTTTTTTTGGCTGAAAAACTTACTTCTTTTTTCCGCTTCTGCGCCCAATTCATTTCTTAATACTTGATTAAAGTATACCTCACCTATGGCGTTGGCGATAGCATTTATGTCTTGTAGATTTGTCAAGAGCGCCCCCCCGCCGTTTGAAATCTCTTTTAATATCGGAATGTCTGACAAAATCGAGGGGCAGCTTTGTGAGGCAGCCTCAAGATAGGAAAAACCAAAGCCTTCGTCTCGGGAAACCAGAATATTGCAGTTTGCCTGTCGGTATAGTTGAAGCAATTTTTCATCCGGCACAAAACCTAAAAAGATAAAGCGCTTATCACCGTTGACCTCTTCAAGAAAATCCCGAAATTCTTGCTGCCAGGGATGAAGGTAATTAGGTAATTTGGTTTCTTCAAAAATCTTTCCTACGAATACACAACTCACATTTATTTCTTTTATCGCCGCAGCCAAATTGACCAGATTTTTATTCCAGGTAGCGTCGCCGACGTAGAGACAAAACGAAGCAGGCAAATTCAAAGTCAAACGGCTTATGTTTTTTTTTTCGGTAAATACTTTGGTTAAACACGGGTAAATTACCTTTATCTTTTCTTCACCTATATTAAGTATATCTATAATGTCTCTTTTCGAGGCTTCTGAATCGGTAACGATCTGGTCATAATTCTTTAAGGTCATTTTATTTAAAAAAATATGAACTTTACCTCTTATTCCGGTAGGAAAATGGTTGGGATATTTTAAAGGAATCAGATCGTGGATGACGGCGACTTGTTTTTTAGCGATCCGATCTAAAATCAAGGGTTTTTGGAGGAAATTGAAAAAAGGGTTTAAAAAAATTGTTTCATTGCCTGCCCCGCGGAGCTGGTTAAGCGAAGTGGAGTTAATATATTTCCAATTTGGGAAGTTTTCTCGCAGGATCTGAAGATAGCGCCCGACTCCGCGGACTTTACTCATTAAGTCATCTGCGGTTGGATCATAAACGAGGACTTTATCGGTCATAGACTCTATTATACGACAGGAGGCAGGTTGAGGTGTTGTTTGATTCTTTCAACTCGTTAAATATTCGTTGTCAAAGACACTAATAATCATATTCGTGTCTTTTCTTATTTTGGCTATGTCTTTTTTAACAGTTTTTACGTCTTTTATGAGTGGTTCGACCCCCCTTTTAATGAGCGGCTCAACTTCTTTTCTGATCATCGGAGGCACGACTTCCTGCATTACATTTTTTATCTGCTTTAAGTCACCTTTGGTTAACATGCAGGTAGTTTACACTGTCTCAAATTTTCCGTCAAGGTGGAGGTAGAAAAGTGAGATTGAAAGGTTGGGATATTTTGCAGAGATTGTTCTTTGGGCTTTTAGTAAATCTGCTGCGTGTCTTTTAGGAGTAGATTGTTTACCGTACGCCCCGCAATCCTCATGATGGATCAAGACAACCTGCTTTATTTTGTGTAGACGGACAGATATGTCAAGCTGTTTCATAATTGTCCCCAAGTCTTTGCTTGCCCCGGCAAAACCGACGAAGTCGTACTTTTTCCCTGCCATATTTTTTTCCAGCCATTTCTGCATATATTTCTGGAATCTGAAATCGATGCAGGAGATGATCAAAGCGTCGCAAATATGAGCCATAGGGAGACATTGTATGAAAAAATGCAATAAGTTTCAAGCGTTCAGAAAAAGTCAGACAACGTAGTTACCCAAATTCGGTTCATCAGCCATAAATTCTTTAATTAGCTCCGGAGTAACAAAATAACCATAGATTCTCCCCATAAGATAATTTTCCCTTTGCCGATGCAGATATTTTTCAACGCTTTCGGGTACAATCTGGAGTTCAACCGGAAAGTTCAATTCGGAGACCGGAAGGTTGAATCTGACAAAAAACATCGCCCGACCGCCCCCCTCAAATTGTTTATTGATTATCTCGGTAGGACTACCGTCGACCATCTGTCGATAGAACTCGGTATGTTCCGCATCGAAAGGGACAACTTTAGTAATTGCAGATTTATTAACGAATAAAGTAAAAACTCCTTTTAAGTGTTTAGATTGGTTAGCTCGTACTTTTTCTCTCCACTCAAGAAGTTGGGGTACATCTTTAGCCAGCGGAGCGTCTTTATAATCTTTGCTTTCTTGGACGAGATCTCTAGCTATTGATTTAACCATTTCGTCAAATAATATTCCGTCGGGTATCACTAATCTGAATTTAAAAAGATTTCTGGTCTTCAAATAAAACCGGGGATCAGCCGCCAGTTCCCGGTATTCAGCCCTGCTTAATTTGCTTTCCAACAATCCAAGATAGATAGATGGAAGATCGGTTATATCGGACTCTCTTTTAGAGTCAAGATCACTTAGTTGAGCAAAATAATTGATTATTGTCGGGTGCTCATCCAGCATAGTTCTAAAGCCGCTTTTAAATGTTGATTGTATAGATGCTTTGTTCAATCTAGTCAATAATCGCAAATAAATAAGAGTTTCGGGTAATCCTGCTTTTTCCAAGGCCAAAATCAAACCGTCATAAGGATAGATTATGGAGTTGGCTTCGGTTAATGTGGCTCTTCCGGTTAATCTGTCGAGAAGTTTTTTCTTTAAGATTGGACTGGTGGTTGAAGGCGGAAAGATTCCCTTTTGGATCAATAAATTGTTGTAATACATATCACTAAGATAAGTCATAAACCGGGAAAGTTGGGAGAGGTGATAAGATCCGTATTGTGCATCTGCGGGAGACGTCTCGGCAAACTCCATTGTGGTTATGGCTTTAATAATCGGATAATAATGACTTCTGATAAGGTAGGTATACAATTCAGAGGCATAATTTTTATTGACCTCATTTTCCCCTATAGATAAAACCGTGTCCATTACGGTCATAAGATATGCTGCTGAACTTAAAAACGATACCGGCGCTTCCTGAAATAGTGCTTTTTCCAGTGAATTAAGTGGAGAACCGGCTCCAGAAATGAGAGCTTCAGGTCTAGTTGTTCCCGTCAGCAGGTTAAATAAAGATAACCCCATTTCATACAAAGTAAAATACGCGGAGATATTTTTTGCCCGTTGGGCAGGGTTATTGATGCCTGCCTGATCCAGAGTTTGGTTTAGTCTTGCGACCATTTTATCGTCTGAATTGGATTCAGCTTTAGTCAAATAATATCGCGCGTGGTGTTCGGGTTGGACTAAATCCGCCTCATCTCCTTGCATGAAACTGAATTTTTCTTCTAAGGCGCCCAAACCGGCGTTAATTATTTCGTCGGGAAGAGAATGCAAAATACGACGTGCAGTTTCCGTGTCATGATCACTCTTAGCTTTTTCATATTCTATGACAATTTGGACTATTTGATCACTCATTGACGAATGTTCAAAAACCTCCAGATTCGATATCAGCGGTGGGATCAGATCAAACGTACTAATCAAAGCGTGAAGTTTTTTCATCCACTCGGGCGGGGTTTCTACTGGCAAAGGTATGGAATTTTCAATTTTCACACCTCTGGCACAAGTTTTAAAAGGAATGTAATAATTTGGATTAGGGGTTAATTGTTCAGACATATAGATTTGTTATTTCAAAATGAACCCTCGTCCTTTGAGAGTCGTGATGATGTTTTTGGGTAGGTTGAGGTTAGTCAGGGAAGTTCTTAACCTTGAGATAATTTTGTCGATTGCCCAGTCGGAATATTTGTCCTCCCAATGAATTTTCCAAATTGCTTGGGCAATTTCGTCACGGCTGACGAGAGACCCTTTTTTAGTCAAAAGTAACTTTAAGACTCTCAATTCACCGTGGCTGAAATTGGAGGTAATATCTTTTCCTGCAAAAATGACAGACTGTTTTTTATCAAGAGAGAGGCTGTTCACTATTTTGGTTTTGGCCAGCAATTTTTCCATGGATTTAAGCGGAAGTATGTATTTACTGCCTTTTTTGCAAACGATGCCGGTTTGTAATAGATAAAAATTTATATCTTCGTATTTTTTATTCGGTTTTTGATTCAAGAGATCAAAGAGGGCCAATTTTTCTTCATTGGCGAGCATGTTAGTGATAGTTCCGATTCTTAGTTTGACGCTGGGAGCGTTAAATATTTCCTCAACGTTTTCATTTTTCGTGACTTTAATCAGACGTACAACTTCTCGCAGTACCCACAGATAACCAAAGCAATTACTAATAATTTCCTCGATTGTTTTTTTTCTTAGCTTTATCTTCCATTCTTTGGTCAGTGAATTTAAGTACCAATGGGTTTCCTCCGCGTTATAGGTTGGGATAAATTCGATACTTCTAAGGAGTTTTTTATTTTTGACGAGAATATTGTACAAGTCTGATCTGTAAATGTTGCCTTCAAAAAATACTTGTACTCCGAAACGGTTATTTGAAAGGATCAGGTCATGGATTAAAGAAAGTATACGGTTCATATCGTGGGGCTTGAGTGAATGCGCATTAAATAAAAACAAGTAAGGATCCTTACCGGAGTTTAGTATTTTATGACAAATTTGAGAAGGACTATCAGTTTGTGAAATTTTTTTACTGTGTTTTAATCCCTCCTGCCTGATCTTTTCCACGAATGTGGAGACGCTGTCGTTTTCATTTAAATGAACAATTAGGAATGCAAAACGATTGTGGTGCCGGCCGAGAATTTTTTTCAGATTTTTTTTATAGGTTAGAAATCTGATGATATTAAATTCCTGCTGACAAGCAGGATAACAGACAACTATTCCGCTTTCCCCAAACTTAACCGGGTTAAAAATAAGCTCCATCTCGCGATTGATTACAGGAGGCGGCAGGTTGATTTGGCTTAACATATTATAGGATATTATATCACAGAGGCTTTAAAATAGCTAGAAAAACTGGTCCTTTTTTGTCAGATTCCTGTCAGGATTAAGTCAAGCAGATTGTCATAAAGCTTATTATAATCCGTAATGTAATAAGTTAACCTTAATCTATGAAAGACGAAAAAAGAGTTAAAGAGATAATAAAAACCTTTAAGGAGGAGGCGAAAAAAAAAGGTAAAAATTTATCTTGGTTTAAGTACGCGGTTAAAAACAAACCCGGCGGATGGAAATTTTTATCCGGTAAGGAAGAGCAGTGGAACCTACTTGAGGAGATTTCGGAAAGAGTGAACCAGAAGCATAAGGAATATAAATCCGGGCAGATTGTGGATATGATTTCGCAATTGGTTAACAGATAAAGGTTGACCATCAAAATACCTGACGGGTGACCTAGACAGGAAAATTAAAAATGTTGTCAGTCATATCAGAAGTGAGATATTAAGAGCTGATCGAGAGCTGCCGGACTTAATTCTTGATCCAAGCGTTACTGTTTTTGGTTGTGTTGATAGTCTTACAGAACAATCAATGCGCGTCGGTCGAGCTGCTTTGGCGAACAACTATCGGTTCATAAAATATCCCGGGTATTCATTGGGTCAGATAGTCGCCAAACTTTCATTGTTGGTAAATGATTAAGAAATAGCCGCAAGACGCACGACGTGCGTCCGGTCACGAATTAATGTTTACATTCTGGAAAGAAGTTTGATGAATGGAAATTTTGTGGCTGTAAAGAATTTTGTGTCGGCAGTTAAAAGAGTTGTCTTTAATCTTTTGGCGAGTACGACAAATAACATATCGTAAACTGTTTGTTTATGTTCTTTAGCTAATATAGCTGCTTCCTTAACATCCGAGTCCGTTATCTCATAAACATTCATATTAAAAGAAAAAAGCAAATCCAAAGATTCTTTTAGCTGTCTTTCTTTAACAGAGGATTTTGTTGCAAGAATATTGGCGACTTCAATATATAAAAAATCAGGTATTGCGACGTCGATTTTACTATGCAAAAAATCTTGGATAATATTTAACGCAGCATCTCTATTTGGTTCATTCCCATTTAGTAACCACTTAAAAACTATAGAAGTATCAAGAACCATGGCGGCGCATTTCCCTAATTACCTTAACAGTGTCCCAATCTTTGGGAACGCTTTTGCCGATAATTTTTGAGATTTTATCCAACTTTGCCATAATTTCCTTGGGAGAAGGCCTTGTTTTTTTTAAGATAGTTTTTTTTACGGCTCCGCGCACCAAAGAAGACAAGCTCTCTCTCTTTTTAGCGGAGATCATTTTCAACTCCATATATTCATCCTTGGGAAATCTGATATTGGTCGCGATCCAGTTCATATGGTATCATAATACAATGGTATCACTATTTTGTCAAGACTATTATCCCGGTCTTTTTAGATATAATTAATATGTATTTGATTGGGATATAGGGGTCAATTCGAGCATGTTGAGAAGTCTTTTACAGCGGCGATTGAGATATACCGCTTACGCAATTTAATTGCTAGCGGCATAACCGTTCGTACGCTCCCTACCGTTATAGACGGGATGAGCTACGATCGGTATAGATTGCTCGATCGCTACGCTTACCGGGAATGACAGTGAAATAATCATGTCCCGGCAATAATATGTATTTGCAGAAAAAGGATATTGTTCAGATTGTGGAGGATAATAAATTTCCGTTAAGCAGAGAAGAATTCAAAAATATAGAGCCTGATGAGAAAGAGATTATACTCCGATGCGCAAGAGAGTTTGGCTTTGAGGTAAAAGACAATGCCAAACATCAAAAGACAGATGATAAAACAAATAAATTTTTGGACAAACCCAATGCCATTCTTATCATTCGTGGAGGATACGGAGTGGAAGAAAGCCATCGTTTGCAGACCGAAACCGGAAAAATCCTGGTTAAATTGATGGTTATTCAGCAGACAAGAAGATATAACAGACTAAAAACCATTGCTAAAAAATTAGTCGAGGAAAAATTAGCGGAGCTTTATCAAGGGTTGGATGATTTTTACCTTTATCATGTACTTTGTGAGACGGCAGACGATTTATTTTTTGAAAATCTGAAAAAAATCGCCAAGGGTATACCGATTTTCGAGGTAGATTTTGACGAAAGGGGAGATTTTGAGATAAAAGAAGTGGGCAAGATCGGTTGAAATCAGTTATAATCAGCAAAATAATGATACTCGGTCCAAAAAAACTGCTGGAGCTGGTGAAAAAAGTCAATCTGGTTGAGGGTTTGGATAAACGGGAGCTAACTTATCCCGAAGGCGCGGGATTTGACATCAGGTTAGGAGAAATCCATAAACTGGACGGCGGCAAAGCTTTTTTAGGAGTGACACACCGGGAAACACCGAAGACCAAAACCGTAGCAAAATATGATGCCAAAAAAACTTCCTCATATAGGTTAAAACCGGGTGAATTTGTCTTGATGTCTTCCCTGGAAACTTTTAATATTCCTTTAGATATTACGGTAAATTTTAAGCCCAGGACGACGACTTTCCGCTCAGGATTGATGCTAAGAACCGGCAATGTCGCACCCGGTTACAAGGGTAAAGTGACTTTTGCCGCCAAAAACGAGGGTACGATCCCCATCGTTTTTGAGCTTGGTAGCCGCTTTGCCCACGCCCAGTTTTTTCGGGTCGAAGGAGGAGGCAGTCAATATAGGGGTCAATGGCAGGGAGGAAGAGTAACAACTAAAAAGAGGGAAAGGCAAATTTAATATTTGTAGTATTTTTAAACAATGAGTCAAAAAAGAGATATAGAACTACTTTATGAAGTTGGGTGCTTAAGGTTTCTGCAAAGAAACTGGCGACAGTTTTTGAACGCCGATTTCAGTAATGAGGCAGAACATAGTTACAGGGTGGCCTGGATTGCTATGGTTTTGGCGAAGCATGAGGGAGTTAAAGACTTAGGAAAAGTCGTGCGGATGGCTTTGGTTCACGATCTGGGCGAGAGCCGGAGCGGAGACGTGCACTACATCTCAAGAATGTACACCACAAGAGATGAGGAGTTGGCGATTAAGGATGTATTTTCAGGGACAGTTTTGGAAAAAGAGATGACGGAACTTTGGCATGAGTACGAGGAACGAAAGACTATCGAAGCCAAAATTGTCAAAGACGCTGACAATCTAGATGTGGAGTTTGAATTAAAAGAACAGGAAGCAAAGGGAGAGACTTTAAGAAAATATTGGTTTGATACGAGACAAAGAGTTTATAATAATCTATATACAAAAACGGCTAAAAAAATGTGGAAGGAAGTCCAAAACTCCAGCCCGCACGACTGGCATTTTTTTGCCAGAAACAGGTTTACGGCCGGCGATTGGAAACGGAAACGTTAATTTGCATGAAAATACATCCAGAATATCAATATTTAGGTCTTCTTCAGGAAGCTTTGACCAAAGGCTATAGAAAAGTAGACCGCGGAACAGGGGACGCTTCCTATAGTCTTTTCGGCAAACAGATAAGATTTGATTTGACTGAGGGGTTTCCGCTTTTGACTAGCAAACGAGTCTACTGGAAAGGCGTGGTGCATGAACTATACTGGTTTCTGTCAGGGCAATCGAATATCAAATATCTGGTCGATAACAACGTCCATATCTGGGACGATTATCCGTATAAGATATACAAATCAAAAGTCAAAAGTCAAAAGTCAAAAGTCAAAAATGTTTTAACAAAAGCTGAGTTTATTGAGAAAATCAGGACAGACAGTAAATTTGCGAAAAAATGGGGTGAATTGCCAAGAATCTATGGAGAACTATGGAGAAGATGGCCTACTCGAACGAAACGAATCATTGATCAGTTAAAATGGGCGATCAACGAAGTCATAGATGATCCAAACTGCCATAACGCTATTGTTAACTCCTGGAATCCGGAATATCTATATACCATGGCCAGATTTGAAGATACCTCTCATTTCCCGATTTGTCACAATATGTATCAATTTAATGTAATTGATGGAAGATTATACCTTCAACTTTATCAGCGAAGCGCCGATCTTTTTTTGGGAGTTCCTTTTAACATTGCTTCTTATGCTCTTTTGACTTTAATTATCGCTAAAGCTACAGGATATAAGCCGGGGGAGTTTATCCACACTTTCGGCGATGTCCATATCTACGAAATTCATATCAATCAAGTAAAGGAACAACTTAAAAGAAAACCTCGACAGTTTCCCAAGGTTAGGTTTACAAAAGACTTTAAAAACAGCGACGGTTTTAAACCGGAATACTTAGAACTTATAAACTATAATCCACACCCCCCGATAAAAGCGCCTCTATCGGTTTCGGGAGGATACTATAAGACTAAAGTAGTAAGTAGTAAGTAGTAAGAACATGAAAATACATTCCTTTACAGATCTTATAGCGTGGAAAAAAGCTCACTTATTGGTTTTAGAAATATACAACCTATCTCTATGGTAAAGATCAGTATGATTGCGGCAATTTCAGAAAATAGAGTGATCGGGAAGGACAATAAGCTACTTTGGCAGATTCCGGAAGATCTGGAGCGATTTAAAAAGTTAACCCAGGGTCATGCAGTTATCATGGGTAGAAAAACTTTCGAATCACTTCCAAAAAAACATAAACCATTACCGAATAGAATCAATATCATTGTGACACGAAATAAAAAATATTCCAATCATGCTTCGATTAATCGATTAATCGATACAATCGTGGCTGGTTCTATAGAAGATGCAATTACAATTGCAAAAAAGTATGAAAAAAAATCCCGATTCGCGCAAGCTTCGCGCGACAAGGAGATTTTTATTATTGGTGGGTCTCAAATATATGAACAGGCTATAAAATATGCTGATAAATTGTATCTGACAATAGTTAAAGGCAAATTTGAGGGCGATGCTTATTTCCCCGATTATTCCGAATTTAAAAAAGAGGCTGTAAAAAAAGAGTCAAGCAACGAAAAATACCAATATGTTTTTTTGGAACTTGACAAATAGATAAAAATTTATGATATAGGCCATAAGTTTTTCGCTTTTTGAGCTTCTTGTGGAGTAATTGATCCTTGTTCTTCCGCATAAGATATATATCCCCATTTCATATTATTGGAAAGAGAAGTCGTACAAAAAAATACTTTACATTCAGTTGGTTGAAGTTCAGTAGCATGAACTATACATCCATTTGCACTTTGATATTGACATACAGTTTTTTTGGGTTTACTTAAAGAAGGCACCTCCATCACAAAACAACAAATTGAACAAAGCCCAAATCCTTTAGGCAATTGGCACTTTTTTTGATCAAAAATATTGCTTTCACCATTTCCGTAATATATTTCATTATTAGTCATTTTAAAAAAGAAAAGATTAGACTCTTGCTATTTTATCACTTTCTTTTTATTATTGGATTAATTCATGAAAAATCCCAAACACCTTGACGAAGCGTTTGAGTTAGTTAATGAAGAGCTTCTGACGATGTTCAAGAAAAAGCATAAGGATTACGGTAAGGGCAATATACTGGATATGGGGGAATTGGGGATTGCTTTTCGGATATCTGAAAAATTCAACCGAATTAAGCATTTACTCATGCAGGGTAAAAAACCCGCCAACGAATCAGTCGAAGAGTCCTGGATTGACATTGCAGTCTATGCCGTGATTGCCGTACTGCTTAAACGAAGCTGGTTTAAGAAACTGGAATTGAAAGAAAAAAACCTTCCCAATAAGTAAATTGTCTACTTTTGTAGTTTATAAGCGACAGACTTTTTTTAAAAAAATTCATATATTGTTAATTTATATGCTGGCCAAAATATTCTCGGCTACCACTGTCGGCTTGGACGGAGTTCTTCTGGAGGTTGAGGTTGATGTAGCCGGCAAAGGATTTCCTACCTTCACAATTGTCGGTCTTCCCAGCAAGTCGGTAGACGAAGCAAAGGACAGGGTGAGAACCGCTATAGAGAATGTGAATTTTGAGATGCCTGATTCCAGACTTACCGTCAATCTGGCTCCTGCCGATATTCCCAAGGAAGGCTCAAGTTTGGATCTTCCGATTGCAGTCGGAATCTTGGCGGCCTGCGGATATCTTGATAAAGATCAATTAAAAAGCAGTTTCTTTATAGGAGAGCTTTCACTTGAGGGTAATACCCGCAAAGTCCCAGGTATTATTTCGGTTTCCTTGCTTTGTAAAAAACTTAAGTTAAAAAGTCTCTACCTACCACGCGAAAATGCCCAAGAAGCGGGACTGGTTGAAGGAATTGATGTCTATCCGGCGGGCAATCTTGGAGAGTTGATACTGCATCTCAACGGGGAGAAAGCGATTGATCCGCAAAAAAAGACGAATTGGGAAAATATCGTCGATCAGGAGAATTACGAGTTTGATTTTGCCGATATAAAAGGACAGGAGCAGGCAAAAAGAGCGCTTGAGATAGCTGCGGCAGGTTTTCACAACCTACTTTTAAAAGGACCCCCCGGAGCAGGTAAAACCATGCTGTCTCGAGCCTTTCCTTCGATTTTGCCCAAGATGGATAAGGATGAAATAGTTGAGGTCTCCAAGATCTATTCGGTAATGGGACTGTTACAGGACAGATTTTTCATCGATAAAAGACCATTCCGCACTCCCCATCACACTACTTCCCGTATCGGTCTCATAGGAGGCGGCACTCATCCGGCACCGGGGGAGATATCCCTATCTCATCGGGGAGTATTATTTTTGGATGAGCTGCCCGAGTTCCCCAGATCGGTACTTGAGGCGTTAAGGCAGCCTCTGGAGGATGGGAAAGTTCAGATATCAAGAGCTGCGGGGAGCATATCTTTTCCCTCGCGTTTTCTGCTTCTGGCGGCGTCCAACCCCTGCCCCTGCGGATATCTGGGACACCCCAAAAGAAGCTGCCGCTGTATGCCGGGATCGATCATCAAATACAGAAAAAGGCTCTCGGGACCACTATTGGATCGAATCGATCTACACATCGATGTTCCGCCTGTCAAAGAGGAGAGTCTTTACCAATCGTCAAAGGCAGAGTCAAGCGGCAAAATGAGAGAAAGAGTGGTAAAAGCCCGCGCTTTACAGCAGGAAAGATTTAAAAACCTAAGGATAAAGAGTAACGGCGAGATGAATTCGGCGCAGGTTAGAAATAATTGTAGGATGACCAAAGCAGCAGAGGATCTCTTGAAACAAGCCATTTCTCAGTTATCTCTATCTGCCCGCAGTTATTTTAAAGTGATTAAAGTTGCGCAAACAATCGTCGATTTGAGCAGTAAAGAAAAAATAGAAGCGGCCAGTATAGCTGAGGCGCTTCAATATCGAGCAAAGGACGAGTGATAAGATAGAAACGCATCACTTATAGTAGGGGTTAATTGCGTACTAGTTTAGCCCTTGACAAACAAAATTGGTTAGAGTAGGATGAAATTATCTTATGTTAAAAAGACTTATTTCTGCAGCCAAATACTATCAAGGTTTAATTTATCTTGCTTTAGTTTCCCCAATTTATGCCCAGGATCCGACTATCCAAGTTGACGAATCAAAGATCGGATTTAAGATCCCGACTCTGGGAGACATCTTAACTTTTTTAATCAGAGCCTTTTTCATCGTGGCAGGTTTAATGGCTCTACTTATGTTGCTTCTTGGCGCCATGGCTTGGGTAACATCGGGCGGAAATAAGGAAAATGTGGATAAAGCCCGAGATAAAATTACTGCCGCTGTCCTTGGATTAATCCTCATCGTTGCCGTATTGGCGATCATTGTCACACTTGAACAGATTGTCTTCGGTAGTAATCTTTGTCTTGGCTTATCTTGTCCGATAACCATACCGGCTTTATTACAACCAGCAGGACCCTGATTCATGTTAACTTCTTTTGTGGTCAATGCCCAAATCAGAAATTGGGGAACCTGCGTAACTCCTGAAGGGATTCCTACTTTTAAGTGTCTGGAGATTGTTTTTGGCAATATACTTTTTATGTCGTCTGCTCTGGTCATACTGATTCTATTCATTATGTTTGTCGTGGGCGCATTCAGGTACCTGACTTCATTCGGCAACCCGGAGAACGTCAAGAAAGCCCAAGGGACACTGAGGTATGCTCTGATCGGATTTATTTTATTCATAAGCGCTTATTTGATACTTAACGTAATCTGCTTCCTCTTCTTGGGAGGAATAGGCAGCAACTGCAGGTTGTTTAAACTGGAGATACCCGGCCCATAAATATAATACAGATTGCGAATCTTATTCGGATGATGCTGGACGTCAAACATCCCGGCCACGACTGACGGCGCGGACATTCGCATATCAGTTAATCGGCATTTCATCAGTAGATCCGTATCACTCCGCAGGAGTGACGAAGATGACCTTTACTCCCTCTTCCTCAGGAAGCGGAGAAACCAGCCGATTTCTTTCCTGGATGAAATTGTAGGCTACAAATAAAAGCAAAGCCAATCCGATTGAGATAAGGATCAAACCAATTAATTTCATATCCGGAAATTAGAATAATAGTTATTTGAAACCGGAATCTAGTTTGGAATTAGAAATTGGAGAATTGTTTTTTTTAATCTAATTTCTAATATCCGTCTTCCAAACAAATTTCAATTCTCTAGCAACCAATTTCTAGTCTAGAAGCTATTTCAATACTCGTCACTCTGGCTTGTCCAGAGTATCTAAACCTCTTTTAGATTCTGGACGCGCCGTCGGCTTGCCAGAATGACGTAAGTAGCCAGGTTTTGAAATAGGCTCTAGTATTATATTAGAAATTTATTCTTTCTTTTATCAAATACTTCGGACGATTTTGCACTTCCTGGTAGATTTTGCCTACATATTCGCCAATAATGCCAATGGTAATAAGCTGTACTCCGCCCAAAAATACAATAGAAAAAAATAGTGAGGCCCAGCCGGGCAGCCAGTCACCCTGGTTGAAGATAAAGTGCTGCACCGACTTGAAGATAATAACCAAGATGCTAAAGCCTGAAGTTAAAAAACCGAGGTAGATTGCCAGTCTTAGCGGTTTGGTGGAGAATGAGGTTATTCCCTCCAGTGCGAAATTAACCATCTTGGAGAAAGTATAGTGGGTTTGACCAGTGTGTCTCTTTTCTCTTCTAAAAAAGACATAGTCGGTAGGAAAACCACCCCAGGCTGTTAATCCCCGTAAAAAACGTGAATGTTCAGGTAGAGCATTAAGATAGTCGACGACACTTCTATCAATCAGTCTATAGTCCCCGACATCATTAGGTACAGGGCTATCAGACATGAGATTGATATATTTGTAAAATAAAACGGCGGTTACCCTTTTCAAAGGATCGTCAACGTCTCTTTTTTCCCGTTTAGCGTAGACAATCTTAGCCCCTTGTTGCCACTTATCAAGCATTTGGGGAACAATCTCTGGCGGGTCCTGGAGATCGGCGTCCAAAGAGATGACGCAGTCGCCCGTTGAGTGTTCGTAACCTGCTGTTAACGCCATCTGATGGCCGAAGTTACGCTGAAAAGATATAAGTTTGACTTGAGAATGTTTGGAGGTGAGCTTTTTGACATTTCCGGCAGTTTTGTCGGTTGAACCGTCATCGACAAAAATGATCTCATATTTATAGGGTTTTAGCGCCTGTTGGAGTTCGTCGAATAAAGGTCCGATATTATTTTCTTCGTTGAAGACCGGGATGACAATGGAGACAAGAAAAAAATTGGCCATGGAGATATTATAGCGATTTTTGAATTTTTTTGATTCCTTTAAGAGTCAATTAGTGTCATGAATCAGAGCGAAGCACGGTTCATGACCATATACCGTGTCCGACTTAGTCGGACTCTGGTATATGGTTACGGGGCCGGGAGTTGAACCACGGTCTAGGAGATTATGAGCCTCCTGTGCAACCGTACACTACCCCGTAATATTAAAAAGTACAGAAATATTATACTATAAAATCATGAAAAAATGGCGGAAACATGGCTATTTTTTTAAAAAAACACCTGCCACCATTGCAGATAATTAGGCAGGGGAGTGGGGGTTATGATAACGGGAGTCGGGGTAGGTTGTTTGAGGATGATTGCTACTTCCCCGGGTTTTAGTAAATTAAGTTTGTTCCTGATAGTTTTTTCCAGTTCGTTGGGATCGCTTTTTTTCAGAAGCTGTGTCTTGAGCTCGATATTTTTCTTTTTTTCTCTTTCGTATTCCTCAAAGTATTGTTGATAGAAAGACAGATTTTTTCGGTAATCAAAAAGGCTTTTGGTGAGGGCGGAAAAGAAGAAAAGTGTAAGCAACAGCAACACAATCCTTCTGACAAGTTTCATCACTTAAGACCTTGTTTGTAGAATATTTATAATTTTGGCAAATAAGAGTTTACGATCACTAATTGCTTCTGATATTCGGAAACAAGATCTTGCCGGTCGCCTTTTTTAAAAGCTGCAATTGATTCGATTAACTCTTTGCAGATTTTTCTTAAAACTGCGACGACTTCTTCATCGGTTAATTCTTGTTTATCGTGAGTTGCGTCAAAGGATTTTTTATCAATCTCTTTATTTTTGATTTGTGCTAAAATATATCTTAAGGTCGAAAGCCTGTCGGCTTCCCGATTTTTTAGGGCCCGAATCTGGTCTTCGACAATTTTTTTTCTTAACATAAGTTTATTATATCACTACAAAAGTTATGAGTAAAAAAAATAACTCTGACGCTATAGACATATTTAGTAAATTGAAAAAAACCTTGGCAGCCAAGCCGTCGCTTGAGACAATGTATCAGGAGGTCAGGATGATGCGATTCAAGATAAGACCAATATCAGGAGATATATCACTGCTTAAATTGAGGGACCATCGCTTGATTGAAACGCTTTGGGGTTTGGGAAAACTGGATGAGGTATTTCAACGAGAATACAATAGTCTTTCGCGCGATCAACAAGAAGTATTTTTCCGTCTAATCGACAGTCTATACCAACAATATCAGATGCAGTTGAACAAAATTCCCGTTTCGTCGGAATATAAGTCCAGTATCCCAAAATCTGTCGAGATGGAGATCTTTAAAGAAATCCTGCCTAAAAAAAAGAGCAACTAATGAAAAAATTCCCGGTCATACTTGATCTTGAGACAAAATTCACCTTCAGACAATTTAACGATCCGCAAAAATTAGAAGTATCGGTGGCGGGTATCTTCGATTATCGTAATCAAACGAGCAAAAGCTTCAAAGAAGAAGATCTTCCAAGCTTATTTAAGTTACTTGAGACAAGCTCCTATATCATAGGTTTTAATATCAACAGTTTTGATCTGCCGGTATTGCAGAGATACTATGCGGGGAAGCTAGACAGTTTTCCGACATTTGACCTTCTGGATGATATTAAAAATAAATTAGGCAAAAGACTGTCGCTGAACGACCTTATATCTGCGACCTTAGGAAAAAAAAAGTCTGGACACGGGTTGCAGGCAATACAACTATATAAAGAGGGTAAGTTCGAAGAACTTGAGAGGTACTGTTTGGATGACGTGCTGTTAACCAAGGAACTTTTTGAATACGGGATTAATCGCGGCGAAGTCTTATACCTTGACGAAAAAGGCAAAAACGCAATCAAAGTACAATGGAAAAAATATCTTGAGGACCAAGGAAATAAGGAGTCTTACCTGACGCTACCTTTTTAGTCATCGAGCGTCTGCTCCTCCATCATCAGTTCATCCTGATTATCCATATCGTCGCGCGGGTAGCCCCTAACTTTAACCTCTTCTTTTATCTGCATTATGCCTTCTGAAATCATCCGATTAAGTTCTCTTGTCTTGCGATAAAGAAAATATTCTCCAAACGACAACAATAAGAAGGCAATAACAATCAACACTGTGACGAGCATTGTATGCTGTCGAAGATACTTAGCAACATCTTTTTCCATAATAAATTACTCACCTGCCTTTCAATTTAATCTTATAGTTAAAAAAATAAAAAAGCAAATAACTCTTGACTTTTTAGCACTCGATATGATAGACTGCCAAATAGGGGATGATGAGCAGGGTAAGTTATTAAGTTTTAACAAAAAATGAAAGCGGGGTGACAGAATATGGTACATATGAGACTGACTTCACCATTGGCTCGCTGGTTTTAGCAGTGCCAGGAGTTCCATCCGACAAAGTCGAGGTGACTTACGAAGACGGAGTTTTGCGAATCCGGGCGAAAGTTGAGGAGAAGATAGAAGAAAAGAAAAAGAAAAAAGTTGTCTATCGGATGGACAAAGTAGCTTCGTTTGACTACAATACGACCTTGCCTCGTAATGTCGACACAAAGTCTTTAGAGGCAAGCGTCAAGGACGGAGTTGTTGTGGTATCAGCTAAAGTAGCAGAGGAAGCAAAACCAAAAAGAATTACGGTGAAGACTAGCTAAGATATTTAAAAAGACCGGCCGGTCTCAAACAGAGAAGAAATTATTGATCGTCAGGAACTCCGTATTGTTTCTTGAGTTCTTCAAGATCAAAGCTTGGAGCTTTATTGTTTTGGGGTAAATCTTTCATGACCCCTTTCATCATTTGGTTAAAATCTTCAAAAGTCACGTCAGAAGGCGGGACAAAGAGAGAATCAGAAACAGAAGCAGCCTTACAGGAGTTTTTGTATTTTTCAATCTCTTTGAAAAATTCCTGCTCCTTATCAACATTTGTTTCTGATTCCTGGCCGGTAGCAGATTGAGCGGCTTCCTCGGGAATTTCAAAAGTCATACCTTTTTTGCTTGTGGGATCCCAAGAGTACATCCTGCGATCCTTGAAGATGACCTGTGAATAATTATCTTTTCCTTCGATCGTTGTTTTGGCGTCAACTCTGATTGCTCCTCCTTTGATAAAGGTAGTTGTTTCTACACCTTTTTCATCTTGATATGCACACTCAAGGCTTAACGATTTTGTCAGGGCGTCTTTGATCGAATCAAAAACTCCACCTCCTTGAGATTTATCAGGCACCATGTTTGAACCGGGCAGAGCAGGTGGGATTGTACCCTTTTGGAATGTAAGATATGCGCCGCCTCCAAGAAGCAATAGCAAAACTAAAATTATGATCGGAAGCGATTTATTCATTACCCGATTATATGAGCTCAATTTCTATTTGTCAATCTGAATCAGACTTCCTATATTTCTGTTAAGTTGGTGAACACCGGTTTTTGGTTGCAACGGGGGTAGAGCATCTTGACAAACTCAACTGTATAAGGTGCTTCGCTATGATTCTTTTGGGCTTCGTCATCTTTAAATTTCATGATATGAACGAAATCAAAGCTGTTTTCTTTTCGCAAGGCCTGGTAATGAGTTTCTGGTTCATTTATCTTAACCTCGTTGATAAACAACTTAATCGCAGAAAGTACATTTTCCAACTCCTCTTTTTTTATTGAATATTCAACTATTATTTTCATATTCCGTTTTTTTTCCGATATTTCCCCCCCTTTTTTTAATTCTAATATAGTCAGCGCAAAACAAAATGACTGGTTTTGATAAATGTCATGCTGAACTTGTTTCAGCATCTATACCCCCTCTTAGTTGATTTTGCAAATTGTCAACTAAAGTCATCTTATCAAATCAA
>MGAN01000006.1:0-20494 GCA_001789745.1 Candidatus Roizmanbacteria bacterium RIFCSPLOWO2_01_FULL_40_13
ATAGTATCATACATCGACATCAAGATATTTTTGCTGGCCGCAATTCCTTCGCAACAATAGTCGCGGAAGATGCGCAATAACCACCAGGGAAAGAAAATGACTGCCCCCAGCATGACCAGAGAAATAATATATTCTGCAAAAGTGTCAACGTAATTGGCATTGCTGCAGATTGCCAACTTCTGGGCCGGGCCACCGTAGAGGATATTGATGGCGGTGGGATATATATAGCCTGCCGGATTACAACTTGCCGGTTCCGTGCTGACGCGGGAAAAATCGAATATAAAAGGAATGCCGGTCCTCCAAATGGTTGTCAATCCGCCTAAAAATAAGGCAAAAAGCGGCCCGTAAAAAAGCCATTGGAAAAAAACGCCGATCCAGATCCAACCTACATTTTTGATAAACATAAAAGGCAGCAGCAGAGCTAAAAAGGGTGAAACAAACAACAAAAACCACAAGACAACTTTTCTTAAAATCATCATGATGCCCATAATGTAGTAAGTGGCGTTGGTGATCCTCAGCATCAGGAGTTCTGTCTTGGCTGCCTCCTGTACCCTGATATTGAGATCCCGACAGCCGACGAATCTGATGTAATTTTCCTCTCCTGAGACTACGCCAAAGTTGATATTAAGCAGGTCTCGCCCGCCCAAAGTCTCGATGAAAAACTTCATCAACACATCGGACAGCTGAATCAAGCCTATGACCAAAGTCGAAGAAATTGAGACATAGAGCAGCAAGACAAAAAGCTTGACTATTTGAGGCCAAATTTTGATGCCGGTGGTAAACTGGGCTCTCTGCCCGACGATCATGCCGATTCCCATCATGGCTGCAACTAAAAGCAGGAGGAAAAAAGTGACGTTTCGGGTCAGTCCCCAGACCTTGATTAAGGTGGGGTGGTAATCGATTGTCCCCGTCTTAAAGACCCAAAATAAAAATTGACGCGACCGCTCATCTGCTTTACCCTGTTCGGTGACCTCGGGATCTTCCACCCAGAGATGATTTCTGGCCGGATCCTGCTGAAAAGAGACTAGATCGGAGGCGCATTGTCCACCGCCGTCTTCCCGCGAACTATTTTGATAAATATTAGAATTTAGCGCCTCCGGACATCCACAAATGATGGGAGGCGTCGGAAATTGAGCATAACTTGAACCCGCAAATTTACTAAGAATTATGACAACTAAAATAAAACCAGCGAACAAACGCTTCATTCTTTCATAGTAGAAGATAACCAACTCAAATGCAATATAAGATGAATCTTGAATATGGCGAACTCCAATAGCCGCAAAATTTTGCTAAAGTTAAATCTGGAGCTTTGCAACAATATTCCGAACCTCGGAGGTTCGGAATTAGTATGAGGTTAACTCTGCGCCGTCGTCGAAGATCAGACCGATGCCGCGGGCGTAGCGCTTGGTGCTGGGCGGCGTCTCCTCAACTACCAAAACATCGGCAAAAGTTCCGGCTTTAGTGGTAAATGATTGTCCCAACCCTATATGCTCTGCCCTATCTTCCGCCACCCCGGGAGCAACCTCCTGTTGGTAAGTCTCTCCCACGCCGGGACCGGCAGTCATGATGATACCCGGCTTATTGCTTTTCTCGTCTGCCCGCCAGGATCCGTCGTGAACGGTGATCTCTCCCTTCTCGTAGATGTCTACCGCCTCGCCGAAATAGCATACGGTGCCGTCCGGAACTTGAGCGTAGTAATTTAGCGAAATTTCGGATAATTCTCCTTTTTTCCATTCCTTTTCCTCGATCACTCTGGTTTCGATTCCGTCAACCAGTTCCGTCTTGTCCAGAGAACTGATCTGGACCTTAAAACCCTCGCCTTCCAGGGTAACAATTTTACCTACGGGATAATAAAAAAAGGGGTTGTTGATGATCGAAGAAAACTTGCCTGAAGCCGGATCGCAGACGGAGATATCAACCTCGGTCAGTAGCATTCCGTTTTTTCCTCTAAGTTCTTCCTCTATTTGCGGCTGCCTGACGAGCGACATCCTAATAACAAAAATCGCAATAACAATTATAAAAATAATGACCGGCAGTTTATTTGACTTGAACATAACTCTAACTACAAACTTAACAAACTACCCAATATACCCGCCTTACTCCGATTTGCAGTTCGCCGGAGCGCGAAAAAGCGGATTTAGACGGGCATATACTGATTGCGGTTTCAATTAATAGAAGTATATCAACTGTAAACCTTAAGTAATCTAAAGTATATTACCAACATAGTATACCGATCGTAGCTCATCCCGTCAATAGAAGTAGGGAGCGTACGAAAGGTTATGCCGCCAGTAATTCAATTGCGCGGCGGTAAACGCGCTTTTATTTTTTTCTCAAAATCTTCAGGATGGAACCAGAGCTGGGAATCAGTAATAAGTTCGGAGGTTTTATGTTTATTGATTGAGAATAATTGGAGTTTTTTTAATACAGATTCGACTTTATCAATCATAAACTTAAAAGTCAAAAATAAAAAATCAAAAATAAAACTTAAAAGTAAAAAATTTTTATTTTTAAATTGTACTTTTAACTTTTGACTTTTAACTTTTGACTTGGCGTTAGGAAATATATCAAATACCCATCTATTTGCATCAATAAATCTCAGGTAAATACCGTCTCTGTCGATGAGCGGTTTCATCTGCAGGACTTCGTGGGCCACGAATTCTGATCTTTTGAATTTGGGTATCTTGAGATTTTTTTGATCGAAAAAAAGATTGAGGCAGATCTTATCTTTATTCCGTATTCCATATTCTGTCGGAGTTTTCATTCCCGCCGGTACTCGCTTCGGATTCGATAGCCCTCGGCTCCGCGCTGTCGGAATCCCTTTCAACTCTGCCGCCTGTTCCTTGGCTATTATTTTAAATCGTCTTCTAATTCCTAAAAACTGTCCCAACGAAAGCGCTAAAAATCTCCCGGTAAACAAGCGATTCTTGGCTGTTATGATAAAAAGGTCAATATCGTGGCCCTCATCGGCATTAAGCATGGCAACCGAGCCGGACAGTCCAACCAGTTTGATTGAGGGGAAAAATGAGAGTAATTTGATATATGTCCGAAACTTCCAAGCTTTAAGTTTGTCAAGAGAGATTCTTTGACGATTGGACCAATTATTTAACTCTTTATCCCTTTTAATATACTGGAGGGTAGTATATCTATTCAGACTATCAGAATCTGAAATTTGCAATTTGGAATTTTCATAAAAATTTAAAACCTGGTTATTAAAAGATTTAATTAATTTGTTAATTGAAAATTCGGTATAAATCGATGATTTTGAATTAGAAAATCTTGTCACAAGGCCCTTTTTCTCCATTATTTTCAAAATGCCCGTAAATTGGCGTTTTTCGGCCGGTTTTTTAACAAAGCGGTATATCTCCTCTACTGTGGGAGGGTAATTAAAAAAGCGAAAATATTTCAAAACATCAATTATCTCATTTTTCAAGTTACTCATTGAATTTTCAAATGAACTACCTGCACAGCAGAGCCGCGAGATATCTTTATGTCATTCCCTCGAAGGAGGGAATCCAGACTGGATCCCCTCCCTGCGCGGGGATGACAAACATTTCGCAGCAGAGCTTCGAGGAATTAAGCCATTTAGGTAAATTATTATACTTCTATTAATTGAGATCACAATCAGTATATATACCCTATCTTACTTACGATTTGCAGCTCTCTCGGAGCGAAAAAGCGGATTTAGTCGGGTATATACTGAGTAACTCGGTTGCAAACCTTAAGTTATCGAAGTATAAACACTTTTATTTTCTCACTTTCCGCTATACCCATCTTAGTTGATTTTGCAAATTTTCAACTAAAAATATCTTATTAAATCAACTTAGAGGGGTATATACTGATTGCAATCTCAATCAATAGAAGTATATGTATGGCAAACAAAATGAATTCAATATTTTTCAAATTAACATATTTTACCGGGTGTAAGAGTTCCCGGTCTTTGACAAAACTGTATCACATTATGTCATCCTGAATTTATTTCAGGATCCGATTTTTAGTTAGTTTTTATTATTAATACGCTAAAATCAGATGCTGAACCAAGTTCAGCATGACAAATTCTGTGTCAAGAAGTGTGAACTCTTACTACCGGGTTAAAATCTTGACAATCGTCTAAGTCCCGATTATAATTGCGCCAATGGAAAGAATTGGAGATATAACAAAAGCCTACACCCAAGGTAAAATACCCGCTGGTATCTTAACTTCCGCAATCAGCCAACTCCCTTGCTATCGAAATAATGCTCTAAGACCGGGTGCGTATGGCGGACAGTATTATCGGCCAGAAGAAGATCCCTGCAACTTGACCCGTGATCGGTATGATTTACCTCGAGTGACCGGGACATACCCTCCCATTCCCAACCGAGATAGGAAGTTACCCCGGATTTGTCGTAGCTGTCCTGCTTTTGCCCCGGCTGTCTCTGCTTTAGCGGCTTATTTGAACATTTGACCAACCTACCCGTGCAAAACGCGTTAGTTATATAGCGAACGCAAAACGAAATGACAGACAGGACTTACGCACTTTATAATCATTTAGATTGTTACAACGTCATTCTGGCAAGCGAGGTACGAGTACGGCCAGAATCGTAGTTAGATTCTGGAGTCGCTCCAAAACTCATCGCTCCCCAGAATGACTGCGTAAGTCCTGGACAGATTGTATTCCGTGTCATGCTGAATTTATTTCACCGCGTCTGACGCGGTTTCAGCATCTTATCAATCAGATCCTGAACCAAGTTCAGGATGACAAATATACTTCTATTAATTGAAATCGCAATCAGTATATATACCCATCTTACTTACGATTTGCAGCTCTCTCGGAGCGAAAAAGCGGATTTAGTCGGGTATATACTGAGTAACTCGGTTGCAAACCTTAAGTTATCGAAGTATACCCCTCCTTAGTTGATTTGATAAGATGACTTTAGTTGACAATTTGCAAAATCAACTAAGAGGGGTATACGACGTTTTGTTTTGCGCTAACTATATCTCGGTAAGAATTTATGGGAAAATAAAACAATTTAAGCAAACTTCAGAGGATTTTTTAAGCGAAGTTTTTGCCGGGCGACTAAATAAACGAATTTAATCAGGTTCAACTGTCTTTTCCATCTCCAAGGCTCTACCGTTAGCCTAAAAAGCCACTCCAGCCCTATTAGTCTTATAGTTTTTGGAGCGCGGGGAATAAGTCCGGTTGCGAAGTCAAATGCACCTCCTACTCCCATGACAACTATATCGGTAAATCTGCTTTTGTGACGTTCCAACCATAACTCCTGCCAGGGAGACCCGAATGCGGTAAATACAATATGGGGCTTAAAATCAGCAACTATAGAAAATACCCTTTTTTCTTCAAAGATTGCCGGTTTGGCGATATTTTTTATGCCCTGAATACCCTTAAATCTGGCTTGAGCGTAGGCCTGTGAATAGCACTTAGCAAGTTGAAGTGCTAAATTCTTCCTCCCCCCAATCAGCACTACTCTTAACCTTAACTTATCAGCTAACTTTACTAACTCTGACATGAGATCTACGCCCGTAATTCTCTCAAATTCAATACCCAGCAGTCGGCCCGCCAGCACTACTCCAACCCCGTCGATATGTTGAATTTGACTTGTCTCAATAACCCTTTTAAATTCCGGATTCTCTCCGGCCAAAACTAAAATCTCGGGATTAAGAGAGACTATCCTTAAGTTGCCATGAGGGTTAATTAGGTACTTTTTAATATGCTCTAGGATTTGTTGTCGATTTTGGGGATTTATCTCTATTCCTAAAAGTCGAAAATCTTTCATAATTTTATATTATATTATAAGAAAGTATTAAGTATAAAACATCGCGTATTAAGATTAAATCTTGTACAAATTATTTTATAAAAAATAGTTTGTCTTATTAATCCAATTATACTTATAAGCAGAATAATATTGTAACCTATAACATTAATTACTATAAGATTTAATCTTTAATATTTTTAATTTTTCAAAATTAGATACTAAATACTTAATACAAAATTCTAGTTTTACTATCGGTTAGCATCTTTAAAACTGTTAAGGTTCTCTACCGCCATACCTAGGCCGCGTATAACACAAAATAACGGATCTTCAACCACAAAAGAAGCAACGCCTGTATAATATGAGATATACTTATCAATATTGGTCAGTGACGAGGTTCCGCCGGACAAAACTATGCCTTTATCGACAATATCTGCGGAAAGTTCGGGCGGGGTCTGGGCCAAGACCTGCTTAATTCCCTCCAGGATCTGCTTAAGCGGTTTTTGAATAGCTTCATTTACCGATATTTCATCAAGTTCGATGATTTTAGGCATGCCGGACTGAAAGTCTCGGCCCTTGACTTCCCTTTTCCTTAATTTATCCGTCGACGCCTTATCGCTTGCGGATTCTTTCTCAATAAAAGCATTGCCGATTTTGATCTTGATCTCTTCGGCCGTGCGCTCACCGATGATAAGATTGTGCTCCTTGCGAAGTCCGTGGATGATAGCTTCATCAAGTTTGGTCCCTGCCACCCTGACCGTCTTATAGGCAACCAACTGCCCCAAAGATATTACCGCAATTTCCGAAGTTCCCCCACCCAGATTGACGATCATGTGGCCTGACGCTTGGGAAATCGGAATTTTGGCACCGATTGCCGCAGCCAATGGCTCCTCAATCAGATAGACATCCGAAGCGCCGGCCTGCTTGCAGGCCGAGACGACGGCTCGTTTTTCCACCTGACTGGTGCCGCCCGGGATAGAAATCATCACTTGAGGCCAGAGTACTCGACCGCCCATTGCTTTTTTCAAAAAATAGGTAATCATGGCGCTGGTTGTCTTATAATCTGCTATCACTCCTTCGCGAAGAGGACGGGAGGCGACTATTGAACCCGGGGTTCGACCCAGCATCTCACGGGCGTCATTTCCAACAGCCAATATACGCTTATCCTCTAAAGAATAAGCTACAACCGTCGGCTCATTTAGGACTATTCCCCGTTCTGCCACATAAACAAGAGTATTTGCCGTACCCAGATCCAGACCGACCTTTTTACGAAAAAACATATGTTTAGATATACCGATCGTAACCCATCCCGTCTAGACCGGGAGGAAGGTGCGAACGGTTATGCCGCTAGAAATTAAATTGCTTAGCGGTATAAATCGGAAACTTAGGATATACTTCGATAACTTAAGATTTACAACTGAGTTACTCAGTATATACCCATCTAATCCGCTTTTTTGCTCTGACGAGCTGCAAATCGGAGTAATATCAGATCCTCTGGAAAAATATACTTCTATTGATTGAGATTGCAATCAGTATATACCCCTCTAAGTTGATTTAATAAGATATTTTTAGTTGAAAATTTGCAAAATCAACTAAGACGGGTATACACATTATGTCATTCCTGCGGAAGCCGGAATCTATTAAATAGATTCCGCATCAAGTGCGGAATGACAAAGTGATCAAGCGGATTTGATATTAGATCAGTATACCGGTAAAATCGGAAAGTCATAAATTCAAATACTGAAAAATCTGATCTATCTGACAATCCGGGTCTCCGAGCTTTACGTTTTTCTTGTGTATTATTGTATAATATTTTGCTTATATTATGATACGGATGAAAAACCTATACACGTCTTAGTTGATTTTGCAAATTGTTAACTAAAGTTATCTTATCAAATCAACTAAGGAGGGGGTATACTTCGATAACTTAAGGTTTGCAACCGAGTTACTCAGTATATACCCATCTAATCCGCTTTTTCGCTCCGAGAGAGCTGCAAATCGGAGTAAGATGGGTATATATACTGATTGTGATTTCAATTAATAGAAGTATATGAGATTATTCTACCGAATATTAATTTCCTTCATATTTTTGGCCGTACTGCTGGGGATTATCGCCTTTGCTCGCGGTTATCGACTTGATCTTGAGCGTCAAAGCCTCACTCCAACCGGCATCATCGCAGTCAGCGCCTATCCCAAAGCTTCCAAAGTTTTTGTCAATGGAGAACTTAGGGGAGTGAGCGACATAAACCTTACACTTCCGCCAGGCTACTATGAAGTTGAGGTGAAAAAAGACGGCTTCACGGGCTGGAGTAAAAATGTCACACTTAAAGGTGAGCTTGTCCTTACCCTTGATGTACTATTGTATCCGCTAAATCCATCCCTCTCACCCCTAACCAATCTTTCCATCAACCGTGGCATCCCGATTGCCCAATCTGACCGGATGTTTTTGATCTCCGAGAATGACGATGAGGAAAAAGACGGCGTCTACCTTTTTGAAACGAGCAAAACCCCGATTTCCTTTTTTGCACCTTTAAAGCTGGTTGTACTTAAAAAAAGTCTGGTCGACCGAATGGGGGCGATTAACCTTAAAGATATTGCGGTTGTTGTTTCGCCTGATGTCAAAGAAGCAATCTTTACCTTTGAGACTTCTGCAGGCGAGATATCCTATCTTATCTCGCTTGAGGGAAGCGTTAAACAAACTGCAGAAAGTATAACCTCTCCGGTTGAACCCAGATTTTTCGATGTCACCTCTTCAAAAGCGACGCTAATTGAAGCCTGGACCAGACAAAAGGAGGAAGTAAAGCAAAAAATCCTTGAGTCGTACCCCAAGGAATTTGTTAAAGTGGCAAGCGACTCATTTTCGCTGATTGATTTTTCTCCGGACGAGACAAAACTTCTCTATCAGCCCAGAAAGCCTGCATTTTTGACCCAGGCGATTAGCCCGCCTTTGATCGCGACCAACCAAACACCTGAGGTCAGACAGTTGGAAGCAAATTCTCTCTATGTCTATGATAAAAAAGAAGACCGCAATTACAAAATTGACCCGATTAACCTAATCGATCTGATTCCCGATAAAAATTCGTTAGGTCAATCGGACCAACTGGAAATCCGCCAGCCGGACGGGCAGGTTGAAAATTATATAACTTGGTACTCCGACTCTAAACACTTGGTTGTCAACCAAGGACAAAAAATCTCGATTCTGGACTATGACGGACAAAATCAGCAAACAGTCTACTCCGGCCAGTTTGAATCAGATTTTTTTAAATTAACTTCTGATGGGAGAATTTTAATTCTTACCAATCTTAATCCGGAAGCCAATAAATATCCGGATCTGTATGCTGTAGGTATACGTTGAACTACCTGCGCAGCAGAGCTGCGAAGTATCTAAAAAACAATTATCATTTTGAACTTGTACACCCTGAGCTTGTCGAATGGGTTTCGGGATCTGGATTCCCGATGTAAAACATCGGGGAATTCTTTTACTTAACAAAGTCCTATAGCGATCGCAAAACGAAATGACAGATTGTATTTCTGTGTCATGCTGAATTTATTTCGGCATCTTATCAATCGGGTCCCAAACCAAGTTCAGGATGACAAATACGACATTTTGTTTTGCGCTAACTATAACATCAAAACAGTTTTGAATATTTGGAATTTGAATCTGAAGCTCCCACGAGCTAAGGGTCGGAGATTTCCGCGAAGGCGGATTAAAAATTGTTCGGGTTTTGAAATTCGAGTTTCGGATTTTAATTTATATAAGATCCTCTTGAATAATATACTTCTATTGATTGAGATTGCAATCAGTATATATACCCATCTTACTCCGATTTGCAGCTCTCTCGGAGCGAAAAAGCGGATTAGATGGGTATATACTGAGTAACTCAGTTGCAAACCTTAAGTTATCGAAGTATACCCCTCCTTAGTTGATTTAATAAGATATTTTTAGTTGAAAATTTGCAAAATCAACTAAGACGGGTATACACATTATGTCATTCCTGCGGAAGCAGGAATCTATTAAATAGATTCCGCATCAAGTGCGGAATAACAAAGTGATCAAGCGGATTTGATATTAGACCTATAATGTTTACGCACGAATATTCTTCGTGTTAAACTTGAATAAATAAATTTAAACTAATTTATTTTCTTGATTTAGGAGCCTAATATATTTTCTACACGGTTTTTTGCGATTTGGGCTAGTTGCTGACTCTTGCTGCAAAAACCAGCAGTCTTTTGAGGGTCGTGCCGGGAGGCCAACAGGTCTGGAGTGTCAGAAATTCCTTAGAACTTTGGCGGGTGATATACTCAACCTGGGAGGGATCAACAATGGTAGTGCCGACTACTTTATAGACAAAACGCTGACCCTGATAAAATAGATTAATCTCGTCACCCTTGACCAGCTTACTTAAGAGATAAAATATAGCATTATAGCTGCCGATATTCCAAAAATAATCCGTCGAGTGGGCAAAAAGAAAAATATGTCCTGATTCTCCGGGGAATTTGCTGCCTGAAGCATGAGCCACACCCTTATTTAAAGCGTCAAGATAGACCTTTTCGTCTGAAGCGTCGATATTGGGCAAAATCCTGGAGTTGGCGCCTATCTTGGGAACGACAATGCTAAAGTCAGGATCCTGCGGTACCAACAACTCAATTTCTTGAATATTTAAAGCTTTCGCTAATAACCCCTTTGGTTGATTTATTAACTTTTGATCTTTTCCCGCGACTTTGCCCGGGATCCTGGACTTGTCGAAGGAGATTTTTGCTTCTTGATTTTCAACTATGACATATTTTTTATTGATTCGGCTATCAATAAAATATCTGATTTCTTCACGGACGGGAAGATAAAACGTTTTAGCGATGAAAAAGAGCGAGGTGAGAATTAAGAAGTTGCCAAGTGTGCGAAGCACAAGCACGCGTAAATATTCGTCAGTAGTTAATTTACTAATCTTGGCTCGAATTTTGTGTTTTATGAGTCTGGATTTTTTAAGTTTGGTATAGGACATTAGCTGTATTTTATCTTATTTACGGCAATCTGGGTATTGAAAATTACTTTAATCTTTCAATCCCTCAATCCCCAAGAAGACGTGGGCGTGGTTGTCATTGAATTTAAGCACTCCTTCTTTAAGTTTGAACTCCTTTTTTGTCCCTTTGATTTCATGTAATAAGATGAATTGTTTTATTACTGAAATAAAGTTGCTGTGAAGCGGTAAAATATCAAATTTTCCTTTTTCATTTACGGACGTGACGGCATTGACTTTACCCTGATAAAGTATCGACTCAAGGCTGTAGATGGTAACGGAAATGTCATGCATACAAATATAAACAAATACTACAAATTACTCGATTCAAAAATTTCATTCATTTATTCGTTTATTTGATTATTGATAATTAATAGTTTTTTATTTAGATCCCTGTCAAGGAATCCTTGATGCTTCCTATATACAAAAAAGTTTCGGGTGGATAATCGTCGTATTTTCCCTCCAGAATATACTCGACGTCCTCTACCGTATTATTCAGCCCAACCTGTTTACCTTTTTTTCCGGTCTGTACTTCTGTAACCGTGAAATTCTGGGTCATGTAGTTTTTTAACAGTTGGGCTCTTTTGAAAGCATTTTGGTCGTCCGGAGAAAGCTCTGATTGGCCAACTAAAGAAACAATACGCTCCAGGGAAACTGCTTTTTTCAATAAATTTTGAGCCGACAGTAATGCTTTAAAGTGCTTTAGACCGACGGTTTCTTCGTTTAAGGCCGCTGATGTTGAGGCTAACAAATCAATGGCTGGAAACCTGCCTTCCTGATAAACGCTTCTTGATAAGACAACATTAGAATCGAGATAGGGAAAGACTGACTGCACGGCATGATCCGTAAGATCGTCGGACGGAACATAAATTGCCTCAATTGTAGTGATCGCTGCGTCTTTGGTAGAAACTAAACGCTCGTGAAAAGATGCCATTTCGGAAGGAAGTGTCGCCTGATACCCTCCTTCTGATGGAATCGAATTCATTAGAGTTGCAAGCTCGTATCCCGCTTGAGCAAAACGGAAGATATTGTCAATGAAAAATAGCACATCCTTTTTTTTTACGTCTCTGAAATATTCAGCGATTGTCAGACCAGCAGTGGCTGTTCTGAATCTTACTGTAGGATTCTCACCCATTGTGCCGAAAATAAGCGCTACCTGTGGTAAAATTCCCGTCTGTTGCAATGATTCATGCAATTCCTGCCCTTCTCGAACTCTTTCTCCCACTCCCGTAAAAACCGATACGCTTTTTTCTTTATTGACTGCGACGATATTGTGAATAATTTCGGTTAACAGAATCGTCTTGCCAACTCCGGCGCCTCCAAACAGACCGACTTTGCCACCTTTTAATATCGGCGCGAAAAAATCTATGGCTTTTATGCCGGTTACCATGACTTCCGAAGGGACAATGACTTTTGCATAGTTAACATCTTCGGCAAAAATCGGTTTGTGTTCGAGCGCATTTAATTCACCTGCTCCGTCTTGAGGATAGGAAAAGATATCAAATACCCGACCCAAAACCTCATCTCCCACCGGTACTTTAATCGGCTCGCCGGTATTGATGACGATTGCTCCGCGGTGTAATTTTTTGGTTGAGGAAAGCGAGATGCAGTAAAAAGTAGAGCTTGAGGATGAGTCGTAGACTTCCATTTTCACGTTCGGATCTTTTTCAAGATAGGCAATGTCATGAATAGTTGGAGGATTTGACTCGAATTCAACTTCAATGATGTGGCCTTTGACGCTTACGACTTTGCCTTTGTCTTCCATGGATTTAAGAGTAACATAATGTTTAGCCCCATTCAATAACGATTGGTAAGCAATATTATTTCGTTAAGTGTTTTTTTGGATTGTTAGATCAATATATCGAACCTCGGAGGTTCGGTTTAACTGCGCCACAGTGAAAGACCTGCGAGGCGTTCGAGCTGCTTGCTGTTCTGCTCTTGTTTTTGCATTTTGATTTCATTACCTCGAAGCTTCTTGAGTTCTTGACTGATATTTCCTTGAGCGCTTTCCATAGACATTATCCGCGACGCCCAGCGGGCAAGTTGGGTCTCATGGACTGTCTGACGAAGCAGCGATGAAGCGATCAAGTCTTCAAAAAAGGACAAGATCTTGTTTATATCGGGTTCGAAAAGATATCGGCCTGAATTATCTAATTTCGATACATCCAGCCGCCCCTTTTTCCCCTCCTTGCCTGAGGAGGGGAATTGAGAGGAGGTGACTGAGTTATTAAAATTTTGCTGTTTTGAATTTACATCGGGTTTGGATTCTGGGTTTTTGGATTTATTATCTTCAGAAAAAGCATATGGTTGATCTCCGGATATTATTGAAGCAACTTCTTTTTGATTCAAGATGCTTTCAAACTTGCCATAGTAGACGACAATTTTTTCATACTTTACTAGATTAAAGATAATCGGCTTTAGATCTTCAAGCCTGATCTCAAAATCCGGAATCTCAAAATAAGTATAGGGTTTTTTCTTCTCCTGCTGGTCATAAAGCCTCTTTCCCACCCTGCCGACGATGATGATATCAGAATTGTCACGATTGACATTATTGATAAATAGGTTAAATATCCGCTGGATTAAATCGCCATAAAGTGTTGTGTTGGCAGAAAGCAGAACCGAGACCGTTCTATTGATTTTTTCGGTCGTATGATCTTCAGCCAGAATCTTAGATAACTCTGCCAAGCTTAGCTTTTCTTTGCCTTTGGCTTTCTTTTTGCTGAACTGGATTTTGACGAGCTTTTTCAGTCGTTCTTTTTCTCGTTTCAGCTCGAAAAAAACCTCTCCCAAATGTAATAGATAGTCGCGGGTCGACAAAACTGAATTTCTCACCTTCCTCATTTTCATCACGGCAATTTCTTCATAAGCTTGAGTGATGAGTCGAAAGGTCTTGTTAAACTCGATCTCTGAATGGATTTTCTTTCTGTACTGCATAAATAATTCAGGACTTACGCAGTCATTCTGGGGAGCGATGAGTTTTGGAGCGACTCCAGAATCTAACTACGATTCTGGACGCGCTCGTACCTCGCTTGCCAGAATGACGTTGTAACCATCTAAATGATTATAAAGTGCGTAAGTCCTGTAATTAATACAAATGCGAATTACTAAAAATGAACTACCTGCGCAGCAGAGCCGCGAGGTATCTAAAAAACAATTGTCATTCCCGATCTAATCGGGAATCTATACCCGTCTTATGCTGGTTTGCAACCCGTCGGGTTGTCAAAGCAGCTTAGAGGGGTATATACTCGAGCAAATTCATTTGCGAGTGGTATATACTTCTATTAATTGAGATTGCAATCAGTATATACTCCTCTAATTTGTGGTATTTGAAATTTATTTATTTATCGGATTTGCTGATTGGCTTATTAATTTTAGCAACTCTTCCCTCTTCTTCGACACCTTGAGCAAAAGATCATGGAAATTGGCTGAATCCATAATCTCTTTGAAAACTTTCTTTTGATTTTTGTCTTGGTAGAGTTCAATAAATTTTTTGCGCAAGAGCTCAACCGACTCGTCGCTTTGATCATTTAGCGCCTTCAGCCAAATTAATCCTAAAAGGACAATCTCAACTTCTTCAGGTACTATGATTTTATAATGCTGATTAAAAAAAACCTGAAGTTTTTGCCCGGTTTTAAGTATAGTAACAACTTTATCCGAAAGTTCCGCGCCAAAATGGGAAAATGTCTGCATCTTCTCATACTGTGCCAAAAATGCGGTTATTTCATGATTGATCTCAAGTTTCAAAGGTGTCTGGGTCTGACGGCCGACTCTGGTCACTGACAGGGAGACATTTATCGCAGGGCGGCGGCCTTTGTAATAAATATCACTGTCGAAAAAAATATGACCGTCAGTCATGCCCATGATATTGGTGGGGATAAATCCGGTAAGGTCTCCCTCGACGGTTTCAACTACCGGAATCGCAGTTATGGAAACTTCATCTTTTTCTTTATGTTTGAAATTGCCTGCCCGCTCCAGGAGTCTGGCATGAATATAAAAGATATCTCCGGGATAAGACTCACGTCCGGGAAATCTTCCACCTAAAAGCGCCACTTCGCGATAAAATTTGGCGTGGGTTGAAAGGTCGTCAAAAATAACCACTACATCTTTTCCCTCCTTTGCAAAATATTCGGCAATCGCCATAGCCGTGTAAGGCGTAATAAAAATTAAGCTGGGAGAGTCAAAAGGGTCTGATGCTACCAGGACTGTCGAGTCAACTAATTTTTCTTTGACAAAAAATTCTTCCAGTTTTTTGATGTCGCTTTTCTTCTTGCCGATACCGGCATAGACAACGATAGACCCTTGTGTTATTTGATTTTTTACGACCGTCAAAAGAAAAGAGGATTTGCCGGTTTTTCTGTCTCCTATGACCAATTCTCGCTGGCCTTTGCCTAAAGGCAGAAGCAGATCAACCAGGCTGATACCGGTCAAAAATGGTCGTCCGATCCTTTTTCGCCCGGCAATTCCGGCCGTCTTGGGTTCCAGATCAACTTTTTCTTTTAGCCCTGCTAATTCTGTCTCATCGAAAAAAGAATTGCCTAAGGGATTGATGATTTTACCCAACAGCTTGTCTCCGACCGGAATTGAGATGGCGCTGTCAGTCCTGACTACCTGGCTTCCGGTCTTGGGAGGGTCTTTGGAAAAAAGCAGGATTTGACTTTTGTCTTTATCAAGCGAGAATACTTCACCCAACTTTTCATCTTCAAAAACCACAAGTTCGTAAGGTTTAATGTTCGGCAGCCCAATAACAGTAGCGATCGGATAGTGAATTTCGCTGACATTGCCGTACTCGCCTATTTTTTTAAGATAGTATTGATATTGTTTCATCACCTGTATCTAGAAATTAGTTTCCGGAAAATAGAAGTAAATAACGTAAATTACGAAACTAATAAACGTCATTCTGGTAAGGGAGGTGCCAGTCGGCATCTCCCGCATCCAGAATCGTTGTTAAGTTAAATACATTATGCGTAATTTCGACGCAATTCGTTAGATTCTGGACAAGCCAGAATGACGAATTGCTTGTTAATAGAGCCTAAAGAGTTTCGTAATTCGCATTATATACTAATTTCTTATTTCGCTTTTCTAAGCTAATCTCTAGAGCCTATTTCAAAACATGGCTATTTACGTCATTCTGGCAAGCCGAAGGCGAGTCCAGAATCTAAAAGAGGTTTAGAGACCCTGGACAAGCCAGAGTGACGAGTATTGAAATAGCTTCTAGTTTCAACTAACTAATTTCGAATTTCTTAGGACGGAAGAAGTTGATGTATGCGACCGGTTAAACTCTCGTTTTTAGTGGGAACCTCGGGCGTGTTAATTTTATCTTTTGATCTTACCTGATCTGCCAGTCTTTTCCAGTCTTCTTCCTTATATTTTTCCCCGATCTTCTTTTTGAGAGAAAAGTCCAGTTGTTGATCATTGAAAGTTATCACCGCTCCGGCAACCAGATCTTGATCTTGAATGAGGTCGACAACTACATTTTTGCCATAATTTTCGACAAACCAGGATACCGTCTCTCGAACAATTTCTTCGTCCGGATAAAATGCGATTTTAATCGATATTACGGGCATGGATTTGATGTGATTGCGCAAGTCGGTTAAGAATCTGCCGAACGACTCCGGGTCATTAAGGTTGATCTGCTCTTGCCAGGAGTAGGCTTTGATTTTTTCCTTGAGCTCGTAGGAAAAAAGTTCGCTCATTTTTTTGTCCAGATTAACTCTTCTGTTGTAAAGCGAGCCTTTGAGTTCGTCAATCTTTTCGATGATCTCATCAGCGTAGGACTTGGTCTTGATGAGTGAGAGCAAATATGATAGGTAGGTTGATTTATTCATCATAACGTTCAACTTTCATAAAAAGAAAGCTCCTTGCTGTTTTGCTTTGTCAAGAGCTTGGATTACCAGTTTTTTGTGGTCTTTCGGACTTAAGTTTATACGCAATAAGTCCTTGGACATCTGTGCAACTACTTTATCTATCTCCTGATCGATCTTTTCTAACTCTGCTTTTTTGTAATTTTCGATCTCTGCTTGTGCTTTTGTTAATGACTTCAGCATTTCGGCTTTTAGCTCATTTTTAGCTTCTGCCAGCTGATTTCTGATCTCAACTCCGATACTGTCCAAGGCTAAAATGACTTTGCCCAATGACTGATCTTTTACGGACGTTAAGATATTGTCATAATCCTGGGTGAATTTCTTTGAGTGCTCTTGCACGATCTGAAGGTAATTATCGGCTAATTTGTTAAGCGACTCCCTGAATTCCCTGTCCATATCGGTTTTGAATAGCTGTGAATGCGCCAGAATTTCTTCGGTTTTTTGTTCTACTTTGGCAAAAATATCTTTACTCTGGTTTCTTGCTTCCTCCAAAATCTCCTGGGTTTTTTTATAAGCTTCGGCTTGCAGCTTCTTTAGTTCAGTCAATCTTTTGTAATAGGTGTAAAAGGCATAGACCCCGACAAAACCTAGGAGGAAAAAATCGACGAAAAAAAGCAAAAACCAAAAGTCTTGAGTTATCTGCATATAATAAATTTATATGGTTAAAATCAAAATTGCAATAAGAATTCCGGCGGCAATAATGGCAACTGTGATTATAACGTTCAGGGCAATCCCCAGTTGAATTACTCTTGCGGCAAGGGGATTTCTGCCAAGAGCTTCTACACCCTTACCGGCTGTTCTGCCAAAGGCAATAAAGCCGAGTATAAAGGAGAGAATCAGTACAAGCGCAGCCAGGAGATAGCGGAATACTGTCAGCGGCTCTTCGGTCCATGCCATTGCCGAAAGATTGGCGACGTCAAACAGATTTCGAGATAGTGTAGCTCTTGGTGCCGAATAGCGCATGGTAAGGGCAACTTGAATCGGCTTGATTTGCTCTGGTTTGGTGGACGTGAATTTTTCAAGCGCTGTCCCGACAGTAAAGCCGGATTTGGTTGATTTCATTCCCACACCCGGAATTGCAGATGACGTGATCAAATCTCCGGTTGAGATATTGCCGTTAACAGTCGAGACTAAAACCAGAGTTTTACCCGAATTAACAATAGGAAATCTGTTTGGATTACCGGCTGAATCATCTTCAATCGCAACTGCCGGTCTTAAGGCGACAATACCGACAACTTTTGGATCGTAGAGGGTCTTCGCTAATATGAATCCCTTATTTGAGGTTGAAACTATCGATCCGTTTTTAACCGATTTTTCATTGATTGTAATTGTGGTTGCGACTCCGAAAGAAAGATCTTGAGAATGGACGGCAGGCGAGAAAATTCTTAAACAAAAAATAAATACTAAAAGACTTAAAAAAAATACTTTAGTCTTCATAGATTTCAGTATATTCACGTTTACCCGAGATGTCAATCCCTATGCAATAGGGTGAAGTATTTTGAACTATTATAGCAGTGCTTATTATAAAATTTGTATAAATATTTATATCAATAATTTGATTGGGATTGTATTTATCCTCTTGACATCTGACATAACTATACTCTACACTGAATTTACAGTCTTATATATCAATTATAAGAAAGTAAATGTTCGATAATTTCCTCCCTAATCTTTTAAACATCACCGACCAAATACTAAGAGCTGCTTTAGGGGCGGTGACTTTTGTCATAGTTTCGGTGTCTTCCTTGACCGGAAATAATGCCAGTCCTTTAAAGCAATCTTTAAATTTTGATCAAATAAATTTAGAAAGTCTAGAGATTTTACAGTCTAGCGATCGTGAACTTTTTGGAAATATTAATTTGAATTTGCCGGCAGTTTTTAATGAGCAGGTGTTGGTTAAAAAAGATGCCACCGTCGAAGGTACTCTAATTGCGGAAGGAATCGGAATAGGTACTGTGCCAACATATGAACTGGATGTGAACGGCGATCTTAGAGTAAGCTCACGAATTTTACTGGGAAATCTAACTGCAGATCCTGAAGGAATCAATGGGTCAATTTATTACAATACCACCACCAATAGACTCAGATGTTTTGAAAATGGACAGTGGACCGACTGTATCACCTCTGCTGCGGCAATCATCGGCGCGACCGGCCCCAAGGGCGACACCGGCGCAACCGGCGCAACCGGAGCGACTGGAACAACCGGAGCGACTGGAATTACTGGATTAACAGGTCCGACCGGAGCGACCGGCGCCGGAGGAAGCGGATCTGGAACAGGAGCAACCGGGGCAACCGGCGCAAGTGGAGCAAGCGGACCGACCGGTCCGACCGGCGCAACAGGAGCGACCGGCGCTACCGGACCGACGGGTCCAACCGGCGCCTCAGGCCCGACAGGACCAACCGGAGCAACCGGCGCAAGCGGAGCTTCAGGTCCGACAGGACCAACCGGCGCAACAGGACCCACAGGTCCAACCGGCGCAACCGGCGCTTCAGGTCCTACTGGTCCCACTGGTGAAGCTGGAGTTTCCGGTCCTACAGGACCGACAGGAGCAACCGGATCAAGCGGTGCTTCAGGTCCTACTGGTCCCACTGGCGAAGCTGGAGTTTCCGGTCCTACAGGACCGACAGGAGCAACCGGTGCAAGCGGTCCAACTGGTCCAACCGGAGCAAGTGGTGCAAGCGGTCCAACTGGTCCAACCGGAGCAAGTGGTGCAAGCGGCACTTCAGGTCCGACAGGACCAACCGGCGCAACAGGACCCACAGGTCCAACAGGCGCAACCGGCGCTTCAGGTCCAACCGGTCCAACCGGAGAAGCTGGAGTCAGTGGTCCCACAGGTCCGACAGGAGCAACCGGCTCAAGCGGTGCTTCAGGTCCTACAGGCGCAACCGGGGAAGCCGGTGTGAGTGGGCCAACCGGTCCGACTGGGACTACCGGCGCTTCAGGCCCGACAGGACCAACCGGAGAGGCTGGAGTCAGCGGTCCAACCGGGCCAACCGGGTCAACCGGCGCAAGCGGCGCTTCAGGCCCGACCGGTCCAACCGGAGAAGCTGGAGTCAGTGGTCCCACAGGTCCGACAGGGGCAACCGGCGCAACAGGACCGACAGGTCCAACCGGTGAGGCCGGTATCAGCGGTCCTACGGGTCCGACAGGGGCAACAGGATCTACAGGTGTCAGCGGTCCTACTGGACCGACCGGAGCCTCAGGACCTACAGGTGCTACTGGTCTTACAGGCCCTACGGGTCCGACTGGGACTACCGGCGCCTCAGGCCCGACAGGTCCAACCGGAGAAGCTGGGATTTCCGGTCCCACAGGTCCAACCGGGGCTACCGGCTCAAGCGGAGCAAGCGGACCAACGGGTCCAACCGGGGCTACGGGCGCAACGGGACCGACCGGTCCGACCGGGACTACCGGAACCAGTGGGCCTACCGGTCCAACCGGAGAAGCTGGAGTCAGCGGTCCTACGGGTCCGACAGGGGCAACAGGATCTACAGGTGTCAGCGGTCCGACAGGACCAACCGGCGCAACAGGACCCACAGGTCCAACAGGCGCAACCGGCGCTTCAGGTCCAACCGGTCCAACCGGAGAAGCTGGAGTCAGCGGTCCCACAGGTCCAACAGGAGCAACCGGCTCAACCGGCGCAAGCGGTCCCACAGGTCCGACCGGCGCAACCGGCGCAAGCGGACCCACAGGTCCGACCGGTGCGGCAGGATCTGGCGGCTCTGAAGGAACCACTGGTGGCACTGGACCGACCGGTCCGACAGGTATAACGGGATCGACCGGTGTAAGCGGCCCAACCGGGCCAACCGGAGCAACCGGATCGACCGGTGTAAGCGGCCCAACCGGGCCAACCGGAGCAACCGGCGCAAGCGGAGC
>MGAN01000006.1:20609-21387 GCA_001789745.1 Candidatus Roizmanbacteria bacterium RIFCSPLOWO2_01_FULL_40_13
ACAACGGGACCGACGGGACCGACTGGGACTACCGGAACCAGTGGACCAACCGGTCCAACCGGAGAAGCTGGAGTCAGCGGTCCGACAGGACCGACCGGAGCAACCGGTGCAAGCGGAGCTTCAGGTCCGACAGGACCGACCGGCGCAACAGGTCCGACAGGACCGACCGGCGCAACCGGCGCTTCAGGTCCCACAGGACCCACAGGTAGTACCGGTACCTCAGGTCCAACGGGTCCAACTGGGGCGACAGGAATTTCTGGTCCGACGGGCCCGACAGGCGCGACCGGTACAAGTGGACCAACCGGTCCAACCGGAATAACCGGCGCCTCAGGTCCGACCGGTCCCACCGGAGCTACAGGTGCAAGCGGCGCCTCAGGTCCAACAGGACCAACCGGAGCAACAGGCCCTACGGGACCAACCGGCGCAACCGGATCGACCGGTGAAAGCGGACCTACCGGACCTACCGGATTAACCGGCGCTTCAGGTCCCACAGGGCCAACCGGAATTACAGGCGCAAGCGGCCCGACAGGTCCAACCGGCGCTACTGGAACCAGAGGTCCGTCTGGTGCAACCGGCAGCACAGGACCAACCGGACCGTCTGGGACTACCGGAACCAGTGGACCAACCGGTCCAACCGGGCAGACTGGACCAACAGGCCCGACCGGGGTAACTGGAGCTACCGGAACATCTGGTGCTTCAGGTCCGACCGGCCCGACAGGCGCGACCGGTGCAAGCGGTCCAACCGGGCCAACCGGGGCAACCGGTGCAAGCGGGCCTA
>MGAN01000007.1:0-1929 GCA_001789745.1 Candidatus Roizmanbacteria bacterium RIFCSPLOWO2_01_FULL_40_13
CTACTCAATAAACCTCATACTCGATTCAAAATCCACAAAGCCGCCAGACTCACAACCGGATAACTTATAAAGCCATATTTTCTACTTACTCTCCACTGGAAATTATACTGTAGCCCCGGTATTTGCTTACCCAAAAGTAGTAGTGATTGTTCTAGTGCATCCGGCGATATCCCCACTCCCCCGCCTATCACTAACCAATAATTGTTTTGACCTAAAAGTAACCAGAAAAAAGATAGAATCAACAGCACCGCATCTATCGCCATCACCACCAACATAAAATTCCTTTGTTTATTCTTCTTAGAAAGAATACTCTTAAGAGACGCTCCAGGCTTAACATCAAAATCATTATGCGGTGTCATATCAAGAAGAAAATGTGACGCAAGCGCCAGTGGAACTCCTATGACTGGATTCGGCACTAACTTGAGTATCGCCGCCCCAGTGAGAAAATGAGGAGTATAAAGCATAAAGTTATTATATAACTTTTAACATTTGACTTTTCACTTTTAACTTTGATATACTATCCCTATCCCCCCCTAGGGGATAGAAAGGATTTCTATATGGATCATCAACAGCATAATCATAACAATCATAGCCACGGCAATAGCCAGCAATCTATTATTAGTCGTCTCAAGATCACCGAAGGACACCTTAAAAAAGTTAGGGAAATGGTAGAAAAAGACGAATATTGTATAGACATTCTTCACCAATCCCAGGCAGTTGAAGCAGCCCTCAAAGAAATCAATTCACTTATCCTCAATAATCATTTAAATACCTGTGTTGTCGATTCCATCAAAAAAGGCAAATCCAAAGAAGTCATAAACGAAGTCATGGCTGTCTTTAAAAGAAATCAAAAAAATGGATAAAATCATAGTCACTATTTTCGGCCTTTTGGGTATCGCGGCCACTTACTGGTATTTTCTTGGTAAGAAAGAGGAGGCAGTCGAAGCCAAAGATTCTATAGATATTAAAGTCGAAGGTGGCTACTCCCCGTCTGTAATTTCGATTCCGCAAGGCAAAACCACCAAACTCAATTTTTTCCGTAAAGATCCATCTTCTTGTCTCGAAGAAATTGTTCTTTCTGACTTCAAAATTAAAAAATTTCTTCCTCTAAATAAAAAAACTACTATTGAAATTACACCCCGCGAGACGGGCACATTCCCCTTCTCCTGCGGCATGAACATGTATCATGGCAAACTCATCGTCCACTAAAACATTTGCTATAGAAGGCATGCATTGTGCCTCATGCGTTAGATTATTGGAAAAAGCGCTTTCCAAAATTCCTGGTGTAGAAAAAGCCACTGTAAATTTGGCTACAGAAAAAGCCTCGGTTAATTATGATTCCCAAAAAGTTTCCGATACCCTTCTGGAAAATGCAGTAGCAAGTGTCGGCTACAAAGCTTTAATTAATAAAAAAGATGATTCAACCATGAAAGAGGCTGAGCAAAAAACCCAAAAACAAAAAGAGCTTCAGGATCTCAAAATTAAGGTAAGTATCAGTCTAGTCTTAGGCAGTCTTATTCTTTGGGGAAGTTTCCCTGGACTTATAAATACAGCTCCCTCATTTCTTCAAAACTTTTTTATTCAACTGCTTCTTGCTATCCCGGTCCAATTCTGGGCCGGACTCACTTTTTATAAAGCCACAATTCCGGCTCTGAAAAACAGAACCGCCAATATGGATACTCTCGTTACTATCGGCACGTCGGTTGCTTTTGGATATTCTGCATTTGTCACTCTCTTCCCCCAAATTATTGAAGGCTTAGGTATAGAGCCTATGCCCTACTTTGACGTCTCCACCATTATTATTGCTCTTATTCTTTTGGGTAGATTCTTGGAAGCCCGAGCCAAAGCAGGAACTGGTGAAGCCATAAAAAGACTTCTGGGCCTTGCCGCCAAAACAGCCCGCACCCTAAGAAATGGTAAGGAAATCGA
>MGAN01000007.1:1961-2938 GCA_001789745.1 Candidatus Roizmanbacteria bacterium RIFCSPLOWO2_01_FULL_40_13
TTATTAGAGGCCGACCCGGAGAAAAGATTCCCGTTGATGGTGTCATTATTGCTGGTGAATCCTCCCTAGATGAATCCATGGTGACAGGAGAAAGCATACCTGTGGATAAACAAAAAGGAGATATCGTAATCGGTGCCACCATAAATAAAACCGGCTCCTTCACCCTCAAAGCCACTAAAGTAGGAAGTGATACTATGCTCTCCCAAATCATCAAACTCGTTGAACAGGCCCAAGGTAGTAAAGCCCCTATCCAAAGATTAGCCGATGTTGTTTCCTCATATTTTGTACCTATAGTTATCATGATTGCTCTTGCTACTTTTGTCCTCTGGTACAATTTTGGCCCCCAGCCATCATTTTTATTTGCCATGCTCAATACCGTTGCTGTTCTTATCATCGCTTGTCCCTGTGCTATGGGTCTGGCTACTCCCACAGCTATTATGGTCGGCACAGGCAAAGGTGCCCAAGCCGGTATACTTATAAAAGATGCCGAAAGTCTCGAACTAGCCCACAAAATCAAAGCAGTTATTTTTGACAAAACAGGTACTCTTACCCAGGGCAAACCAAAAGTTACTGACTTTTCTTTCATGGATAATTTAGAGAAAGTAAAAGACGCCTTAAAACTTCCCAAAAATAAAATTAAAAATACAGAAAATTTTATTCTCTCAGCAGTATATTCTCTGGAAAAACATTCCGAGCATTCCCTTTCACTAGCCATCACTGAGTTTCTTAAAGATAAATCCAAAGAGCTTCCCACCCAAAAAGCTTTTGCAGTTTCTGGCATGGGAATAAAAGGAGAAGTAGACGGAATAAAAGTACTCATTGGCAACAAAAAACTTATGGAAGATCAAAAAGTCATAAGATGTGCCGAACTTGATAAAAAAGGAGAACAATGGTCCCACGAAGGCAAAACCTTAGCCTATGTTGCCATTAACGGCAAAAATATCGCCTTATTCGCTATAGCAGATACTCTGAAAGAA
>MGAN01000007.1:2978-6156 GCA_001789745.1 Candidatus Roizmanbacteria bacterium RIFCSPLOWO2_01_FULL_40_13
TAAAAGTCTATATGGTCACAGGTGATAATCCCCAAACAGCCCAAACAATAGGTGCTCTCGCCGGTATCGATAAAGAAAATATTTTTGCCGAAGTCCTACCACAAAACAAGGAAAAAATAGTTCAGAAACTAAAAACTAATAACTATAAACTATCAACTAATATAGTTGCCTTCGTCGGAGACGGTATAAATGACGCGCCCGCTCTGGCCGCTGCTGATGTCGGTATTGCCATGGGTACAGGCACTGATGTAGCCATCGAGGCAGCTGACATTACACTTGTAAATAAAGATCTCAGATCAGTAGCAGCATCAATAGAATTATCACAAAAAACCATGCGCACTATCCGCCTCAATCTTTTTTGGGCATTTGGATATAACGTCCTCCTTATTCCCGTAGCCATGGGCATTCTCTATCCTTTCTTTGGCATACTACTCAATCCCATTTTTGCTTCCCTCGCCATGGCCTCAAGTTCTATATCAGTTATCACCAACTCCCTTTTATTAAAAAGGTTGAAATTAAAAATTTAAAGGAGGTTCCATGAAAAACTTTATGTCAGGTGAAAAAATAATATTAGCCCTTATCGGTGGATTTACTCTACTTGCCATAGCCGTCATAGTAGTATTTTCCGCTAGCGAGCAAAAAACTACCAACTCCTCTACTCTCGTTGCTTCCTATTCCGCCAAAGATACAGACAAACCCAAAGCCAAAGCCTCTTCCCTTTTTTCTGACCTAGGCAAAATGAAAGTAAGTGGAGAAAAAGCAGGTAAATTTACTATAGAAAATACAGGCAACAAACCCCTCCAGCTTTTTGGAGTATCCTCATCATGCGGTTGCACTGTAGGGATTATCACTATAGATGGCCAAAAAAGCCCTGAATTCGGCATGCATTCCAAAGGCACCTGGACAGGCACCGTTGATCCCGGTAAAAAGGCTGATCTCTCCGTCATCTATCGGCCGTATATTATGCCAGTTTCAGGTACAGTAACTCGCGATGTCTTTATCCAAACCAACGATCCCGAAAACGCCAAACTTACATTTACCGTAAAAGCTTTTGTAGAGTAAATTATGGATAACAACTTATTCTTTGGTGTCTCGCTTACAGCTTCTTTCTTAGGCGGCATGGTCGCTCTTTTTGCACCCTGCTGTATCACATTTCTTTTCCCCTCATACTTGGGAACTATCTTCAAAGAAAGAACCAGAATTGTCTATCTTACTCTAGTCTTTGCCTTAGGCCTGGGCATCATACTTGTCCCTGTAGCTCTTGGTATGAAATTCATCGTCTCCTTTTTTGATCAATTCCATACTACAGTTTATCTTCTAGGTGCTCTCCTTATGTTTGTCATTGGACTTATGACTTTTCTGGATACCAAAATCATGCTCCCCCTCCCCCACTTCACTATGCCCAAAAAAACCACTACTTTCTCAACATTTTTATTGGGCATTTTCTCGGGCATCACTTCATCATGTTGTGCCCCAGTTCTTTTTGCCGCCATTACCCTTTCCTCCCTATCCCCTACATTCCTGACAGCTCTTATTGTATCTATAGTTTATGTCGCCGGCATAGTTTTTCCACTATTTTTCCTATCCCTCGCCTATGATAAATTCACCAACAATTATCTCTACAAAGTCAAAAAAAATATTGAAAAACCGCTAAAAATTCTTGCTTCTCTTACGTTTATTTTTTCAGGAATTATCATCGCCTATCTTGCGCTAACGGGCAAAATAATCATGGAACAAAATATGGAATACGGTTCCTCTCTTCGTAACTTTATATTCCAGGTTTCCGCAAACTTAAAAAATCCCCTCCTCGATATTCTGGTAATTGCTGCTATAATTCTTTTATTAATTATTATGTCTAAGGAGGCCAAAAATGGTCATCAAAAAAAGAAATAACAACTACATCATCGGACTTGCCACAGGTTTGCTTATAGCCTTTTTCATTTTCAAAGTTCTGCCTGCTCTCCAAGTCAAACTATCATCCAACCAGATCTCCATACCCTTTTTAACCAACATTCCTACAGTTACTCCCGATCCCGCCAAACTTCAAGAGGAAATCACCAAAGAAGTTTTACCCCAAAAAGTTAATTTAGGTATTTCCTTTAACGATTCTATTGTGAAAATGATAGAAGTTGGCGCCATTGACAAAGAAAAATTTCTGGCTCTCTACCAGGATCGAGGAAGACTGAAAAGTGAGGAAAGTAAATTACTTGATACGCCTTCCAATAAAGAAATTATCCTCACCCCCGACAATGCCGGCCTTCTTCTAAATTTACTCTGGCCCCTAGGTATTGCCAATAAAACCAATGTACTATCTGAAGGCCCTATGGGCACACAGTATAAAGATACAGTCGGTAATTTCGCTTCAACCGGCGGCTGGAGCTTAGGTACTATAGATGGCGGCCAGTTGTTTAATAAATATGAAATTGTTAAATTAAACCCCACCCAAGAAGCACTCGTGACAGAAATTTCCCAAAATATATACCGTCCCTGCTGCGGCAATTCGACATACTTCCCCGACTGCAATCATGGCGCAGCTATGCTAGGCTTTATAGAACTGGCAGTGAACCAAGGCATGCCAAAGGAAAAAATCTACCAGAAAGCGCTTGCCCTAAACTCTCTCTGGTTCCCACAAACCTATGCGGAACTAGGAGTCTATTTCCGTATGAAGAAAGGCACTCCTTGGACTCAAGTTGATCCCCAAGAAGTGCTGGGTCAAAACTATTCAAGTGGAAGTGGATACATAGCCATCAGCAAACAGCTTCAATCCGAAGGTTTGCTTCCCCAAGTCGAAGGCGGTGGCGGCTGCGGAGTATGAAATTTCTCAAAAATATTCCCAAAGAATATTTTGCGTTATTAATCGTAATCATTCTGATTATCATTTTTAGTCTCAATGATTTAGGAAAATCTTCCCAAAAAATAGATATCCCTAAGACAACCTTGGAAACCAATTTCAAACAGGAAAAAGAACAGGCCGGTGTAACAGTGATAGTCGAGTATCTCACTTCCTTAAACTCAAAAGAAGGTAATTTAGTCTTTAACATTGCCCTCGACACCCATTCAGTCAATTTTGATGATTTTGAATTCGATAAAGATATTATTTTAATGGATAATAAAGAAAAAATTTATTATCCACGAATTCTAGAAGAAAAAGGCAGCGGCCATCACCGAAAAGCTGATG
>MGAN01000008.1:0-2968 GCA_001789745.1 Candidatus Roizmanbacteria bacterium RIFCSPLOWO2_01_FULL_40_13
CCTGTACGGTAAATATCGCCCCGGCATCAGACACAGTCACCGAAGGCAACTCGACGATATTTACTGCAACCGTCACCAATGTAGTCGGAGGTTCGGTAAATAATGTAATATTTACAAGCTCGAATTCAACCATAGCCTCTGTCTGCGCTTCAGGCGCAATTCCTTGTGGCGGCGCCGCATCCTATACGGACTCAACCTCGCCGTATACGGTAGGAGCAACGGGTAAGGCTTCAGGAAATATTACTTTAAGCGCCCAGGTCACGGTAGGAGGAGTATCTGGGACTTGCAGTGATACCTCCAGTTTGACGGTGGGAAGCGTTCCCACTCCAACCAGAACCCCGACTCCAATTCCCCCCACCCCAACCGTAACTCCCACTCCTGCCGCGGATACGCCGACCCCGACTCCAATTCCCCCCACCCCGACCCGTACTCCCACTCCTGCGCCACAATCCTGCAACGTGGTCCTGACCGTCAACTCCAATCCCATAGCCGTAGCCGGGTCAACCCAGGGTACGGCCAATGTCAATCTGACCAATGGAACCAGCGTAGACTCGGTGCTTTTTACCTCCGCCGATGCCTCGATTGCCTCAATCTGCGGACCGGCGGCCACTCCCTGTCCGGCCGGCAACTCATCCCGCAACGACACCTCAGCGCCATATTCACTGGGAATAACCGGCAACTCATCGGGAAACGTCAACATCACAGCCCAGGTGACGGTAGACGGAGTCGCAGACGTCTGCAGCGACAGCGTGACTATGACGGTTGGAGCGGCGGATACGCCGACACCGACCCCTGTCGCAGATACGCCGACACCGACTCCGGGAGGCAACTGTGTGGCTGCTGACTCAACCTGGCAGAATGAGAACTTTGCCAATCAGACCGGAGTCTTTACCGCTGAATTCGATGTTATACCAAACGGCGGCAACGTCGACCAGGGAGATATAGGACTTTCGGACGGACCCGCCGGCGGAGTCAATGATCTGGCGGCTAATGTCAGATTCAATCTCGGTGGAAATATTAGAGCCTATGACGGCGCAACCAGCTCATTTGCGGGTTCCATAAGTTATTCAGCCGGTGTAAATTATCATTTACGCATGGAACTTAATATCAATACCGACACCTATGATGTTTTCGTCACGCCGGATGGATCTCCGGAACTGACCTTAAGTACCGGGTTGCTGTTTAGAAATCCCGTTGCACAGCTGAATAACCAGGCAATTAAAATGGCAAGTACAGCAAGCGGTATAATCGACGTTTGCGACTTCCAGAGCTTTACCCAAGGTCCATGGTTTAAAATCAAGGACGGATCTTTCAGCAAGATCGGAAGTTTTGCTATGAGAATTCCTGCCGTTGTCAATAAATTTGATGCTGACGATACAACTCAACCTTATCTGGTAGTTAATACAACCAATGACCCCGGAGTTGTCGTCATCCCCAATCCCCCAGCTACAGACCAAGCCTCAAGCAAAGAGTGGATAAACTCCTCAAATTACACTTATAAAACTCCCTTCACGCCAGAGACATTTTTATCCTATATCAAATCAAGAAAAGAATATAGGACCATTACTAACCTAAGCAACTTATCTAGCGGCATTTATCAATATAATAACAATCTGACGATAAATAATACCTCTGAATACCAAATCACTGGCGCGTCTCCCGTTTCTCTCTTTGTGGCTGGCGGTGACGTCACTATAAATACCACCGACAACGTCTTTGGCAACAGCGCCTCACCAGAGTCGGTCGTGATCTTCACCACAGGTACGATCAATATCGCACCCAATATGCAAGAGCTTAACGGCCTTTTTATCGCCAATCAGGTCAACTTTGGAACTTCTAATACTCCTTTAAAGATCGTGGGCAATATAATCTCATTTGGTCCTGTTGATTCTACAACCAGAGACAGAGCCGACCTCAGCCGCCCCTCGGTATTTATAGTAGTCAAACCCGGTATGTATCTTGATCTCTTACCAATTTTTTCAACCGCATCTTATGAGTGGAAACAGCTGCAATAAATGCAATTTTCAATTTTCAATTTTATAATTAAACGATCAATGAAAATTTCAAATTTCAAATTTCAAATTAAATATCTCCAAAAAGGCCAGATACTTTTAATCACTATCATGCTCGTGGCGACTATTCTCACCGTCGTCCTGGCAGTCACCTTTAGATCAACAACCGAAACCCAGCTTACCCAACTTGAAGAAGAGTCGCAAAAAGCCTTATCTGCCGCCGAAGCCGGAGTCGAAGCGGTGCTGCAGCAAAGTATCGGCAGCTCCGTCTCTATAGCTTCTTTGCCGAATATCGCCGGAACCGGCTTTTCCGGTCAGGCAACAGTCGGATCTATAACCGGCCCCACCTTCGTAGCGCCACTTCTGCAAAAAGATCAGCAGTATACTTTTTATCTGTCAGATTATCCCGGATTCGCCAATCCTTTAAACGGATCTTTGGATTTATACTTTATGTCCGAAAGTTCCTGTCCTTCCCTCGAGCTTACCTTAATAACTCCCACTAACTCGGTTGCTCGAAGATTGATCGACCCCTGCAATAACATCACTAAACCGAGCGAGGATCTGGCCGCAACCGGCGGGTCGTATCCGCTTCAAGGATATTCTTTCTCCTACAGAAGCGACAGCCTTGCCGTAGACAATTATGCGGTTCTTATTGTCAGAACTCTTTTTGCTCCGACTAGAATAGGTTTTGAAAGAATCGGAGGTGGAAATCTGCCGGTTCAGGGAAAATATGTTGTATCAGAGGCCAAAGCCGCAAGCGGCGTCAGTAAAAAAGTTCAACTATTCCAAAGTTTTCCGCAGATCCCGGCTGAATTTTTCGTTACCAGTTTTTGAAACTTTTTATACTATTGACATTTAATATTTAAAATGTATATATTAATAATATATGGATAATAATAAATCAAAATCAATGCTTCTGCCGGTTGTAATATTTCTTGCTCTGGCTTTTTCCCTGC
>MGAN01000008.1:3012-12101 GCA_001789745.1 Candidatus Roizmanbacteria bacterium RIFCSPLOWO2_01_FULL_40_13
CTCTGGCTTTTTCCCTGCTTTTATTTTTTTATTTTCGCGACAAAAATCAGCAAGCATCACCGGGGGGGATAACCAACTTAACCGATGAAATGGGCAAAGTTGAAGAATCCGGCACGGATGAAGGCCCTCAAAAAGGCGACATTGGCTACCGCGAACCAGTCAGAACTGTCAAAATCGGAACATCAGGCGTGACCAGAGCTGCTTTTGAAAAAGTTGAGGCCGGAAGTATCTTTATCAACGAAAACGGCGACTCAATCTCCTATCAAATGCCTTCAGATGAGGTTGCGGTTCTTTGTACTCCGCAGGATCTGACTTCCGCCACAGAGGTTGATTACGACCAAGTAAGCAAAGTCACGGTAGTTGCTCCAGGAAGCGTAGCCGAACTAATTCAGCCTGATACGGCAATTGTGGTTTTTGCGCAAGCAGATAATTCGGGTGTAACCAGGGCTCATACGATCGCCATGGGCGAGGATGCCTGCTCCTTGTAATTTTTATTCAAATAGCAGATTCAGGGTAAAAAAAATATAAATTGAATTAAGGGGGGTGAATAAAAGCAAATATAGATGAAAAAACTTTTTTCTTCCGGTTTCACACTTATCGAATTATTGGTCGTAATCGGAATTCTGGCAATTTTATTGGCAATTACCTTAATCGCAATTAATCCGGCCAGACAGTTTTCGCAGTCGAATAATACTAAAAGATCAAGCGATGTCAATGCCGTTCTGAATGCTATCAACCAGTATATGGCGGATAACCAGGGCTCATTGCCGTCCGGTATTACGACAACATCCGAGACAATCCAAGCAACTACCTACAATAGCATGTGCAGCTCATTAGTACCTCAATATATTGCTGCTTTACCGGTTGATCCTTTAGTCAATAACGGAACTCCGGTTCAAGCCGCAGACTGTACCGGTACCTCCTGGAATGCGGGTTATACCGTAGGCCAGATCGGAGCTAACAACAGATTGACTGTGGCAGCGCCGGGAGCTGAACTGGGCGCAACCATTGAGGTTACCAGGTAAGAATAATTAGCGAGAGATTTGGATTAACTTAACCCCGCATCGTCAGGTGTGGGGTTTTTTTATGGTATCATTTGTCCTATGCCTACACTTCCTAAAATCTCTGTTAACATTCCTATTAAACCGGAAAGCGATATTAAAACCGTAATTAGTTCACTCAAAAAGATCAAATATCCGCCGGAGCAAACTGAAATAATTATCGTTGAGGGTAATCAGATCGCCAGACAAAGAAATCTTGCCCTGAAAAAATCAAAAGGTGAAATTATCTATCTTCTTGATAACGATTCGGCGGTCAAATCGACTGCTTTCGAAATTATTGCCTCGGAATTCAAAAAATCCGCTGTTGCCGCAGTTGGTGGCCCAAGCTTAACTAAGAAAGATAAAAATTCCCTTTCGTTTGTGATCGCTTGTGCGCTTGAAACTTATTTTGGCGCCATGCGTATGCGATTAAGGTATAGTAGCCAAAAAATGGCTGAAGCTGGCAGTGAATATCATCTCATCGGCGCCAATCTCGCTTTGCGCAAAAAAATAGTTAAGAAACTGGGGGGGTTTAACGAAAAAATCATGCCCAACGAAGAGACAGAACTTCTGCGACGGATAAAAAAAGCCGGCTACAAGTTGGTCTACAAAAAAGAACTGTCAATTTATCGCCAGCAAAGAAAGTCAATTTGGGATTTGGCTAATCAATTTCACCACTATGGCATAGGAAGGATGAAACAGATAGTTTATAACGGAAGCTTTGAGGATGTCATATTTTTTGTCCCGATTATCTTTGTGCTCTACCTTTTTAGTCTTTTATTTTATGATCCTGTCTGGTACTCGGCGCCCTTGCTGCTGTATCTTGGTTTATCTTTCGCTACTTCATTAAAAGCCACTTTAAAATATAAACAATTTGGCCTTTTATTTACTCTGCCTCTCATTTTTCCTGTAATTCACATTTCTTACGCTCTTGGTTTGCAACATGAAATCATCCGGCGAATCTTTTTGAAAAAGCAGTCCGAAACCCGTCAGCCAAAATTAAAAGTAAAAACACTCTACTTGCAAGATCTCTCTTAAAATAATAATAAAATATTAATATTCTAATTCTTGTAGTCAGCGCAAAACAAAATGACCGGTTTTGATAAATGTCATGCCGAACTTGTTTCAGCATCTATACCCCCTCTTAGTTGATTTTGCAAATTGTCAACTAAAGTCATCTTATCAAATCAACTAAGGAGGGGTATACTTCGATAACTTAAGGTTTGCAATTGAGTTACTCAGTATATACCCATCTAATCCGCTTTTTCGCTCCGAGAGAGCTGCAAATCGGAGTAAGATGGGTATATATACTGATTGCGATTTCAATTAACAGAAGTATAAACAACAAGATCCTGAAATAAATTCAGGATGACAAATATGACATTTCGCATTGCGGTAGCTACTGTCTGCAAATTATTCGTATTTGCCTGGTTAAAGTTAACTTACTCCACAGCAGGGAAAAAAAATTATAAATAGGTTTGGGAATATATGGATAATAAAATCTGCTTAAAGGCACCCATGCTCTCTCTACTATCCCGATGTCTTTAATCGTATACCCGCATTGCGAGCACAGATTCCCCAGCAATCTGGGTGTCCAGGTGTACAAATGCTTATTTATGTCGTCTCTGTCATATTTTTTTTCAACTCTCCAGTCGTCGATCGGAACCGCTACGATCAAATATCCGCCCGGCTTAAGAAATTTTTTTAGCGACTTTAGGACTTCTGCCGGGTTTTCCAGATGTTCCAGCGCGTGATGGGAGATGATTACGTCAAATTTTGGACCAGCGGGCAGATCGCCAAGTTTTTTATACGCTTTAATGCCTCTTTTTTTTGCCTCATTGCGGGCTTGGGAGTTAATGTCAATACCATATTTTTCATTACAATCTATTTTTTCCAGCATATATCCTCCGCCGCATCCGAAATCAAGAACCCTGTCTGTTTTTTTTATAAAAGGAGCGTACAACCAAAGATCCTGTTGCGCGCCATACATCCCGGCCTTCTTTTGCCAGCCGAAGTATCCTTGATTATAATGATTTTTCATTTATCAAAGTTTCGTAAAGGCCAATAAACTATCCTGCAAATAACTTATAAAACTCTTTCAAGATTTCTTGATTGTTTATTAATTTTCTGATATGCCTTTTATATTGCTTTTTCTTAATATTTTTTTTGCTGTTTTTGATTACATCAACCAGTTTAAGACTAAATTCTTCCAACGAGTTTACAAGATAACCGTTTACTCCATCTTCAACAATATCTTTACAACCGTGGATATTATAAGCAATTATGAGAAGTCCGAACGATTGTGCTTCAATAAATGTATAGGGAAAACTTTCCCAGCGGCTGGTCGAGAGAAAAAGATCGCTTTTTTGATATAAATGTTTAAGTTCACCGGCATTTAAAAATCCAAAATGTTTAACATTCCCGTATGACTTCGCTAAATTTTTTATTTCTTTTTCATATTCCCCTGATCCTGCAATCAACCATTTGATCTTTTTGTCAAGCTTAGTTTTTTTCAGTTCTTTAATTAACTCGATCAAATCGTCGACTCCTTTTTCTCGGGTCAACCTGCCCACCCAAAGTAAATTCAGCCTATTTTCGTATCTATTTCCTGTCACTTCGCCCGAAAAATTATCGCTGTTAAACTCAAATGGATTATAGATTTTCTTAATCTCTTTATCGGCAAACCATAACCTCAATCTTTTCTCCGTAAATCTGTTCAAAACATGATACTTGTCAGCGTCTTTTATCAGATATTTGTAAATAAAAGAGTTATATAAAAAGTTGTGCAGATACGACTGTAGATTATAGGGTCTTTCGTAGAAAACAGGGGTGTGAAATCCGATTATTAATTTATGAATAAATTGCCGGCCGACAAAATGCCTCAAGATTAACAATTCTAGCAAATCATTTTTACTGTAAACTACATCTGCCTCTTGCAATTTCTCTCTTAGTTCTTTGCCGCTATGCACTGTCTCATAATTTATATCTGATTTTCTTAGGTATTGTTTAATATTATTATTTGACAATCTTTGTTCCTCACCTATATTTCTCCGAAAGTAAAAAGAATACAGCGATTGAATTTTCTTAACTAATTTTTTATTTAGGGAAAAAATTGAGAGCTTCAGGTTTGGGTATCTTTGCTTAAGTCCGATTGCTGCGTCGATAAAAAAACGCCCGGTACCTCCTCCGTATTCAAGCATCAGATAGTTAAAAAAGGCAATTTTCATTTTATCTGCTTTTTAACTTTCTCCACCAGGTCTTCGTTAAATCTGTCATCATATAATTTTATTAACTCATTTTTTTCCTTATCGGGTAATCCGCATTCATCATAAAGAATATATAATTGCAGATAATACCTCTTCCAAATCTGATATAAATCTATCGCCTCTTTCAACTGATTTACTGATTCTCTGCAGTCTCCATAAGCTTTATACAAACTAAGCCCTAACCCCGCATGACCTCCCGGGTTTTCGTTATCAATCCACAGCGCTCTTCTATAATAATGTTCTGCTTTGGCTGGATCGTTGTATTGCGATATCAAATAATCCGCGACTCTTATCAAACCGTTTGAATAAATCAAGGGAATTTCCGGCGTTACCAAATTTTGCTCCCAGGGAGCAAGAGTTTCTCTTCTTGCCGGACGCAACTTTTTCCACTGCGACTCGACTTCGGAAAGGTATTTTTCTTTGCCGGGTATATTCTCTTCCCAAACCAATTCATATACCAACCCCCGGGGAACAAACTTTGTACTGGGCAATCTTATGTTCATCTCATAAGTAGAATAGAGAGTTCTTTTTTTACGCAGTTCTTCAATCGTCTTATGAACAACCTCACTTAATTTTGTCTTGGGATATTTCTCAAAATAAGCATTGACGGCATTATCCAGAAAGATGTTTCCGCCCACTCCGCCCGGATTGATGATTTCAACGTCAGGTCTTAGATTTAACCCATACTTTGCATACCATAGATTAAAAGCAGTTGTGTCTCCAGATACAAACAATAGGGAATTCTGGGGAAGGTAAGAGATGAAATCTTTGGCCAAATTATTGCCTATTTGGGTTCTGTCCAAGCTGGTTTTGGGAAAATTATATTTTATCAAAAAATATGGTACAATCAGAAAATAAGCTAATAAAACATAGGTTAGTTTTTTACTTGCGACTCTCTTATCAATAAAATCCTTCACCCGGCAAAAACCGTAGGGTAGAAAAAAAATAAATATGACCGAAGCCATGAGGTAAAACCTTTCATTCACTCCCCAAGCTGTTGTCGTAGTAATCACGCTGGCCGAATAAAAGATAAACAAAGGTCCCGGAATTATAAAAGCCGTAAGCAGTGACAATAACAGCCATTTGTCCTTCTTCAACAGGCTAAAAGCTCCAAAAAAAGCAACCAGCAGGATCTGGTAAGAATAAAGCACGACGATATTTTTGAGAAAATTTTTGGCGACAATAGTTTTGACGATAAAAGGTACGCCATTGACAACGCTGGGTGCAAAACCGCCGTAGTCAAGACGCAGAATCAGGCGGATGAAATTGTTCAGATTAATTGCGTTATCCCAATTTATATTGGGATTCCTGCTGGCTGCAACGGGTACATAGAGATAAGGCAACAACCCTATTAAAAAAAATAGAATCGGTTTAAAAATATTTCCCCACTGTTTCCGATTCCCGATTATCAATAAGCCGATCGCCGGTAGCAACAACAGGATTGTCTGATGATGAGCCAAAGACAATCCGGACAGAAAAGAAACAATATGCAGATCCTTGAGTTTTTTACTTTCGTAATATCGTATTGCAAAATATAAAATCGCAATGATAAAAAAGTTATTTAAAGCAAATACCTCCGGAATCTCTGCGTGAAGCCAATATAGATAAGAAAAAGCTAAAATCGAAGTTGTCAATAAGGCTAAAAAAATGCTTTTAGTAACTTTCAACGAAAATTTATAGATTAATATAAGCCCGAAAAGCGACGCGAAGACGGATATTAGACCGACTTTGCTTACCGGCGGCAAGGGAATCGGCAGCCTGGATAAAATATTACCTAAGAATGTAAATAAAGGATATCCCGGAGGGTGTGCAACGCCGCCTGTCACAGCCGCAGTCACCAGATCTCCCACATCGCCGCTATAGATGTCACGGGTGAGGTTGTGAAGATAGATTGAAAAGACGGTTAAGAAAAATAAAATAACGATAAGTTTTTTTATCATAGATTAAAAATCAAATCTCAAAATGAAAAAGTTAAAAGTACAATCAATGTCATGCTGAACTCGTTTCAGCATCTATCACCATTTCTCAGATAAATCTTTAAGCTTGGGATTTTTAGCTTTAATCAGATTAAACTTCCAATTCCTATGCCAATTTTTAAGCTGTTTCTCTCTATTTATTGCTTCGACAATACTTTTATATTCTTCAAAATATAGCAAAAATTTCAAAATATATTTTTTACTAAGCCCCTCTACTAATCCTTGCTGATGTTCATAAATTCTTCCTAGTAAATTATTAGTTACTCCAATATAAATTACTGTACGTGTGAAGTTAGAAGCAATATAGACGTATGCCATGTAATAAAAAATAAAGATCCCGAAACAAGTTCGGGATGACTTTAAAGTCACTTTTGAATTTTAGTTGTGATTTTGAATATTAGTTTTTGACTTTTAGCTTGTAATCCTCTAGCTACCGCAATACGAAATGTCATATTTGTCATCCTGAATTTATTTCAGGATCTTGTTGTTTATACTTCTGTTAATCGAAATCGCAATCAGTATATACCCCTCTAAGTTGATTTGATAAGATAACTTTAGTTGACAATTTGCAAAATCAACTAAGAGGGGGTATAGATGCTGAAATAAGTTCAGCATGACATTTATCAAAACCGGTCATTTTGTTTTGCGCTAACTATAATTTCATGAAAATTGAAAAATTCAAATTGAAAATTTGTATATATTTGTATATGTAGTATTATTATGAGTAATTATATGGACAATAAGCGTATTTTACTAGTCGAGGACGAACCTCTTTTGCAGAAGCTTTATTCTGATCTGTTGAAAACGGAAGGCATGAATTTCGAACTTGCAACCGGTGGAAACTCCGCCTATGAAAAAATGAAATCGGGCGGTTATGATTTGGTCCTTCTTGATCTGCTTTTACCCGAATTGTCCGGAGTTGAGGTCATAAAAAAATTACAATCCGACCCGCCGGAAAAACCAAACAAAAAAATTATCTTCCTCACCAATCTGGACTCGGGTAAGGATTTTGAAGAGGTAAAGATCATGGGTTTTGACTGCATCGTCAAGTCCAACTTCAATCCTCAAGAGTTAATGAATAAAGTTAAATCTTTACTTCAGTAAATAAACTATAATAGATATATTGCGTAATAAGAAATTTAAATTATTATTTACGTCATTCTGGTAAGCTAAAACAAAGTTTTAGCGCATCCAGAATCGTTGTTTATCAATTTGTAGATTCTGGACAAGCCAGAATGACAAATTGATTGCTAATTACGCAATCGTTCTATAATGAAACTCCTCGACGCAGAGCGTCGAGGTATCTAGTCTGTCATTCCCTCTGAGGAGGGAATCCAGACTGGATCCCCGCCTGCGCGGGGATGACAAACATTTCGCAGCAAGCTGCGAGGAATTAAACCATTAAGGTTAAAAATTAAAACTATGGTCATCACAATTACAACAGGAGCAGGACACGGTAAAACTCCACTTTCTGCTTTTGATGCTGCTTTAAAACTCGCAGGAGTTCATAACTACAATCTTATTTATATCTCTTCAATAATCCCAAAAGGCGCAGTATTAAAAGTAAAAAAATATGCACCTAAAAGAAGCGAGTATGGAAATCGCTTATACGTTGTGAAGGCCGAAATAAGAAGTCGTGAGGTGGGAAAATTTATCGGGGCTGCCTTAGGTTGGTATCAGATAGACGACGGACGAGGAATCTTTGTTGAACATGAAGAAATTGGAATTACCGAAGAGTCGGTAAAAACTAATTTGATTAAAGTTGTCAATGAATCGTTAACCGACCTTTGCCGTACGCGTAATTTTCCTCTGAATAAAAATAGATTTAAAGTTAAAATGAATTTAATTAAAGTAGATTATTCAGCTGCATCTGCTCTTGTCTTAGCTATTTATAAGTCCGGGGGTTGGATAAATATAAGGTGAATAACATCATCTCTATTTTAATCTTATTAATTTTAACAGTTATAACCGGCTGGGGTGATACTCAATTTTTTATCCATTCCTCTCAAATTTGGCAAAAAGGTAGAATTATCTGGCCGGAAATTGTCAAATCAACCTTCGGGGTATCGATAGCAATAGTATCTTACTGGTTAGCACTCAAATATCTACAAGAGTTTAAAATTATTTCTGCAGAAATTCAAACAATCCTATGGTTTTTAATTGTTATTATTGGTGTTGCAGCCGTTTCGGGAAAATTTTCAACTTGGCCTGCAACTGAAAAAATTATTTCTCTTGTGATTATAGTTGGTTTAGGATGGTTATTAATCAAAACTGGTGGATAGTAAATATGGTAGAAATCTGGTCTAACACTGACTTTCCTTATATGTGTCTTAAAGATAAAATTAGAACCAGTACTTTTCGTAAAGCAATTAATAAAATAGTAAAGCATGGAGATACTGTGCTTGATGTAGGTGCCGGAAGCGGAATTCTTTCCTTTTTTGCGGCAGAAGCGGGAGCAAAGTTAGTTTATTCTGTTGAAATTGACCATCTCCTGGCAGAGTCTTTAAGAAAAAGTATTGAAGCAAATAATTTAACCAAGGTCATCAAGGTAATAGAAGGGGATATTTTAAAAGTACCGCTACCTAAAAAAGTTGATGTATTGATCGCAGAAATAATTGAAACCGGACTTTTAGACGAACTGCAGCTTCCTGCGATAAATTCACTTTATCAAAAAGGTGTAATTGATAATCACAGCCGATTAATTCCCCAAAAATATAGAACTTTCCTCCAACTTGTATACTCGAATAATAAATATTACGGCTACAAAATTCTTGCACCCAAACATGAATGGCCTTTTTACTCTAATG
>MGAN01000008.1:12117-28576 GCA_001789745.1 Candidatus Roizmanbacteria bacterium RIFCSPLOWO2_01_FULL_40_13
TAAATCAGCTATTAAGCTTGTCAGTAATTTAGTAGAAATCGTAACATCAGAATTCAATAATGGAATTGTCCAAGAATCTATTGATAAAGATGTCATATTCACTTTATCGAAGAATAGCAAAATTAATGGGCTTAAGATTTCCGGTCAAATATTTTTAACTGAAAGTTTAAAATTAAATTCCACCAATGCATTAAACGGTGATAAAATCATAGCTATACAACCAATAATTGCTAAATCTAAAGTAAAACTAAATATTAAATATCGCATGGGTGGCGGATTAAACTCTTTAAAAATAAAATTGCTTGACTTCAGTTGAAAATGATATTAAATTTATCTTAAACATGTATAAAACCGTACTTAAATCTAGATTAGCACGGATTTTAATAATTTATTACCTGATTTTATTTTTCTGGTGGTTAAAAATATACATTTCGGGTGTGCGTGAAACCCAAGAAAATTATCTATTTGGGTTTATCTATGCTTTCATTGCGCTCGCAGGAGGCGTTAACGGACTTTTAATTTCAAAAAAGTGGGGAGGGGTTAAAAGTTATGTTGGTCGGGGATTGATTTATTTTTCGTTGGGTCTGTTAGGTGAGTGGTTTGGTCAGACTACTTGGACTTATTATAATGTAATTCAAAAAATTGAAGTACCTTATCCATCGATAGCTGATATAGGTTACTTCTCGATTATTCCTTTATACGCGTTAGGAGTAATTTCACTTGCAAAGGCAACCGGCGCCAAATTTAAACTTAGAACCATGTGGGGAAAATTGATCATAGTACTTATTCCTATAATAATGGTAATTATTTCATTCAATTTGTTCTTACAAGAATTGTCTGTCGATATTACAAATCCTATTAGAACTTTTCTGGATTTTGGATATCCGCTCGGAGAGGCCGTAACGATCTCAATTACTTTAGTAGTCTATGAATTTTCTCGCGGAGTTCTAGGTGGCAAAATGAAAAATCGAATTCTATTTATTTTAATTGCCCTATTTACACAATATATCACTGATTTTACATTTCTTTATAAAGCAGGTTTGGGAACATATTATAATTCAGGACCTGTTGATTTAATGTACACAACCTCTTTTTTGATCACGTCATTAGCTTTAATCGGTTTCAACAGTTATGACTAGATTTAAGTAATATGAATATTTTTGCAAAAATAGCTGAAAAAATAATTGAAGAGCAGGAAAATATTATTGGTCCAATCGCTATTGAACAAGCTAATAAAGTACAGGGGTTAAAGATCGACTGGCCAAAACGGGAAGTCTCTCTTATTGGTAATGCGACTCAAGTTTTACAAAACTTGGTAGATCAATATAAGCAGCTTTTCGGTCAAGCTTCGGTTGAAGTCTGCAAAGAAGCCCTAGGGAAATTTAAAGGTCAGATTCCTGAAGATCAACTCCCAAGTTTACTTCGCCATTGATATAATCAAACAATACTATGCTTGACCAAAACGTAGCCAATGCCGACTCCAAGCACATTGCCGAAGAACTCTACAAGAAAAATCTTGAACTTGCTGAAGTAAATAAATCGTTAGCGTTGCTTAGAAAAATCGACGAGATTGTCTTAAGTTCGGTCATCGACATTAAAAGTGTAGCCCACCAGGTTACAGATGCTGTAGTATCGGAGGCCGGATTTAAAGCTGTCTATATTTTGCTTAAAGACAATAAAAACAGATTATTAGTACCGCTTGCCGTTTCGCTGAATAAATCATTGAGCCAGATAGATTCCGATTTGCTAAGGGCTATTTACTCTCTCAAAGTGCCGTTTACGGACGAATCTAACATCATTATCCAGGCAATCAATGACCAAAAAATGCAAAGAACCGATAATATGTTTGCCATTTTCAAGTCTTATTTAACTGAAGGCGTCTGCAAAAAAATTCAGGATATAGCCAGAATCAAGTATTTCCATATTTATCCTCTTATCATCAGGGACGAGGCAATCGGAGCCTTCATCATCAGCCCAAAAGAAGAATCCGCTCCCTATTTTGCCTATCAGGAAAATTTGATAGAAAGACTGCCGGGAGTCATCTCAATTGCGATTGACAATACCCTTTTGTACCAGAATATTGAACGAACAAATATTAGGCTAAAGGAACTTGATATATTAAAAGATGAATTTGTTTCAATTGCCTCTCACGAGTTAAGAACTCCGCTAACTGCAATCAAAAGTTACATCTGGATGACCCTTAATAAATCCACGGACCTTAATCCTCAAGTTAAGAGTTATCTGGAGATTGCGGCATCGGAGATAGAACACCTCATCAAACTTGTCCAGAATATGCTGACTATCTCCAGAATCGAGAGTCAAAGGCTCGAACTGACGCTTGAAAATATTGACTTGTACGAGTTGGTCAAGCAGGTCTTTGATACTTTAAAGATAAAAGCCGACGAAAAACAGCAAACTTTTATTCTCGTCCCCTATCCTGAAAAACTTTTGGTCAGCGCCGACAAAGATAAACTCACTGAAGTCTTTGAAAACATAATCGGCAATGCTCTTAAATACACTCCCGATCGAGGTAAAATCACAATTCATTTTAGCACCGGTAAAGATAAAACCAGAATTCACATCACGGATACTGGTCCGGGTATCTCAAGCGATAACCAGACAAAAATTTTTCAAAAATTTGGCCGCCTTGAAGAAGCAAAACACAACAGAACCCCGGGAACCGGACTTGGCCTTTATATCTCAAAACAGATTACCGACTTGCACAAAGGATCGATAAATGTCGAATCCGAACTGGGCAAAGGATCAACCTTTACCGTAACTTTGCCGATGGTTTAAACCAACGCCCTTCCTATATTGATTTAAAATCGCCTTAGTCATCTTTGCAAAGGAAAATTTTACCTTCAGTCCTTGATAGTCAAATTTGGGCTTTTTTTTAAGAAAATAGTCAATTTTTTCCGACATCTCATTTATATTTTTTGGGTCGAAGTAAACTGCCTTATCAGCCAAAATTTCGGTAAAGATGTCGATTCTTGAGGCAATTATCGGCAGGTTAAAATAAGCAGCCTCAAGCAAAGGTAACCCGAATCCTTCCGACATTGAAGGGTGAATCAAACCTAACGCATTTTTATAAAAAAAAACCAAATCTTGTTTTTTTGGTTCGTGGTATATAAATATCCTATTCTCCTGTTTAAATTGTTTAATTAACCGGGTAAGTCTTGAGGCAAAATAATCATCAGGTCCGATCAAGATAAGTTTGACAGACGTCTCGACTCTTGCATAAGCCTTGATTAAATTCTCGACATTTTTGTGAGGATAGAAGTTACCGACGTAGATGAAAAAATGATCCCTTTTCGTCATTCCGAATTTATTTCGGAATCTCATATCAGATCCTGAAACAAATCCGGGATAACTAACAGATGATTGAATAAGTTCATAATCCACTCCTTCATAAATCGGCCTAATTTTGTCTCTATATTTATTGCCGTATATTTTTACCAGCTGGTCTTTTACGGTAAAAGAGGGGGTAATGATAATTTTTGCATTTTGAACTTGTTGCGAAATTACATATTTTAACACCTGATGTTTAAGGACGTAAACTAATTGATTCCGGGTAGAAGCTTTAAATGTCTTAAAATTTAGAGGAGTCGTATCGTGCAGGGTTGAAATGAATCTTCTTTTATAAAAGACTGGATAGCTGAAATAGGTAAAATGCATTAGATCCAGTTTGTCTTGATAGAGTCTTTGCCAAAAGCTGAACTGTTCTGATAAAGTATGCCAACGCTCATAAACAACTTTTTTTTTAAAGAGTCTGGTATTTAAATTAATTTTGTCTATATCTTCAGCCAGAAAATAGACATAAAAAATAAATCCGGGATTTTTTAGCCGGTTCAGCTGATAGAGCAGATTTTTTATATATACTCCGACACCGGTCTGGCCGAAGAGCCTAGCGTCAATACCGACTTTCATAAATCTATATTCCGAATGTTTTTAATATTGAAATTCTAAAAACATAAAAAGCGTTTACAAAAAAAGTCGTTACAGGTCCATATTTTTTAGCTAAATTTTTCCTATAAAATAAACGGTTATTCAGATGAAAATAAAGCTCTGATTTAATTTTTCTTTCTTTATCTGTATGCGCCCTTCCGCTTTGCTTCTTTTTATGCAGTACCTTTACTTTTGGATTAAATAATATTTTCCAGCCTGGCGAACGAATCCTGTAAGCCCAATCAAGATCTTCACCGTATAAAAAATATTCTTCATCCAGGTATCCGACCTCATTTACCACCTTCTTTCTTACCATAAAAAATGCTCCTGAAATACAATCGATTTCATGCACGGTATTCAAATCCTTATACCATTGATGGTATCCTCCGAATAATTTTGATTTTGGAAATAATTTCTCCAGTTTGCTAATATAGGTAAAAGCTACCCAGGGTGTAGGAAATCCCCTATGGCAGGCAGAGTCCAAAGAACCGTCGGTTAACACCAGCTTGCATGTTGCCGCCCCGGCTCCAGGATTGCTATCCATAAAACTTATCATGGAGAAGAGTGATTTCTTAGCAACTTCCGTGTCTGAATTTAAAAGTAAGATGTACCTGCCTTTCGCTGCTCGGATACCCGGATTATTACCTGCTGCAAACCCTCGATTATTTTGATTTTTAATTATTTTGACGGTTGGAAATTCATCTACGACCATTTCTGCGCTATCGTCCGAAGAAGCATTGTCGCAGACTATTACTTCCATTCTGAAGCCTTTCAATTCTGAAGACAATACGGATTTTAAACATTTTCTGGTTAAGCCTTTAGTATTGTATGAAAGAATAATAACTGATAGATCAACTTTCACTTTTGACTGAAAACTGATAACTATACTTTAGATAACTTAAGGTTTGCAACCGAGTTACTCAGTATATATACCCGTCTCATCCGCTTTTTCGCGCTCCGAGAAAGCTGCAAATCGTAAGTAGGATGGGCGTATTGTTTTATCTCTTCGGCGACTGCTTTTTTCTTCTGGCTTTTCCTCCGGTGCCGACTTTCCTTCTTTCTTTTACTCTCGCATCTCTCGTCAACAGCCCCTTTTTTTTCAACACGGCCCGATAGGCAGTTGGGTCAACTTTTTCAACAGCTCTGGCTAATCCGTTAATTATGGCATCAAGCTGGCCGGTTTTTCCTCCACCCTCGGCATGTATTGATATGGCAAAACGGTCTTCGGTCTGGGTTAGTTTTAAAGGTAGAAGATAGCGATTTTTATCATCCTGGGTAGGAAATATCTGAAAAATGGGCTTTTTATTCAACATTATTTCCCCGCTTTTTATAATCATGTTGTTAAGGGTTATCGACTTATTTGCTCCCGTAACATATAGTCGAATTCTGGCTCTTGCTTGTTTGCGCTTACCTACCGCTTCGTAGAACTGTATATTTTTGGCTTTTTTTGTCATTTTGATTTTTAACTTTTGCTTTTTAACTTTTCACCAAAGGGGTGTTTTTCATCAGGATAAATATTAAGTCTGGCCAATCTTTGATCTCTTAGTTTATTCTTGGGCAGCATACCGGATACAGCCTTTTTAATAACTTCTCGTGGATTTTTATCTATCAGTTCTTTGTATCTTATCCTTTTTAATCCGCCCGGGTAACCTGAATAACGGGTATAAACTTTGCTCGTAGCCTTCTTACCAGATACGACTACCTGTTTTGCATTTATGACAATTACAAAATCGCCGGAGTCCAGATTGGGCGAGTAATTAGATTTGTGTTTGCCGAGTAAGTATTTGACTGTCATTGATATTGCTCGACCCAGTATCTTTCCTTTCACATCAACCAAGTGCCAGTCTCGTTTGATTTCATTTAGTTTGATTGGTTTTGTCGATTTTGTAAGTTGTACCATTATTTTTGTTCTTTTTTAACTAATTTTATAGCTTTTTCGGGTTTCTGATTTTTCTTGATTTTTTTCTCTTCTGGCTTTTCCGGTATCGCGACTGGATAAACCCACTTAACTGCTGCCGTCTCAGCTCCATCTGATTGACGAGCTCCCAATCGTACAATTTTTACATAACCGCCAACTTTATCCTTTAGCGCGCCTCCAACCTGATCAAACATTCGCCGGACCAGTTTATTATCGTTTAGAGTTTTTAATAAGTAGTTTTTATTTGCTTCAGATCTGACTTTAGTTTTTTCCACAAGTCTTTCTACTGCGCTCTTTAATACCTTGGCTTTAGCTAGGGTCGTTCTTATTTTTCCGTGAGTTACAAAGTTTCTTGTCAATTTACGCAGTAGCATCTTATTAGCATCTTTGCCGAATTTAAATTTAATTTTCTTGACTTTATGCCGCATGTTAAAAACTCGAAATTCTAATTCCGGAATCCGAAACGCTATCTAGAGCCTATTTCAAAACCTGGCTACTTACGTCATTCTGGCAAGCCGAATGCGCGTCCAGAATCTGAAAGAGGTTTAGAAACTCTGGACAAGCCAGAGTGACGAGTATTGAAATAGCTTCTAAATTCAATTTCCCAAAAGCTCAAAAATATATTAAATTTGCAATTTTTGAACGTTTGGATTTGTTTAGGATTTAGGGTTTCGAGCTTCGGATTTATTTCAACTCTATACCCATCTTCTTCAATTCGTTGTCGATTAGCTCGATCGATTTCTTGCCTACACCCTTCATATCGGTTAAGCTTGCTTTTCCCGCTTTAATTAAATCCGCCACCGTCTCAATATTTTCCCGCAAAAGCGCGTTAATCACTCTCGAAGGCAAATTGAGCTCGTCTATTATCACTTCATAAAGCTTTTTATCGGTAGCCTCTTTTTTAGCTACCTCCTCGCTTACCTCAAGCTTATGTTTCGGCGTATCCTTGCCCGAAAGCATATAGAAAAAGTGCTCCGCCAGAGCAGTAGCTGTCTGCTTTAAGGCTTCGGAGGGCTTGATTGTTTCATCAGTCCAGATCTCGAGAATGAGTTTGTCCAGATCGCTTTTTCTACCAACACGGGCTTCTTCCACTTTAAAATTAACTTTTCTTACCGGTGAGAAAAAAGCATCCACAGGAATAAAATCAGATTGGGCATTTTCTCTTTCATCAGCCGGAAGATAACCTATTCCTTTCTCAACTACCGCTTCTATTTCAAGATTACCTTTCGCAGTTGTAATCTCTGCTATATATTGGTCTTTGTTAACTACGTCTACTTCACCAAGCAGGTTTTTTCCGAAAATTTTTTTTGCACCTTTGGCCGAAATTTTTATTTTAAATGGGCCTTCGCCATTAGTCTTAAATCTCAGACGCTTTAGATTTAAAACAATATCCAATACGGACTCTTTGACTCCTTTAAGAGTTGAAAAAAGATGCGCAGCTCCTTCTACTTTTACATTGGTGATAGCTGCTCCCGATATTGAAGACAGGAGAGCCCTTCTCAATGCTACTCCCAAACTTTGCCCATAACTAGGGGCTAACGGCTCAAGAATAAACTTCCCATATCCATTTTTTTCCTCTACTTTTTCTGTAAAGAAATTTGGCTTGATCATAAAAATTTAATTAAAATTATAACGATGAGCATCAACGGGAATAATGCTCAATAACTAATCTTAGATTAACCTGCTTCTCAATATCACTCACGGTTGGTTCATCAATCACCTTAATCATGACTCCTGTTCGATCTAACCATTCAGGTGAAATTATGTCCTTATTGCTTAAAATATTTTCAATATAAGGAATTTTGCTTGTTTTTTCTTTGGAAAAAGTTATTATATCATCTTTTTTAGCTTGATACGAAGGGATAGAAATTACCTTATCGTTTACTTTAATGTGTCTGTGTGAAACTAACTGACGGGCGGAAAATCGTGTCGGACTCAATCCTGCTTTAAAGACAATATTGTCAAGCCTCTTCTCCAATGAAACTGCCAGGTAAAATGCCGTATTGCCTTTTTTAATAGTTGCTTTCTTAAAATATTTTTTTAGTTGTTTTTCCGATAGTAAATAAAGATAACGCAGTTTTTGTTTTTCTCTCAATTGTCTTGCATGATCGGAGATCTTCCTGCGTCTTTTGCTTCCCCGTTGACCGGGTGGTACATTGATTTTTTTTAGCAATCTCTCATATGATTTAGAACCTACGGTTTTAAAACCTAAGTCTATGCCTTCTCTTCTGGAAATTTTGTTTCTTGGACCTGTATAACGCATATATTCCTAATTTCTAATGAATTTATAAATTTTCAATCTTGTTGGAAAATGGATATTGGTTATTGGAAATTATTATTAAACTCTTCTCACTTTTGGCGGCCTAACCCCATTATGTGGTATTGGTGTAATATCTATAATTCTATTTATCTCCACGCTCGATTCTTTGATCGCCCGTAATGCAGCCTCTCTGCCGGGGCCTATACCTTTTATAAAAATGTCAGCATATTTTAAACCGTTATTGGTTACTGCTTTTTTAAGAGCGGCGGAAACAGTAATTGTTGCCGCATAGGGAGTAGGTTTTCTTGTACCGCTAAATCCATACATGCCGCATGAAGCGACAATTACCGGACTTCCTTTTTCATCAGCTACAGTAATTATTGTATTATTAAAAGTAGCAGTAATATAGATCTTTCCTTTTTCAATAATTTTTTGATTTTTTTTCTTAGCCATAGATATATAAAAAACTAAATTCGAACTTAGGATTTCGGCTTTGCAACAGACTTTGCTTCTGCCCCTCCTGGTTTACCCTGCCCCATTTTTGCCCAAGTCTCTTTTCTTAAGGCTCCCACTGTCCTTCTTTTTCCTCTTTTAGTTCTGGCATTTGATCTGGTTCTTTGTCCTCGAACAGGTAGATTTTTTGCGTGTCTTATACCTCGATAACTGTTGATTTCTTTCAGCCTTTTGACATCACCCGTTATTTCTTCTCTCAAACTGCCCTCTACTTTAAAATTTTTCTCTATGAATTCAATAATTTTTTTAATCTCATCTTCACTCAAATCCTTCACCTTTTTACTTCTATCTATCAATACCTGCTCTAAAATCCGGCCGGACCTTGACCAACCTATACCATAAAGCATGGTCAAAGCGTATTCTATTCGTTTGTCATCCGGTAATTGCACTCCCAAAAGTCTTGCCATTTTTTTGGAAATTAGAAATTTTTTAACTATCCTTGTCGCTGTTTATGCTTGGGATTAATACACACAATGTATAATTTACCTTTTCTTTTTACTAACTTACATTTAGGACAAATTTTTTTAATAGACGACCTGACATGCATAATAATAAATTCAAAACTCAAAATGCAAAAGTCAAAACTGGAACTTAAAATTCAGGAATGTTAATTTTTAAGTTGTATTTTTGAATTTTGATCTTTGATTTTTGATTTATAGTCTATAGACTATTCTCCCCCTATTCAGATCATATGGGGTCATTTCTAATCTTACTCTGTCTCCGGGCAAAATTTTGATATAATTTTTTCTCATCTTACCCGACAAATAACAAAGAATAATTTTGTCGGAGTTATCCAACTTAACCTTAAACAGGGTGTTCGGCAAGTTTTCGGCCACGCTCCCCTCAAGCACCGTAACATTTTGTTTTGTCATATTTAAGCTTATTATTTTACCATAAACTCAGGTTAAAATGATCGTCTTAGTATCGGTAATAGCGACTGTCTTTTCAAAGCAAGCCGACAAACTTCCATCAGCTGTCTTAATCGACCAGTCACTATCATGTTCGTACTCCATCTCGGAACGACCCATGGCATAAATTACCTCAATTGCAATCACCAAACCGCGCTTGATCACTATCGTTTTGTCAATCGGTATGTCAACATAACCCGTGATCATCGGGTCTTCGTGAAGCTTGCGTCCAATGCCGTGACCGGTCAACTCTCTTACCACCGAGTATTTCTTGCTCTTGACTTCGGTTTCGATAGCATAAGAAATTTCACCCAATCTTCTGCCTTTTTTTGCTTTAGCTAAGGCCGACCGCAAAGCTTTTTTTCCCGTTTGTAAAAATTCTTCTACTTTTTTGTCTCTGCTGCCAATCGCCAATGTATAAGCAAAGTCTGTATGAAAGCCTTTATAGTACATTCCTATATCAATTGTCAGCATATCACCGTCTGCAATAATTCTCCCTGACGGAGGTGTATGGACTATCTGTTCATTGAGAGAAATACAGGTGCTCCAAGTGTAGCCTTTTACCCTTTTAAATGATGGTTCTCCCCCCATCTTATTTATCAACTCTTCCGCTTGGCTATCTATTTGCCTGGTTGTAACTCCCGGTTTAATTTTTAGCCTTAAAATATTGACTACCTCTTTTAATCTCTTTCCTCCCTCTATCATTAATCTAATTTCTTCTTTAGTTTTCAGTTTTATCATCTTCTTGCTTCTTTCCAGTAAAGTTAGGTGAAATAAATTTCTCTGTAAACGTCTTCCAATTTATCGTAAAACTCATTTTTGGAAAAATTATTTTTTATGACATAGTCTGCATATGCGATTGTCGAACCCATATTGGTTCCGATTAACTCATTGATATCTCTTGTTTCACCATACATGCCTTTACCCCTGTAGCTTCTTTTTGCAATTCGCTTGTGTCTTATATCTTTATCGGTATAGATAGTAAGAATGTAAATTTTCACTTTCGGAAATTTTTTCTTGAGATATAAATACTCTTCCCATGATCTCATCCCCTCAATCACAACAATCATATTTTTACTCAATTTTTCATTCAATTCTTTCTCGCCTAGGATGGCAAATGCAGCCATACCGTATTTTTTCCGCCATCCTTCACGGAGTTTGCGGTGAATTTCTTCGCTGTGTTTGAAATTGTGCTTGTCTATATAATCGTTTAAAATATTGCTAAAAGATACGACCGGTAGCTTTTTCTTCCTAAAAAAAAGCGCAGCCTCCGTTTTCCCTGCTCCCGGCATTCCAACAACTGCTATTACTGCTTTTTGTTTAAGCTCCCAAGTCTTAACCTGATTTCTGATTAACTGTTTGCCCAAACTATTCAAAATTTCTTTGTTTACTTCACCGATTGAAGCAGTTCCGTCAACCGCAAGAAGTTTACCCTGATTTTCGTAGTAGTCTAAAACAGGTCTCGTATGCTTGTGAAAAAGTTCGATTCTTTTTTTTAGAGCGGGCAAAGTCTCATCTCCCCGGGAATCATCGTTTCTATATACCAGTCTGTAGATTGCTTCTTTATCGGGAACTTCCAGATAGATTACTTTTTCAATATTATTTATAAATGCCTGTGCTTGTTTTGTCGTTCTGGGGAAACCGTCTATGATATATCCTTTTTTATATACCTGACGGGAAAGATATTTATGCACGATTTCAATTGTCTTATCATCCGGTATCAACAACCCGGCGTTCATTGTTTCTTTTACATACCTTCCTAATGAGGTTTTTTCTTTGGCTATTTCTCTAAATATATGACCCGTAGATAAGTAAGGGATCTTCAATTGCTTTGATAAGAGATTTCCTTGCGTTGATTTTCCCGATCCTTGAATTCCCAACAAAACAAGCTTCATATAATCGTTACAACCTTAATAAAAATTATAATTAAATAATCCCTAGTCTAATTTTTTCTTCTCCTTGTGCGTAGTGTGCTTTTTGCAACCACGGCAGTATTTTTTTAGCTTTAACGCAACCTGCGTATTTAATTTATTCTTCTCAACCACATAATTTTGGCTTTTACAAACCTCGCAAGTTAATCCTACTAAGATACGTGATCCTTTTTTAGCCATAGTTATCTGATAAAACGGTCATAACTTTTCATCACCAGTTGGGCTTCAATCACTTTAAAAGTTTCCAGGATTACTGAAACTACTATAAGAATTCCCGTTCCTCCTATCACTAAGTCGTTAATATTGGTTAACTTTGATACAATCGCCGGCAGTATGGCGACTAATCCCAAAAAAATTGCTCCCACGCTGGTAATTCTATAAAGAATTTTTTCCAAATATTGTTTCGTAGCAAGTCCCGGCCTTATTCCGGGAATAAAACCTCCGTGCTTCTGAATTTCCTCGGAGATTTTTTGCGGGTTGAATACAATAACCGTATAAAAATAAGTAAAACCTATAACCAGAATAAAGTAGACAAAATTGTAGACAAATCCTGACGGATTAAACAGACGAACTAACAAGGCTGCTAAATTGGCTAAAAAAGGATTTTTAACATATCTTAAGAAGTTGCCTAAAAGTTGGGGAAATAATACAAAAGATACCGCAAAGATTATGGGGATAACGCCGGCCTGGTTTAGTTTTAAAGGGAGAAAGTTGGTTGCGCCTTGATAAACTCGGTTACCCCTTATTCTTTTTGCATAATAAACAGGTATTTTTCTTATTGCTTCATTTATAAATACGATCGCGGCGATTACTATCACCGCAAGGACAATAAAAATTAAGATGTTAAAAAGCAACTCTTGGTTAAAGACGGCTACCGTTCTGCCTAAGACTACCGGAATCCGCCCGACAATTCCGGCAAAGATCAAAAGTGATATACCATTTCCCAAACCATATTCAGATATCAACTCGCCGAACCAAACTAAGATAAAAGTCCCCGCTACCATAGTAAAAATAAAAGAAAAAAATTCTAAAGGGGCCAAATCGCCAACAATATTTTGATTTTTTAGTAAAACAAATATCCCTATTGACTGAACTATGGTTAAGGGTGCGGTTAAAAATCTGGTATATTGATTTATTTTATGTCTTCCGTACTCGCCTTCTTTACTTAATTGTTCCAGTTGAGGAAAAATCGCTGTTGAAAGCTGTATTATAATTGAGGCGTTGATATAGGGATTAAGACCCAATGCCATGACTGAAAAATTAATCAGCGTTCCCCCCGAAAATATATCCAAAAGTGACAAGAACTGACTTTCGGCAAATAAAGCTCTTAATCGTGATAAATCTATTGCCGGTACAGGCAAAAAGGCAAATATCCTAAAAGCTAAAAAAATAAACAGAGTGAAGAATGTCTTTCTTTTAAGCTGCGGATCGGCAAGCAGCAATTTAAGTTTTTCTTTAATTTCTTTCATATAGCGCTTTTCTTTGATTTTATAGTTTTAGCATAATATTTTTCCTTTTTTTCTTTTGCTAAAACTTTAGGTTTGTTTCGGCCTTTGCCCCTCAAGAGTGGGAATTTTTTAACCATCCTGCCTTGACCGCCTTCAAAATGTAAAGGAATTTTTTCTCTGGCTTTTTGATGTCTGGTGGTGCCTCTACCTGATTTTGCTCCCTTTCCGCTACCCAAACCGCGTCCGAGCCTTTTATTTTTTTTGCTTTTCAACTTTGGCAAATTACTTAAAAAAGATTTCACTTTCGATTTTTAACTTTTAACTTTTTTAACGCTTCCATTATCGCATAAGTGTTGACTGTCTGGTTGCGGGATCTGATTATTTTACCGGAGGCATTGCTGATTCCCGACAAATCCAAAATAACTCTGGCAACGCTCCCTACCTTGAGTCCCGTCCCCTCAGGCGCGGGTTTAAGAAGCACCTGCGCCGCCTTGAATTTAATCTTGATCTCATGGGGTAAGCTATTTTTATAAATTGGTACTCTGATCAAGTGTTTTTTTGCAGATTTAATTGCTTTCTGAATAGCAGGCGGAACCTCCCGCCCTCTCCCCAAACCAATGCCCACTTGGCCTTTTTTATCACCCACTGCCACCAGAGCAGAAAAAGTGACATAATTTCCGCCTGATGTTTTTTTGGAAACTCTCTTGATAAGTAAAACTTTCTCCTCAAATTTTTTCTCCCCTTTTATTTCTTCCCGCATAATTTTTCTAGAAATAATAAATGTTAAATTTGTATCCCTTCTTCTCTCAATCCGTCAGCCACCGCTTTAACTCTGCCATTATAAGAGTATCTGCCTCGATCAAAAACTGCCTGTTTTACTCCAATCTTTTTTATTTTTCTTGCTAATTCAATTCCAACCTTTTTTGCTTCGCTGACTTTCTTGTCTTTCTTGTAGTCTTTGTCTCGAGCCATTTTCAAACTGGAATACTCTGTCAAAGTCTCGCGGGCTATATCATCTATCGCTTGAGCATAGGTATAGAGTTTTGAGGCAAACACTGAAATTCTTGGTTTATCTTTACTGCCGGATATCTTGCTGCTGACTCTTTTTTTTCTTCTGCTTCGACGATCTTTAATGTTCTTATTCATGTTTTTTTCGGTTTAACTGTTATGCTGCACCCTCGCTGGCTGTTTTGACTTTTTTACCGGGTTTTAGCTTGATTATTTCACCCTGATATCTTATGCCTTTGCCTTTATACGCATCGGGCGGCTTAAGCTTCTTAATTTGATAAGCTATCTCCCCCACAAGCTGTTTATCCGCTCCCAAAACAATGACTTTATTATTACCTGCGACTTGAAATCTAATTCCGGCAGGTTTTTTAAATATGACAGGATGCGAAAATCCAATCTTAAATAATAAGTCTTCACCCTGTAGCTTGACATTATAACCCGTACCCACTATTTCTAATATTTTTTGCCAAGGTGTCTCCAAACCTTTCATCGCATTACTTATCAATTGCCGATAAAGGCCGTGCAATGATTTTGTTTTTTTTTCTTGATTGATAGTTTCCAACTTCAGTTCAACCGCTTCCCTTTTCAACTTTAATACGCTGGGGATATTAAAACGCATCTCTCCTTCTTTACCTTTAAGTCCAATGGTATTGTCTTCTAAATTCAACTGAATTGATTCTGGAATCTTGATTGGTTTTGAGCCGATTTTTGACATATTTAAAAAATATTTACCTACCAAATTGAAAATAAAAGCTCGCCGCCTACTTTTTTGGTTCTTGCTTCTTTGTTTGATAAAATTCCTTTAGAAGTTGAAATGATCGAATTACCTAACCCCCCTATAATCAATTTCAAATTTTTATATGAACTATAGTATCTTCTTCCGGGTTTAGAGTAGATTTTTACAATAGTGAAGGCGGGATTTTTATCTTTGTATAAAAGTTCAACATTAAATTTATTATCTTCTTTATTGTATTTTTTAATATACCCTAACTCCAGTAATTTCTTTAGAATATCTTCGTTGAAACGAGAATAAATTATCTCAACTATTTCTTTTCTACTCATATAACCGTTTTTTATTCTTATGATCAGATCGATCGCAGAATTATTCATTTTTTACTGTAAAAAATTTATAAACTAAGTTGCTTCGATTATTTTTTTGGTAACCTTACCATGACTTCTAAATGTCCTGGTGGGAGCAAATTCTCCCAAACGGTGACCCACCATATTTTCACTGACTAAAATTTCAATAAACTTCCTGCCATTATGAACGGCAATTCTCTGCCCGACAAATTCGGGAGCAATCTGCGAATCCCTTGCCCAGGTTTTAATCGCTTGGCTGTTATTTATTTGTTTTTGCCACTGAACTTTTTTTAACAATTTTGGGTCAACATAAGGACCCTTTTTTTGTGACCTTGACATAATATAACTTTTATAGCCTTAATAATAATTATAAAATTTATAATCACCACGATATCTTCCTCACTCCTGGTATCTCGCCCTGCAGGGCTTTTTCCCTAAAACATATTCTGCACATGCCAAATCTTCTCATAAATCCTCTTGCTCTCCCGCAAAAAAAACATCGGTTAACTTCCCTAACTGAAAATTTCTGTTTTTTTTTGAATTTAACTTCGTCCGATGTTTTAGCCATATTTTTTAACTTATTATTTAGAAAAAGGTATCCCCAAAACTTCAAATAATTTTTTCCCTTTCTCGCTGTTCCCGGCGCTGCTTACTATGGTTACTTCTAAACCTCTAATTTTATCAATTTTATCAAACTCTATTTCGGGAAAAATTGTCTGTTCGCTAAATCCCAAATTTAAGTTACCTTGGTTGTCTATGCTGCTTGCCTGTATTCCCCGAAAATCTCTCAATCTTGGGATCACGACTTTAATTAATTTCTCCAAAAAATTAAACATCATCTTATTCCGCAAAGTCACTTTCACGCCAATGGGAAATCCTTTTCTAATTTTAAATGCCGAGATTGACTTTCTGGCTTTGGTAACTACTGGCTTTTGACCGGTAATTAATTTTAACTGTTCTTGTATTTTATCAAGGACTGATTTGTTAGTTACGGCTTCGCCGGCACCGACATTTACTACGATTTTTTTTAACTTAGGCACTTCCATGATATTTTTCAATTTTAACTCCTCTTTCAACTTCTTTTTCACTGCCGAATTGTAATAATCCTTAAATGACATACTAAATAATTGACCTAACTTCTAATTAATTTAAATAATTGGGTCAATTAAGGTACTTATAAATTTGAAATTTTAAATTTTGATCTTACACTTCCTGCATTTTCTATATTTTTTATCCTTAATTACTTCGTATCCAGTCTTTGTGCTTTTTCCGCATTTCGGACATATAAGCATTACTTTTGCAACATTAAGCGGGCGTGGTACCTCGACAGTCCCGCCCTGTGGCATTTTCTCATTCTTTTTTATATGTTTTTTATAGATATTTATACCTCTCAGCAGTACTTTGCCTGACTTGGGATAAACTTTATCCACCACCCCTTCACGGCCTCT
>MGAN01000008.1:28623-66885 GCA_001789745.1 Candidatus Roizmanbacteria bacterium RIFCSPLOWO2_01_FULL_40_13
TTTCCCTGCCGTAACTTTTACTTTATCTCCTTTTCTAATTTTCATATTAATAAATTTCCTCTGCTAAACTTGCAATTTTAGCAAACCCGAGATCTTTTATTTCTTTTGCGATTGGCCCGAATATTCTGGTGCCTTTTGGATCTTTGCTATTTTTATCCAAAAGGATTACGCAGGCATTATCATCAAATCGGATATAACTGCCATCTTCACGACGTTTCTCTTTTCTAGTTCTGACAACCACAGCCCTTAAGATCTCGCTCTTTTTTACTTGAGCGTAGGGTACTGCATTTTTCACGGTAATATTGATAATGTCTCCTATATAGGCATAGCGTCGATTACCTTTTCCAGGTAATCCAATCATCATAACTTTTTTCGCTCCTGCATTATCTGCTGTCACCAACATTGATCTAAGCTGTAACATAAAAATTAAATTCAAAACTCAAATTGCAAAAGTCAAAACTTTTTCTAGGTCAAAAAAGTTTTGAACTTTAAATTAAAGTTTTGCTTTTTGACTTTTAATTTTTGATTTTTTCGATTACTATAAAATGTTTCTCTTTTGAGATCGGCCTGCTTTCCTTAATTTTCACTTTATCGCCTTCTTTTAAATCAAACTTTTCGTTATGTGCTTTGAGTTTTTTATGCACGGTAATTATCTTTTTGTATACGGGATGTTCCAGTTTTCTCTCTATTCTAACAACAACTGTTTTCTGCATTTTATTGGAAACGACAATACCTGTAAATATTTTTGCCATATGTTAGGATGTTTCATTTAAATTATTAATTTTTTCAATTTCTTTTTTTTGCCCCAAAATCGTCAAGACGACCGCCAATTCTTTTCGCTTCTTCATAATGATATTTGTGTCTTTAACTTGATTAACGGCTGACTCTAGCTTCAATTTGGCTAATTCATTTCTCAGATTAACTGTTTCATTCTCAAGTTCTGTGATTGACTTTTTTTTGATTTCATTTATTATTTTTCTCATAGTTGTCTCTTAACTATTTTTGTCCTAACCGAAAGTTTGGAAGCTACATTTTTTAAAACAACAGCGCTTTCTTCAGATGATAGTCCGTCAATTTCAAATAAAATCCTGCCCGGGCTTACATTGGCTACAAAATTTGCGACATCGCCTTTACCGGCTCCCATGGTAACTTCCGGTGGTTTTTTGGTATAGGGTTTGTCTGGAAAAATCCTTATCCAAAATTTACCGTTTTTCCTGGTAGCCCTTGCCAAAGCTACTCTTGCCGCTTCTATCTCCTTATCTTTAATCCAGCCGGGGGTCAGAGCTTTTAATCCGAACAAACCGAAAATCATCTTTTCACCTTTTACGGCAATTCGCCTCCAGCTACCTCTAAATTGTTTTCGATATTTTTGCCTCTTGGGTGCGAGCATATTATCGACAAATCCAAACTTTTACACCGATATAACCTGATTTTGTCAAAGCTGCGTATTTAGCGAAGTCTACTTCTTCTCTGATTGTCGAGGTAGGAATGACTCCCACAGAATATTTTTCACGTCGGGAAATTTCTGCACCGGCAATTCTACCCCCCAACTGAATCTTACCTCCTCTTGCCCCGGCTTCTGTAATTCTATTTAGGGTATTGTGGACTATTGATCTATGTGGAAAATTTTTTACCAATTTTTCGGCAATTGACTGTGCTACATAGTACGCATTAGCATATGGTCTTTTAACTGGTTCTATTTTAATTTCAAGTTTCTGCGTCTTTCCTTTTCGCTCAGAAGGTGATCGCTCTTTGCGTGATTTACCAACGTCTAAATATGAAGATACAAATCTTTTGACCTCTTCTAAACCCTTGCCGCCCCGGCCTATGATCATACCTGGTTTTACTGAATGAATTATCAGAGTAATTTTGTTAATTGCCCGCTCAATATCAATTTCCGTCACAGCGGCATAACTTAACTTATTCAGTAAAAGAGACCTGATTTTACTGTCTGAAAGCAGCGCTTGCCTGTAGGCTTTTTTATTGGAAAAAAACCAGCGCGAACTCCAGTTGTATAAAATTCCAAGTCGTAATCCCCTTGGATGAACTTTTTGACCCATAATTATTCAAGCTCTAATTACTAATTTCTAAATTCTAAATTTTTTTGTTTTTGACTTTGGATTTTGGAAATTTGGATTTGTTTAGAATTTCGGATTTAGGATTTAGAGTTTCAGTTTTTTTAGTTGGTTCTTGTGATTCTAGTATTACTTTCACGTGTGCAAATCTTCTTAAAATCGGCATTGCCGTACCTCTGCTTCCCGCCTTAAATCTTTTTAACCTTTGCCCTTGTTCTACGCTTAAGTGCTTAAATTCTATAGATTTAACATCAACTTTTAGCTGATTTTTAGCATTACTCAGTGCCGATTTTATAACTTTGTAAAATACTTTAGCCGCTTTATTTGGCAAATATAGCAAATAGTCCAGCGCTTCAGCAGGAGACTTCTTCTTAATCTCCGGTAAAAAAAATCTCAATTTCTTCGGCGATATTTTTAAATTCCTGAAAAAAGAAACAGCTTCCATCTAACTTAATTTTTTTCGGATCATGTAAAATTTATAATGAAAATCTATTATTTTCTCCTTTTGACAATAAACTTATTACTCCATTTTTTATGTTTTCGCGTGTTCTTGCCTTTGGCGGGCTTACCCCATGGCGTCTTGGGATGCATGCCTTCTCCAACTTTACCTTCACCCCCACCATGCGGATGGCTGCGAGGATTTTGAGCGGTTCCCCGTACCGTTGGTCTTACCCCCATCAATCTCTTCCGACCAGCTTTACCGATAATCCTAAATTTGTGTTCCGGATTACCCAATTGACCTATGGTAGCATAACAATCGGCTATTACTCGCCTAATCTCTCCTGAAGAAAGCTTAATCTGAGCATATTTGCCTTCTTTAGCTATGACTACAGCCGCGGTTCCCGCGCTTCTTGCTATCTGTCCGCCTTTACCCGGGTACAACTCGATATTATGTATCTGCATACCAACAGGTATATTCTTAATAGACAATGTATTACCGGGCTTAAGATCTGCTTTTTCTGAAGTCAGGATGGTGCTTCCGACTTTCATATCTTTAGCTTGTAGAATATATCTCCTTTCTCCGTCTGCGTATTTTATTAAAGCGATGTCTAGGTTTCTATTTGGATCATATTCTATAGCTTCTACCTTACCCTCGACTTCTCTTTTGTCTCTTTTGAAATCAATTATTCGGTAATACCTCTTATGCCTCCCGCCCTGATGCCGAACGCTTATCTTACCGCTCGAGTCCCGTCCCGAATGTTTTTTCAGGATAACCTTTAACCTTTTTTTCGAATTTTTTGTGTTTAAATTTTTCATACTGACTGCTGATAACTGACAACCGACTATCGATTACAAACTTTTATGTTTGCGGAAATAAGTCTATCTTTCCTTCTCTCAATTTAACCAGCGCGATTTTTCTGTCGGTTAGCTTTTTGACTACCATTTTCTTCCCGACCTTTCTTTTTTTCCCTTTCCTAATCATCATTCTTACTTGACTGACTTTGACTTTATACAGTTTTTCTAAAGCATCTTTGACTTTAGCTTTATCTGCCCCGTCTCTTACCTCAAAGGTATAAACTTGATTATTTGCAAGATTAGTAGCTTTTTCAGTTAAGACCGGTTTGACAAATATATCTTCAATTTTCATGTAAAAAATGCAGCTTGACAACTTGTAATGCCTCCTCTACAAATAATATTTTTTTATTTTTTAGAATTTCATACGGATTAAGCGATCTCGCTCCCAGCAACGTAATATTTTTAATATTTCTTGAGGCTAAAATCAGATTGTTTTTTTCCATTTTCGCCAACACTATTAAAGTTCTTGACCTTTCAAGATCTAAAGATTTTAAAAATTGAACCATTAGTTTTGTTTTTACATCAATCTTAAGCAATTGTTCACTCAATCCGCCTATCTCTTTGTTTTTAAATTTTATAGTTAATGCATTAAATAAAGCTAATTTCTTTTGTTTCTTATTCATCTTCAAGTGATAGTTTTTTGGTTTCGGACCGCCTACCACTCCACCCCCAACAAATATCGGCGCTTTAATATCGCCATGCCGCGCTCGCCCCGTTCCCTTTTGACGATATATTTTTCTGGTTGACCCCCTTACTTCTCCTCGGGTTTTCGTGGAGGCTGTTCCTTGACGGTTATTAGTCAAATAGACGCGAACATATTGGGCCAGCAACTTCGGATTCGGCTTAACAGAAAAAATTTCTTTGGGAACATCCAGAGTCTTAACTTCTTTCCCCTCTAAGTTATAGACTGGAATAGTGAGGCCTTCGCCAGACTTTTTTGGGTTGTTTTTTTTAACTGTTTTCGTTTCTTTCTTGATTCTTGGCATATTTAAATTTATATTTTAATTTTTCATTTTAACTTTTTAATTTCCAACAATCCTCCCTTTGCTCCCGGCACCAATCCTTTAACCACAATTCCGTCATCCTTAATCTCCATAATTTTTAATTTTTTCACGGTGACCCTATTGCCTCCCATTCTCCCGGCCATCCTTTTACCTTTATAAACTCTGCCTGGAGTCGTGGTTTGACCGATAGATCCGGGCGCCCGTTCGCGGTCGGACTGACCGTGAGTTCTTGGGCCGCCGGAAAATCGGTGTCTTTTTACAACGCCTTGAAATCCCTTGCCTTTTGCTGTACCTGATACATTAACATAATCCCCTTGTTTGAAAAAAAAAGCTGGTTTTAATTCTTCACCCGGCTCAATTTTGTGGTTATTTATAACAATTCCCTCCTTTTGAAATTTATCGCTTTCCAGCCGAAACTCTCGCAAAAAACGAAGCGGGGTTTTTATCCCCGCTTTTGACAATTTTCCTTGATTTGGTTTGCTGATATTCTTGCTTTTAGCTTGACCAAATCCGAGCATGACTGAAAAATAACCCTGTCTGGCCGGCTCTTTGATATCCACGATAAAACAAGGCGAAGTGACAATAAAAGTCGTTGGAATCCTGAAGCCTGCCTCATCAAAAGACTGTGATTGTTCTGATTTTTTTCCTAAAATAAATCCTTGCATAAGTTTTTGGGCAAACAAAAAAGCCCCAGATTGGGGCTCTCTAGTATTCTAACCAATCTGGCAAATTCCTATCCGCTATCTCCCGAGTCTATCCCAGTAAGCTGGACGGGGAAAAATAACATCAGGGAAATTATATAACAAGCTTTGCTTTTGGTCAAGGAGATCTTTTAGGAATTAAAATTTACATTTTTACTTCAACTTCAACTCCTGCGGGGAGTTCCAGGTGCATGAGCGAATCTATTGTCTGATTGGTGGGATTGTTGATATCGATGAGGCGTTTGTGTATTTTTAAGCCAAAGTGCTCGCGGGCGTCTTTATCAATAAATGGTGATTTGTTTACCGGATAGACTTCTTTTTTTGTTGGGAGAGGGATTGGTCCAATTATGAACGCGCCTGTCCTGATGGCAGTATCTACTATCTTTTGACAGGTCTCGTCGATCAATCTGTGATCGTAGGCTTTGAGTCTAATTCTTATTCTACCCTTTGGCATAATTTAAAAGTGCTAAAAATATGATGCTGATCTACGGATTCCATGCGGATCACCGGATATGCAGATTGAATATCCGTAAAATCCGAACATCCGTATCATCCGAATAAGATCCGTAATCCGCATCACTTAACGATTTTTGTCACTACTCCGGCGCCCACTGTGTGCCCGCCTTCTCTTATTGCAAATTTCAATCCTTCTTCCATAGCAACCGGGTAAATCAGTTTAGCCGAAATCTTGACGTTGTCTCCCGGCATTACCATCTCCACTCCTGATGGAAGCTTAAGCTCTCCTGTCACATCTGTCGTGCCGATATAAAACTGTGGTCTGTAACCGTTGAAAAATGGAGTATGTCGTCCACCTTCTTCTTTGGTTAAAACATAAATCTCCGCTTCAAATTCGGAGTGTGGAGTAATGCTGCCCGGCTTGGCCAATACTTGTCCGCGCTGCACATCCTCTTTTTCAATACCCCTAAGCAGCAGTCCGACATTGTCTCCTGCTCTTGTCTCATCAAGGGTTTTTCTGAACATCTCAATTCCGGTGACTACCGTTTTTTTAGTCGCTTTAAGACCTACTATTTCTATTTCTTCGTTTACTTTTAGAGTACCCCTGCCAACTCTTCCTGTCACAACCGTCCCTCTACCTTGAATCGTAAATACATCTTCAATCGGCATGAGGAATGGCTTATCTACATCACGTTTTGGTTCTGGTATATTTTCGTCTACGGCTTTGACTAGCTCCTCGATGCTTTTCATAGCTTCCGCATCGTCCTGCAGAGCCTTAAGAGCAGAGCCTTTGATCACGGGTATTTTATCACCCGGAAATTTATATTTGGTGAGCAGATCCCTAACCTCCATCTCAACCAGGTCCAGAAGTTCTTTATCCTGAACCATATCGGTCTTGTTGAGAAAGACAACAATTGCTGGGACGTTTACCTGCCTGGCCAATAAGATATGTTCTCTGGTTTGGGGCATTGGTCCGTCTGGAGCGGATACTACCAGAATCGCGCCATCCATTTGGGCGGCGCCGGTAATCATATTTTTAATGTAGTCTGCGTGCCCCGGTGCATCAATATGGGCATAGTGTCTTTTTTCAGTTTCGTATTCGGAGTGGTGAAGATTGATGGTAACTCCCCGCGCTTTCTCTTCTGGAGCTTTATCTATCTCCTCATACTTTAAGAATTTGGCCATTCCTTTCTTGGAAAGCACATAATGAATGGCTGAAGTTAAAGTGGTTTTTCCATGATCCACATGACCGATGGTACCAATGTTTAAATGGGGTTTGTCTCTTTTAAATACTCCGGTAGCCATAGATATATTATTATTTATTCACCTTTAATTGTGAACGGTTTCTCTATCATAATTGCTACATTAATAAAAGTCAAGGGGTTCTGATAGAATTGGTTTCATGAAAAAAAAAGGCTTTGCTTTAAATTTAGAGCAAGAAAAAGCAGTCAAACATCAAAAAGGCCCTCTCTTGATTATTGCCGGGGCTGGCACAGGCAAAACTACCGTCATTACCGAAAGAATTAAATATCTGATTAGCGAAAAACTGGCCAAACCGGAGGAAATTCTGGCGCTCACCTTTACCGAAAAGGCAGCCCGGGAAATGGAAAAAAGAGTTGACATCGCCCTCCCCTATGGCACTTTTGCCATGTGGATCTCAACCTTTCACGCTTTCACTGACAGGATTCTTCGCAACGATTCATTAAATATTGGAATTTCCTCCAATTTCAAGCTGCTTACGGACGCTGAAACTTATCTATTTATCAAAAATAACATTTGGCAATTTAATCTGAACTTTTTTCGACCCCAAGGCAATCCTTATAAATTTATCGAGGGTATGATCCAACATTTTTCCCGCTTAAAGGATGAAGATGTAAATGTAAATTCATATCTCGACTTTGCTAAAAAAATTAAAGCAGACAAAGAAGAAAAACAGAAATATATGGAACTGGCACAAGCTTATAAAGTATATGAACAGCTTAAACTTAAAGAGGGGGTCATGGACTTTGCCGATCTAATAGGTAATACTTTGCAACTTTTTAGAAAAAGAAAATCGTTACTGACTAAATACCAAAAGCAGTTTAAATACATCCTGGTTGATGAATTTCAGGATACGAATTTTGCCCAATATCAGCTGGTGAAATTGCTAGCCCCCGTCGATCAAAAGCCTAATCTCACAGTCGTAGGAGACGATAGTCAATCAATCTACAAATTCAGGGGTGCAGCAATCTCAAATATTCTCTCTTTTATGGAAGATTATACCAATACTAATCACGTTGTCTTGACCACAAGCTATCGCTGTCCCCAGACAATTCTTGACGCGGCTTATAAATTAATCCGGCACAACAACCCCGATACCCTGGAATCACAGCTTGGTATCACTAAAAATCTGAAATCTCATCGGGATAAAAAAGGCGAAAAAATTGAGCTCATTCATACTGATAAAGTTGAATCCGAGGCGGAAAAAGTAATCGCTTTTATCCGCGAATACAAAACAAGCCATAAAAAAGAATATAAGGATTTTGCTATTCTGGTTCGGGCCAATAATCACAGCGCCCCTTTCATTCGCGAGCTTGAAAGGGTCAGAATTCCGTTCCAATTCCTAGGACCCGGCTCTCTCTTTCAGAGACCCGAAGTTAAAGATCTGATCGCCTACCTTCAGGTTTTGGCTGATTTTACAGATTCGGTAAGTCTTTATCGTGTTTTGTCGATGCCGATCTGGAAATTATCAAGCCGCGACCTAATAGCGGTTTTAAATCAGGCTAAAAAGGCAAATTTGTCTTTATTTGAGTTGTTGGAAAAAATGACTTCTTCGGAACAGGTGACAAAGATGGAAGGCTATCCCGACGGCACACGGTCACAGACGAGCACTGGACTGAGGGAAACCTCTGATAGAATCTGGAGTAATCCGTTTCATATCTCAAAGGACTCTCAAACTAAATTAATTAAATTCGTTTCGCAAGTTCACCGGCACCAGAAATTGGTCAACCAAGAAACTGCCGGACAATTACTCTACTATTTTCTCATCGATAGCGGTTTATTAAGGCAACTGGTTGAATACAGGTCGCAAAGCGAAGAAAGACAGGTTTTGAATATTACCAAGTTTTTCGACAAGTTAAAAAATTACGAAGCAACCCATCAAGATGCAAGCGTTTTTACTCTTGTCGATTATTTGGAATTGGCGATGAATATTGGAGAAAGTCCGCTGGCTGCCGAGATTGACTGGACGGAAAATAATGCTGTCAATATCCTGACAGTTCATTCCTCCAAAGGGTTGGAGTTTCCGGTAATCATTCTGCCTAATCTTGTGGAAGGAAGATTTCCCTCCAGAGACAGAAGGGATAAAATTCCGATTCCCGATGAATTGATCAAAGAAACTCTGCCTTCAGGCGATTATCATCTTCAGGAGGAAAGAAGATTATTTTATGTAGCCATGACCAGGGCCCGGGAAAAACTTATCTATTCCGTCTCAAATTATTACGGTGAAGGAAAGAGAGAGCGTAAACTATCCGCCTATATTTATGAATCGCTGGAGTTGAGTAAAAATGAAACGACGTTGCAACACTCACCAGAATCACAAATCCCCCTCTTCGAATGGAATAAGTCAAGAAACGAAGAAAGCGTTAATACCGATAGGCATTCCGAAAAATTCAAACTTGACTTTCTATCCTATTCGGCTATCCAAACTTTTAAAATCTGTCCTCTGCATTTCAAACTACGCTATATTTTGCGTATTCCAACGGCTCCGAGCCCTGCCCAATCAATAGGAAATTCCGTACATGCGGTGATGCGCGATTTTTATAATTTGCGGCATCCTGGTGAAGATGACGAAAAACTTATACTTAGGCTGCTGGAAACAAATTGGCTAACTTACGGCTATGACAGCAAGAGACATCAGGAATTGGCAAAAGCAAAAACAAAAGTACAGCTTATTAATTATCTACGAAGGCCCCTCCATCAATCAGCCAATCCGATCTATCTGGAACAGGGATTTAATTTCCGCATCAACCCGGCCTTAAAAATCCTCGGCAAAATTGACCGGGTTGACGACCGAGGCGGTGGCAACATCGAAATTATCGACTACAAAACCGGCGCCAATATCCCAACCCAAAAAAAACTTGACGCGGATCTTCAGATGACCATCTATGCTTTAGCAGCTGTCAATCCGGCACTTTTCAATAAACAGATCAATCAAATCAAAATGAGTCTTTATTTTTTTGATAAGTCGCAAACTTTATCTACGACACGCAGTCAAGATCAATTAAACCAATCCGCAAATCAACTTCTGGAAATTAGGGATGAGATTGAAAAATCCGATTTTCACTGCAGTCAAAATTCCATCTGCCGCAACTGCGAATACAAAATGCTTTGTGATGACTAAGAGAAAAGTCTAAATCCTATTTCTGAATAAATTTAAGTATTTAAAAATAACCACCCCTTTTATCCCCTCCTTGGTAAGGAGGGGAAACAGGGGAGGATTGATGTTTTTGCACCTCTTATTATTTGGATTTTGAAAATTGAGTTAGCAGCGTTTTACGTGGTTTCGAGATTCGGAATTCGAAATTTGCGAAAGTAGTATATAATAGGGTAAATGGTTAATTATCTTGTCAACACAACCCTCGCACAACGATTTTTTGATGCCATAATTCCGGTACTAAGCTGGGTGGTAATTACCTTGCCTCTCTGGCTTTCTCCTTTTCATCCTGCAGTCGTTGCTTATTTCATTATTTCTTTTGACCTGTACTTTCTTTACAAAGCCGTTTCAACCGCTTATTTTGCCACCCTTTCTTATCGTTATATCCAGCTAAATCAAAATGTCCCTTTCGCTAAAAAACTGCTCAATCTCCCAAAAGCCAAACAGATTAAACACTTTATCATCATTCCCAATTTTAAAGAACCGCTTTATAAACTAGAGCAGACAATCCAGGCTTTGCAAAAATCTGATTATCCCTATAAAAATATTTTCTTGGTATTGGCTTTTGAAAGTAGGGAATTGGAAGTGAGAAAGAAGGCTCGAAAGTTGCAGGTAAAATTTAGGCAAAGTTTTACCGATATAATTATTACTTATCACCCGCTTCTGCCTGCCGAAGTTCCCGGTAAAGCCAGCAATCAGACCTTCGCCGCCAAACAAGTCAAAGAAATAATTACTAAAAACAATTGGAGAATGCAAGATTGTCTAATCACCATCTGTGATGCGGACAGTTGTTTATCGGCTAAATATCTTTCATGTTTAACCCACGGGTACCTAAAAGACGGCCGGCGTCTCTACCACTTTTATTGGGCTCCGGTGCTTTTATATAACAATTTTTGGCAGTTGCCTTTATTCATCAGAATTCAAGCCACATTGTCATCTATTCTCCGTCTGGCTTTCCTTTCGCAAAAAGATAAATTAATCCAAATCTCAACCTACTCGACTAACCTTTGGCTTTTAAATAAAGTCAAATTTTGGGATGTCGATATCATTCCCGAGGACTGGCATATTTTTTATCAAGCTTTTTTCACTTTTGGTGAAAAAATTAGGACAATTCCTCTGTTTACCCTGGTCAACGGTGATGCCGTCAACTCCGGGGGGCTCTTAAAAACATCAGGAAGCAGATATGAACAGGAAAAACGTTGGGCTTGGGGAGTATCTGATATAAGCTACGTCCTGAAGAAATTTTTCTCGACGCCTAAAATTAATGCTTTTGTTAAATTGAGAAGAATCATTTTCTTGATGGAAACCCATCTTCTTTGGACTACCTCTTTTTTCATATTAACGGTATCGGCTTCGGTACCGCCTCTCATCAACCCTGTCTTTAAAAGAACCGTACTCGGGTTTCTTTTGCCTAAACTTTCGGGTTTTATCTTAACATTTGCGTCGCTTTTATTAATCTTGTATATCTATCTTGATTATCAGTTGAGGATAAAACTTAATCACAAAATCAAGATTACTTCTCTCCCACTCATGTTTATCCAGTGGTATCTATTACCTTTAGTTTCCTTTATCTTCTCCTCACTTCCCGCCCTCGACGCACATACGCGTTTACTTTTCGGTAAAAAAATAAAATACAAAGTTACCGAAAAGATATAAAATCAAATCCTAAATTCTAATTTCTAAATCCGAAACCAATTCAATAATATTAAAATGAACTACTCCGCAGCAGAGCTGCGAAGTATCTGAAAAACAATTGTCATCCTGAACTTGTACACCCTGAGCTTGTCGAATGGGTTTCAGGATCTGGATTCCCGCCTTCGCGGGAATGACAGAGGTAACCCCGAAGTAAAACTTCGAGGAATTCTTTTGATTAAAATCCAAAACAATTTATATTTTATTGCTTAGAATTTTGCAATTTGAATTTTGGGTTTGTTTAGAGTTTAGGATTTAGTATACCCATCTTAGTTGATTTTGCAAATTGTCAACTAAAGTTATCTTATCAAATCAACTAAGGAGGGGTATATACTGATTGCGATTTCAATTAATAGAAGTATATTTAGAATTTTTTATGTTAAATTGGCTTTTTATCCATACTCCTCTTTCATTTCTTACCCAATCTCTCTGGAGGGACGAAGCGTTCTCCTATTTATTGGCCAAAAAAAAATTTGTTGAGATTGTCTTACTCTCAGCCAAAGATTTTACTCCGCCGCTTCATCCCATACTTCTGCATCTCTGGATTAATGTTTTTGGGTCTTCAGAAGTGGCTTTAAGGAGCCTCTCCCTGGTCTTTTTTTCGGCAACTGTTTGTCTTTGTTTTATCTTCATGGAAGAAATCTTTAAACTAAGCGCCAAAAAGAACTTCATCTATATCTTGTTGTTTCTCTTAAATCCTTTTCTGGTCAATTACGCATTTGAGGCAAGGGCTTATGCGCTTTTGACTTTTCTCGCAACCTTATCTTATTTTGCTTACTTAAAAAAATTGGCTAAGGTTTATGTCTTTTCCACTATCTTGGGTTTATATACACATTATTTTATGGTTTTTGTAGTTCTTAGCCAATTTTTCCATAATCTAATATTCCGTAAAAAGTCAAAAAAATATGAACAGGTTAAAAAAATGGTCCTAAAACCTTTTCTTTTTTTTATTCCCTGGTTTATTTTAGTCTTATCGCAAAAAAACTTTTTTAATTCTTCTTTTTGGATCGATAAAAGCGGTCTGAATACTTTTCTTAATATTCTTGGCATAATTTATACCGGTTTTGAAAAAAATGTTTTCTGGGTTTCCCTAATTTTATTAGTTTTAATATTACTTTCAGTCAAAAAGGTAATTAAAAAAAACCGGGCAGATGAAAATCTCTATACGCTCTTAATTCTTTGGGGGATTTCAATTCCTATTCTGATGGCAGTGATTTCAATCGACAAACCGATTTTTTTTCCTCGTTACTTTATTTTCTCGACGGTCGGCTTGTTATTGTTTCTGGTCTATCTTATTGAAAGGTCAAAGAGAAATTTTCGAATCATAGCTTACTTAATTTTAATCCTTATTGCCATATTTTTTCAAATTAAACAGCTTGGTGAAAACCAAAAGCAGGATTTTCGCAAGATGACTTCTGAAATTAAAGTTTTGGCAAATCCGGATGACCCCATTTATGTAACAAGCGAATTGGATTTTTTCACTGCCAAGTATTATTTTCCTCAACATCAAGTTTACATCTACAACAAATCTTATGAGCTGATTCCAGATTATGTGGGTAAAGTCTTAATTGCAAAAAGCGATTTAGTATCGACTCTACCTTTTTATCCCAAAAAGGCTTTTATCATCAAGCGCGACGCCACCTTCGATATCCGATCATTATTTTAATCATATGCCATGAAAATCACACCCCTCAAAACCCGTAAAATAACCCGTGATGATGATAATTTATTTGAATTGCTGGATAAATATATCAAAAGGTTAAATGAGAAATCGATTGTCGCCGTTACCTCAAAAATTGTTTCAATTTGCGAAAGAAGCGTAATTAAAATAGGCCAAGAGGATAAGATTAATCTAATTAAGCAGGAGGCTGAATATTTCATCCCGGCAGAAAAAAATAAATACAAAATAACGCTGACCATAAAGCGTGGAATGCTGGTGCCAACAGCGGGTATCGACGAATCAAACGGTAACGGCTATTATATTCTTTGGCCAAAAAACCCCCAAAATACTGCCAATCGAATAAGAGAATATTTAAAAAAGAAATTTAAATTGAAAAAATTTGGAGTGATCATAACTGATAGTAAAACAGCACCGCTTCGCTGGGGAACTTCCGGATTTACTTTAGCTCATAGCGGATTTAGGGCGCTCAATGATTACATCGGTAAACCGGATATTTTTGGCCGTCCTCTGCGTGTTACTAAAGCAAACATATTGGACGGATTGGCAGCGTCGGCAGTTATATGTATGGGAGAAGGTAAAGAGCAAACCCCGCTTGCCATTATCGAAGATCTGGCATTTGTTCGATTTCAGGAGCGAAATCCAACAGAAAAAGAAATTAAAGAACTCAAAATTTCTCTAACGGACGATTTATACGCGCCATTATTAAATAGCGTAAAGTGGACTAAAGGTAAACAAGATTGACAAATCTAGATGACGACCGTTATATAGTTATTGGAATAAAAATGAAGTTTTGATATAGAAATATACATTGATTTCTTTTAAGTTCATTGGTATTCTTTGAAAAACATGAACTATCTCAAATCAGCCGACCCGGAAATCGAAAAACTGATAAAGCAAGAGTCAATAAGACAAAAAGAAGGACTTGAGATGATTCCATCCGAAAACTACGTCTCTCCTGCAGTCCTCCAAGCCATGGGTTCGATTCTTACCAATAAATATTCCGAAGGATATCCCCGTAAAAGATACTACGGTGGCAACGACAATATAGACGAGATTGAACTTCTGGCTCAAACACGCGCTAAAAAATTATTTAATGTCGCGCATGTCAATGTCCAGCCCTATTCCGGTTCTCCTGCCAATTTAGCAGTATATATGGCAACTTGTTCTCCCGGTGATCCCGTGATGGGCTTAAATTTACCTGACGGAGGACACCTTACCCACGGCTGGAAAGTATCCTTTACAGGTATCTATTACAAGAGTCATCCATATCATGTTAAAAAAGACGGTAGAGTTGATTTTGATGAAGTTTGGAAACTGGCAAAAAAATATAAGCCCAAATTAATTTGGGCTGGTGCAACGGCATATGTATATCAGTATGAATTTGATAAATTTGCCGAAATTGCCGATAGTATTGGTGCTTATTTCGCAGCAGATATCGCCCATACCGCGGGACTTGTCATAGCAGGAGCCCACATTGATCCCTCAAAATACGCCCACATTATTACAACTACAACCCATAAAACTCTTCGTGGTCCGCGGGGTGGTATGATTATGGTGACAAAAAAAGGCCTGAAGAAAGACCCGGAATTAGCACAAAAGATTGACCGCGCAGTCTTTCCTGGATTACAGGGAGGTCCTCACGACCATACTACTGCTGCCATAGCCGTTGCCCTAAAGGAAGCCGGTAAACCCTCTTTCAAAAAATATGCAAAACAAATTGTCAAAAATTCCAAAGCGTTAGCCAAACAATTAATCAAAAATGGATTTAGATTAGTCGGCAGTGGCTCCGAAAATCATTTGTGCTTAATCGATCTCGTCCCTAACTTTGGCCCCGGTGGGGGATTCTTTCTTCAATACGCTTTAGATCATGCCGGAATTACTTTAAATAAAAATACAATACCCCGGGAACCTGCGTCTCCCTTTTATCCTTCTGGGGTAAGACTAGGAACGCCCACACTAACAACTCGAGGGATGAAAGAAAAAGAAATGAAAAAAATTGCCGACTGGATTTGGCAAGTTGCACAAATAATTGCAAATAATTCTCTTCCCGAAAATAAAGAAAAAAGAATTGCTTACTTAAAAAATTTTAGAAGAGAGACCAACAAAAATAAAGAATTGTCTAAAATCAAAAATCAAATTAAAAGATTTGCTTCATCTTATCCAATTTTTGCCTGGTAAATACTTTTGTAAAATTCCGTATCAAAAAATCCTCCCTTATCAATTAATCAGTCAATGCATTCTCCGGCTGTTCTTGCTACAGCGCGTGATTTCAAATTGGAAGAGAGTCTTCCTTTCTGCTCATTAATAAACTATAATAATCGCATGACGGTCAGGTTTAAGCCCTTGTATCAGCTAATAATAGCTAATTTATTTATGTCTGCCGTTATTCTCTTTAGATTCCGGTATCTTCCTCCCCAAATTCCACTTTTTTATTCCAATCCTCCCGGCGAGAATCAGCTTGCCGATACCTGGATGATAGGCATTCTTCCTTTATTTATGAATTCACTCTTTTTTTTAAATAGATTTATCAATTTTCGTTTATTCAAAAATGAAGAGTTTATCCAAAAAATCTTTCAGTATCTAAATCTCTTTTTAATTATCAGCTTTACTCTTATTTTTGCCAAAATAATTTTTTTAATAACTTAAATGTTGTATTTTATCGTTCTTTTTATTGCCTTCATATTTTCATTTGTTTTTACAATTCCTACAATTTCTCTTGCTAGAAAACTTAAGCTGGTAACTGACAAAAAAAAGCGCTATCATCCGGCTCATACGCATACCGGCGTTGTTCCACGGGGTGGAGGAATTCCCGTTTATTTGGGTTTATTGATTGCAGTCATACTGTTTGTACCTTTAAATAAGATAATTATTGGAGTATTAGTTGCTGCGTTCCTTCTGGTATTGGTCGGCACGCTGGATGATTATTTTGACATATCTCCCTATTTTAGATTTCTGATTAATCTTGCAATATCTGCTCTCGCCATCGGATTTGGCCTGGGCATCCCTTATATCTCCAATCCCTTTGGAGGAGTTATTCAGCTTGATCAGTGGAAAATTACTTTTGATTTTTTCGGTAGACATTCAGTCTTAGTCTTAGCCAATATTCTGGCCGTAGTCTGGCTTACTTGGACGATGAATATGGTCAACTGGAGCAAGGGCGTGGATGGACAGTTGCCCGGATTTGTCTCCATCGCTGCCTTTTTTCTGGGGCTTTTGTCTCAAAGATTCACTGCTCATGACATCAATGCGCAGACGGTTACGCTATTCTCATTCATAGTGTCAGGTGCCTTTTTAGGCTTTCTGCCTTTTAATTTTTACCCGCAAAAAATTATGCCAGGTTACGGTGGAGGCACTTTGGCAGGATTTCTTTTAGGCGTGCTTTCGATTCTTTCTTTTGGCAAAATCGGCACAGCCGCACTAATCCTTGCGATTCCCACCATCGACGCGGTTTACACCATCATCAGACGAGTTAAAAACAAACAGTCACCATTCAGAGCGGATTGGGGGCATTTTCATCATCGACTTTTAGAACTTGGCTGGGGGAAAAGAAGAATTGCTGTTTTTTATTGGTCCGTATCTGTTATTTTAGGCACGGCTAGCCTTTTCCTTAAAGGAATCGAGAAGTTTATCGCTTTTTTAACGACAGCAATTTTACTATTGTCGTTTATCGTAATAATATCAAAGATCAAAGTGAAATATCAAAACTGAAAATATTTTTAAATTATAATATGTGGTTTTTGATTTTTGATTTTTAAGTTATGATTTTTTATGAAGTATTTTATCAAGACCTTCGGTTGCCAGCAAAACAAAGCCGACTCCGAAAGGATCTCGGCGGCTTTTAAGGCGCGGGGAATGAAGCAGGCCCGAGGATATTCTGACGCTGACTATGTCATCATCAATACCTGCATGATACGTGAATCCGCTGAGAATCGAGTCTATGGACTGGTAAATAATCTGGCCAAATTAAAATCCAACGGTAAGCAGCTCAAAATCATTGTCACAGGATGTATGGTGGGGTTGGCATTTAGAGATAAAACAGGGAAATATTTGCAAAAAGTCCGGCGGTCTATGCCTGCGGTTGACGAATTTATGCCGATCGAAGAGGTTGGGTTCGACAATCCACCGGTTAGACAAGATCGGGAAAACGCCTGGGTGCCAATTTCCAACGGTTGCAACAATTTTTGCACTTTTTGCGTAGTTCCCTTCACCCGCGGCCGTGAGATCAGCCGATCATTTAAGGATATCATTGCCGAATGCCTGCATCTAAAACTAAAAGGATATAAAAATATAACGCTCTTGGGTCAAAATGTTAACTCTTACGGGGCTGATTTATTACTGCCCTCCTCCGTCATCCCGAACAAAGTGAGGGATCTAGCGACCGAAGGGAGCGCCAAAATAACATATTTTCAAAACGCAAAACTTTCAACCAATTTTAAACCAGTTTACGTCAAACATCTGGGTCGATACCGCATCCCGACACTTTTTCCTTACCTGCTTGAGGAAGTAGCCGAAATGGGGTTCAAAAAGGTCGACTTTATCTCTTCAAATCCCTGGGATTTCTCCGACCAACTGATCGATGTTATCGCCAGAAATAAAAATATAACGCGAACCATTCATCTTCCAGTCCAATCGGGAGACGACAAAGTCCTTCGCCGCATGAATAGATGGTATACCCGCAACGAGTATCTAAAGCTGGTCGCGAATTTAAAACTGAAAATTAAAAACTTAGAACTAACAACAGATATTATTGTTGGATTTTGTGGAGAATCCGATGAAGAATTCAACAACACTGTCAAATTGGTCAATGAAGTGGGGTTTAATAAAGCCTATATCTCCATGTATTCTTCTCGACCTATGACTGCAGCAACCAAAGTTCTAAAAGACGATATTCCACATGAAGTAAAAAAACACCGCTGGCAAATACTTGAAAATTCAATCAACAAATATCAGTATAATTGAACGCGGGGCATAATTCCCAAGTTCAATTGCTCATTTTATTTTTATTTGCAAATCTCGAATTAACTCTTAACGTCTCCAATGCTTGGTCAATACTTCTCGCAAGACCTTGAGGTGTATTTTTACTTAATAAAACTTCAACTTCTTTTTCTCTTCCAACTCCACAAATTGGTACTATTACCTGAAGAATTCGGCGAAGGAGCATGTTTGCCAATCCGCCTGCCCTTTGCAATAATAGCGGCCATGTTTCTACAAACCAACTGATAGCGATTTCTTTTGCTTGAGGATTTTTGGCTATGGAACTAATCGCATATGGTAAAAATGCAAATGGAACCTCTTTATCAAGTGAAAATTTCAGCGCCGCCTTAATCAATTTTTTATTTCTTGTATAACCAAGCGCCATAAGCATTTTTACCTTTTCTTCCTGTACTTCGGAATCCATGTAAAAATTTTTAATAATAGAGTAATTTTCATCGCTAAAGCTTACCGAAGAAGAATAAACCACGGCTCTTAAATCAGAATGTAGCGATCTTTCTTCTTTTAAATATTGCGTAAACTTTTTGTTTATAAACTCTTTTGCATCATTGTCCTCAAACAAACTAAGCGATGATAAGGCGGTAGATCTTAAGTATGTATCAACTACTGCTTCGCTTTTTTGCGGCTCATATCCTACCTTACCCAAGGCTCTGTTGGATAACAATGTCGCTAATTTTCTTGAAATATCATCACCTGCGAGTAAATTAATTCTGGTTAGCTTTGCGATTAAATAATGCAAGACAACGCTTGATTTTTCTCCAGCATAATATATATCGATATATTGATACAGTTCGGACAAATTTTTTTTACCGGTTAAAATTAAGGCAAATAAATCGTGTATCATGCCCAACTTTTCCTGGTCGTTCAAAAATTGAATATTTTGTCCCAATTTTCTAAGAAGATCTTTTGCATAATCAGTGATAAAAAAATTGGAATAGTTTTTATTTAGATTTATGTATTCGATATCTCCAGTAGTTTCAATCTTCATTTCCTTCTTATCTAAAAGATTTGTACCATCCAATCCACGGCCGTTGCCAAGATGGTAAGGTATAATCCATTTTTGTTTCAGATCTGCGTCTCCTTTTTCAAATAAAAATCTCGACTGTTCTAAATCAATAACATTATTTCTCAATTCAACCTTAACTTTGGGAAAACCTACTTGATTTATAAAGCTCTGCATAATTTTGACAACGGGTTTATCCGATACGGATTTCAATGAACTCCATAGATCTTTGGCCTCCGCATTCAGATATAAGAATCGTTTAATATAATCTCTCAATCCCTCTCTGAAACTTTTCTCTCCCAGGTATAGATCTAGCATCCGTAAAATACTGCCCCCTTTGGAGTAGGCTATCTCATCAAACAGTTCATCAAGCTCATTTGTATTTTTGACATTGACTTTAATAGGATGTGAGGACTTCAGACTGTCCAAAGCCATACCTTCATAAACCGTGTCTGCAACATATTGCGGCCAGATACTCCACTCCGGCCAAAAGTGATTGAGCGCTTTATTTGCCATGTAAGTGGCAAAACTTTCATTAAGCCACAGGTCATCCCACCACTTCATCGTCACCAGATTGCCAAACCACTGATGCACTAACTCATGCGCTATGATTTCCGCGATTCTCTGCATTGTCGCTTTAGAACTTTTTTCCGGGTAAAAAAGCAGGGCGTTTTCCCGGAAAGTTATCGCTCCCCAATTCTCCATTGCGCCCGAAGCAAAATCGGGTACCGCAATCAGGTCGAGTTTTTTTAAGGGATAGGGATTATCAAAATACTCCTCGTAATACTTGAGGAATTTTTTTGCGCATTTTAAGGCAAATCTGCCGAATTTACTTTTCCCTGGTGTAGTTACAATCCGTAAAATAACATCCCTGTATTTATCCTGCAAAAACTCAAATTTTCCCACTCCCAAATACAGTAAATATGTCGACATTAAAGGAGTGGTTTCAAAAAAAACAATTTTTTTTTCATTTTGGCCTACCCTGACGGAATCTTGAACTCCCGAGGTTAAATATGGCTTTGCGACGGCTTTAAAATGGTATTTTTTAATTCTTTTAGGAAGTGTGTTTGAAATCGATATCAAATTTTCATCAATGATTAAATTAACATTAAATGTAGCCTTATAAGCTGGGTTGTCTATACAAGGAAAGGCTCGTCTGCTATCTGCTGCTTCAAATTGAGTTGTAGCCAGATATTTTTCTTTCCCGTCTGTAGTATATTTACTTCTATAAAATCCGACCAGATTATCATTTAAGACTCCCTCAAACTCAAGATAAAGCTGAAACTTTCCCCTTTTTAATTCTTCTTTTAGCAAAATTATCAGCTTTTCTTCTTTTTCTATTGCCCGATATGACTTAATTAAGTTTTTTTTAGCAATTAACAATTCACAATCAACAATTTTCAAATCTGCCGCATCCAGGATAATTTCCCTTATGTTTTCCTGAGTCTTAAAGTTAAGAATTTCCCAACCTTTAAAGGTAAAATTCTTCAAATCAGGCTCAAAAGTAAGATTGTAATTTATCGGTCTTATTGTCATGTCAAGTAATATTATCACACAAATTGCTCTTCCTTTGCTAAAATTATTTAATGATTCTTTTAGTTACGGGTGGCGCCGGCTTTATCGGCTCCAATTTTATTCTATACTGGTTGAAAAAATACCCTGAGGATAAAATTATTAACTTAGACAAACTTACATATGCCGGCAACCTCGACAATCTTAAAAGCATCGAAAAAAATCCAAATCATTTGTTTATCAAAGGAGATATTTGCAATAGGGACCTGGTCAACTCTTTAATAAAAAACAATAAAGTAAATACGGTTGTCCATTTTGCAGCGGAAAGTCATGTTGACAGATCGATTTTGGATCCTGCCCCTTTCATCAAAACCAATATCGAAGGCACTTACGTTCTCCTCGAAGCAGCCGTCAAGAATAAAGTTGCCAAATTTCACCATATTTCGACCGACGAAGTTTTCGGGACATTAGAGCTTAATAGCAAAGAAAAATTTAATGAAAAAACTCCCTACGATCCCCGCAGCCCATACTCTGCCTCAAAAGCCGCATCCGACCATTTGGTGCGGGCCTACCACATCACTTTTGGTTTACCTATTACTATCTCCAATTGCTCCAATAATTTCGGACCTTTTCAATTCCCTGAAAAAGTTATCGCTTTAGCAATTACCAATATTATTGAAGATAAAAAGGTCCCCGTCTACGGAGACGGACTGTATGTCCGCGACTGGCTTTACGTTACAGATCATTGTCGGGCGATAGACCTTATTCTTAAAAAAGGTATATCAGGCGAAACGTATTTTGTCGGCGGACTCACAAGGGATATTTCTAACTTGGATGTGATTAAAATAATTATCAAGCTTATGGGGAAAGATGAAAGTTTTGTCCAATTTGTCAAAGACCGTCCGGGTCATGACCGCCGCTACGCCATCGATTGGAGGAAAATAAAAAATGAGCTTGGTTGGAGCCCTAAACACGACTTCGATCAAGGGCTGAAACTAACGGTCGAATGGTACAAAAAAAATCTTGCCTGGTGGAAAAAATTAAAGAACGCAAAATTTCAGGATTATTACCAACTGCAATATGCTTAAAATTGCCTTAACCGGAGCTGACGGAATGGTCGGTTCGAGAATAGTCGAACTTCTCAATCCCGATTTCCAGTTTATTCCTCTGTATCAATCAAAGATGGATATTACGGAAAAACCGCAAGTCCAGAAAAAATTAAGCAATCTTGATTTCGATATTTTTCTTCATCTTGCAGCCTATACCAATGTCGCGGGAGCAGAACAGCATAAGGAATTGGCCTATAAAATAAATCGAGACGGAACTAGAAATATCTTTGAAATCGTCGATAACAAGAAGAAAAAATTCATCTATGTCTCTTCCGACTTTATCTTTGACGGCAAAAACCCTCCCTACTTTGAAGACTCTAAGCCCAATCCCCAAGACGTCTATGCCTCTTCAAAATACGCTGGAGAAAAAATAGTCAAAGACCGCGCCATGATTATAAGAATCGCTTATCCCTACCGAGCAGATTTTGCGTCCAAAAAAGATTTCTTCCGAACTTTCAAATCCCTCCTTGAGCAAAATAAACGCCTCGTCGCCATTAACGACTCTCTGTTGACTCCTACCTTCATCGATGATATCGCCTATTGTCTTAAGTATCTCATTAATAATTTTTCCCCTGAAATTTTTCATTTGGTGGGAAGCGCGCCGCTTTCACCATACCGTGCCGCTATACAGATTGCCGACAAATTTTCTCTTGATAAATCATTAATCGGCAAAACTACTCATGCAGAGTATGTTAAATTAAAACCCGGTCTCCCCAAACTCTCTGACATCAGAAGCAAAAAAAATAATTTTTATAAAATGAAAAGTTTTAAAGAAGGACTCTCCGAAATTGCAAAGCAACTTCAGAATTTCTAATATCTAATTTCTAAATAAATCCTAAATTAATTCAAAATAACAAATATAGTCAGCGCAAAACAAAATGACCGGTTTTGATAAATGTCATGCTGAACTTGTTTCAGCATCTATACCCCCTCTTAGTTAATTTTGCAAATTGTCAACTAAAGTCATCTTATCAAATCAACTAAGGAGGGGTATATACTGATTGCGATTTCAATTAACAGAAGTATAAACAACAAGATCCTGAAATAAATTCAGGATGACAAATATGACATTTCGTATTGCTGTAACTATACTAAATTCAAAACTATCATATTTCAGATTTTTTTAGAATTTAGGATTTGGTGTTTAGAAATTTGTGTTATCATATTGACTTATGACTCTAACTTTTATCGGACACGGCTATGTTGGCTTGGTTACGGCTTGCATCCTGGCAGATTTTGGCAATAATGTTTGGGTGATCGGACATACGCAAGAAAAAATTGATCGCTTGAAAAAAGGCGATCCTATCATTTTCGAGCCTGGTTTAACTGAACTTCTGCATAAGAATCTCAAAGCGAATCGAATCCGTTTTACCTTGGATTACGACCAGGCTATTCCTCAATCCCAGATCGTCTTTATCGCCGTGGGCACTCCCTCAACCAACGGAGGCGATGCGGATCTATCGGCCGTATTTAAAGTCGCCAAAAGAATAGCTAAGCATCTGGGAACGGAGTTTACGACTATATCATGTAAAAGCACTGTACCAGTTGGTACTAATAAAAAAATAGAAAGTATCCTGCAGGCAGAAAAAGGCAGAAACACTTCGGTTGCGGTTGCATCATGTCCTGAATTTTTGCGGGAAGGCAGTGCAATTTACGATACCCTCAATCCCGACCGTATCGTCATCGGTTGTGACTCTAAAAAAGCTGCCGATCTGCTGTTGGAATTACATCGGCCGATCAATGGAAAACGGGTAGTCACCGATCTTGCTTCGGCCGAGCTAATCAAATATACGGCCAATGCAATGCTCGCCACTAAGATTTCTTTCGCCAACCTGATTTCATTTTTCTGTGAAAAAACTGGGGCCGATGTGGAAAATGTTTTGGATGCCGTTGGGCTTGATAAAAGAATCGGTCGTATTTTTATGGATCCGGGTGTTGGCTATGGAGGATCCTGTTTACCCAAAGATGTCAGAGCTTTAACTAGAATGGGATTTAATCTAAATATCAATACCGACTTTCTTGAAAATATTAATGACATTAATATCAGCGCCCAAAAATATTTTATCCAAAAAATACTCAATAACGCCAAAAGCAAAAAAGTTACCATCTGGGGACTCACATTTAAACCCAACACCGACGATGTCAGGGAAGCTCCTTCCTTATTTATTATCTCTGCGCTTTTAAAAAATAAGTACAAAATTTCCGTTTACGATCCCGTTGGGATAAGCAATGTCAAGCAGGAGTTTGGCGATAGAATCAAGTATTTTGAAGACCCTTATGGCGCGCTTCAAGACTCATCCGCCCTTATCATCCTGACCGAATGGAACGAATTTCGTCAGGTTGATCTGGGAAAAATAAAAAAAACCATGCGCCATCCTCTGATCATTGACGGCCGGAATATTTACAATCCTGACTTGATGAAAAAACTCGGATTCAAATACTATTCCGTCGGTCGAAAACCGATAAAATAATACGAATATTCTAATATTAACCACCCCTTAATCCCCTCCTTGATAAGGAGAAGAAACAGGGGAGACATTAGCATAATTTGTGGTATTCGCATAAAAATTCGCCGCATTCGTATTAAATTTTATGACAATTTTAGTAACCGGTGGCGCGGGATTTATCGGATCTCATCTCTGTGAACGATTAATTAAAGAAGATTATAATCTTATCTGCGTCGATAATTTGACCACCGGTTTAAAAATAACTCTTAATTCTTTGCTAAAAAATCCCCGATTTAAATTTATCAATCATGATGTCGTCAAACCCTTAAATATAAAAAGTAAAGTCGATGCGATTTTCCATCTCGCTTCCCCTGCTTCTCCAAATCACCATAGTAAAATCAGCTATCTTGCCCTTCCAATGGCAACGATGTTGGTAAATACTACCGGTACTTTAAATTGCTTGGAGCTTGCTAAAAGAAATCATGCCAGGTTCTTGTTTGCGTCTACTTCGGAAGTTTACGGAAATCCGCTCGAGCACCCTCAAAAAGAATCCTATAACGGTAATGTTTCCACAACGAGTCCCCGAGCTGTCTATGACGAAGCCAAACGCTTTGGAGAAACAATCTCCTATTATTTTTACCGAAATGAAAAGGTTGATGTTAGAATCGCTCGTATTTTTAATACCTATGGACCACGGATGCTTAAAGCAGATATGCGCATGATCATAAAATTTGTCACACAGGCGATCAGCGGTAAGCCGCTGACTATCTACGGTAACGGCAAACAGACTAGATCGCTTTGTTACATCGATGATATGGTAGTGGGATTAATGCGATTGATGTTTTACCCAAATACCAAAGGTGAAATAATAAATTTAGGATCGGAGAAAGAAAACACAGTTCTACAATACGCACAAATGATAATAAAACTAACCGGATCCAAAAGTAAGATCATCTTTAGTGAACCACTACCTGAAAATGATCCTTTGCAGAGAAGACCAGATATCAGCAAGGCAAAAAAATTGTTAAATTGGAAACCAAAAACCAGTCTTGAAATTGGTCTGCAAAAAATGATTAACTATATATACCCGTCTTCCTCCGATTTGCAGCTTGCCCAGCGCGAAAAAGCGGATTAGACGAGTATATACTGAGTAACTCGGTTGTAAACCTTAAGTTATCGAAGTATAACGTATTCAAAATTATGAGAAGGGCTGTAGTTGTGGTGCCGACTTACAATGAAGCGGGAAATATCGAGAAAATAATCCCGCAAGTTTTCCAAGCAACAGCAGGTATAACAAACTGGGAGTTCCATATACTGGTTGTAGATAGCAATTCTCCCGACAAAACTGCTTACATTGTCAAAAAATTAACCTCTAAATACCCTCGACTTCATCTTCTTCGTGTAGAAAAAGAGGGATTGGGGAAAGCCTATACTCAAGGCTTTAACTATGCCATCGACAAATTTTCACCTTTTCTGCTTTTTGAGATAGACGCTGATCTTTCACACGACCCGCTATTAATACCCAAGTTTATCAAAGAAATAGAACAAGGAGCAGATTTGGTCATAGGATCGCGCTATATCAAAGATGGTTCTATACCTAAGAATTGGGCGATCCATCGCAAAATTTTCTCGGTTGTGGGTAATATAATAGTTAGGCTCGGGTTTATGAAGTTAAATATCACCGACTGGACGGGAGGATATAGAGCCATCAAATCCTGGATAATTAAAAACTCCGTACCCTTTATCAAAAATTACCACGGGTATGTCTATCAAATTGCCCTACTCGATCGGGCGATTAAAAGTGGAGCCAGGATCAGCCAAATACCCATCCGGTTTAAAGACCGCAAGATCGGCAAATCCAAAATTAATACGGGTCAATTTATCTTGAATATCTTCGCTTATATTTTTTTTAACTCATCTTTTATCAAGTTTTCTTCGGTTGGTTTTATCGGCTTTTTTATTGACTTTGGTATTTCTTATTTATTTATCGAGAGACTAAAATCAGCCGTTTGGCTTGGTACTTTGTTTAGCACCGAAACCGCTATTATTTCAAATTTCTGGTTAAATAACTCTTGGAGCTTCTCCCATAAAAAGCTGGAAAATAGTCTTAGGTTAATGCTTCCCAGCTTTTTAAAATTTAATCTTGTTTCCTCCGGATCAATCTTGATTCAAACGCTGGGAATCCAGTTGGCAGTCAATTTCTTTGGGAAAAAATTATGGTATTTCTATAAAATTGTCGTTATCGTCTTCATCGTCATCCCGTACTCCTATATCCTCTACAATAAATTCGTCTGGAAGGAAAAATAATTATTGTTTTTCAGCATACTGACTTGATACCCATCCCTCTTTTCCTTTTTCATACTCGATTTTGTACCAACCGTTTTGTTCATCCAGTAATTCAAAATCTGCTCCCGGGGAAACCCGTGCCGATTCCGAAGCACTGGTGGTCGGACCTTCTCTTACCCGTAAAAATCCGGTTTCTGTATCTTTAATTAAAATTGTAGTTTTTGTTGTGGCGCTTTCAGTCGCTTGCTTACTCTCTTCTGTCTTTCCTGCTTGTTCAGTTGCGCCTTGAGCGCTTTGATCGATTGCCAGTTTGAACATCGCATTCACTCTAAAGCCCGCATCAACATTTATCTTTTGTGTTCTTCGTAAGAATTTTGGCAAAAAGACTGTCAATTCATGGTCGCCCTTAAGTACATCGGACATGATTAAAGACGCAATGCCTTTTTCGTCATTATCAAGATAAACTATGGCGCCTTGAGGTTCTGTTTCGATATAAATCTCTCCGTGGTTTGGGTCTTTGGGCGGCTTCTCCATTTTGCTCGTCGTAAAAATCTCACCAGCTGAAGTCAAATCAGTACTTCCGAGCTCCCGATTAACATACGTCAAGGAGTTTTTATAGATATTGATCTTCTCTTGCCAAGAAGCGGTATCCGTGGCCGTACCCTCCGGAATCAATTTAAGCATGTACTCGCCGATTTTATATTTTTGCTCATAAGGAGTCTTGCCGATCGCCAGGTTATCGATAAATACACTGGAGACAGGAGAAGAAACAACTTTTATTCTTCCATAGACATTCTGACTGTCAAGGATAAAAAAACGCACAGCCACATATCCGGCAAAACCAAGAAGCAGAATAGTAAGAAGTATAAGCTTTCCTTTCATACTTCCTATTCTATTTAATAATCTTGTTTAATTCAATACTATACCCATCTTGGATTAAAAACCAAATATTATCATTATTCCGGTGTCAGTGATGCGAATATTCTTAATTCTCATGGTATAAAAACAGTTAATCTCTGCGATGGTGTAGTTAACCCGCATACAACCGGCAAAAAAATATCAATCGATAGTTTGCTAAAAATGAAAAAAATAATATCTGCTATTATATACAGCAAATGGTAAAAGCTCGTATTCTTAATGACCTAAAATTTGCTTTAAAAAAAATCGGTGTTGGGGAGAAAGACGTGAGTCTTGAGCGTCCGGCAAATCCTGCATTTGGCGATTATGCAACCAGTGTCGCACTTAAACTCACCAAAGCTTTCAAAAAAAGTCCTCTTCAAATTGCTGAAGAGATAAAAAATTATCTGCCTAAGGATGATTTTGTTGAAAAAGTTGAGGTGATAAAACCCGGATTTATTAACTTCTGGATTTCTCCAAACTACTATATCTCACAGCTGGATAACTATACAAAAGGAAAGTTTTCTTATCCCGACTATCAACTTGGGAAAAATAAAAAAATCATGATCGAGTTCGCCCATCCCAATACTCACAAACTTTTCCACATCGGTCATCTGCGCAATATCTCAATCGGGGAGTCGCTCGTCAGGATTTTTGAAGTTGTCGGCAATAAAATAATTCGTTCTAATTATCAGGGAGACATTGGGTTACATATTGCAAAATGTCTTTGGTATATAAAGCATAAGATCTCGGAAAAAGAGCTTGACAAAATAAGAAAGAAGTCTCTTCATGAAAGGATGTTGTTTTTGGGCAAAGCCTACTCCCAAGGCCAGATCGCCTTTGATGACGAAAACTTAAAAAAAAAGATAATAGAAGTCAACGGAATGGTCTATAAAAAACAGGGCGATATAATTCCCCTTTGGAAGGAAACGGTTAAATGGAGTTTCCAATATTTCGATCAAATTTATAAAAGACTCTACTCAAAATTTGATAGGCTCTATCCGGAAAGCGAATTTGCTGACAGAGGAATAGAAATTTGTCTGTGGGCCGAAAAAGCCGGCATTCTAAAAAGGAGCAAAGGGGCGTTGGTTTTTAAAGGTAAACCATACGGCCTTGACACTCGGGTTTTTATCAACAGTCTGGGTTACCCAACCTATGAAGGTAAAGAGCTGGCGCTGGCAGAAAAGGAATTTTCGGAATTTGGCGAATTGGACAAATGCATTCACGTTGTTACTCCCGAACAAAAGAGTTTCTTTAAGGTTACCTTCAAAGTAGAAGAACTGCTTGATGAAAAAAAATACAAAAACAAACAGTATCATCTTGCTTACGAATGGGTAAAACTGAAGGAGGGAAAAATGTCCTCGCGAACCGGAAATGTAGTTGAAGCAGAATGGCTTATTAATCAAGTCAGAGATAAAATTTTGGCAAAATTCAATTGTGATAAAGCAACTGCCGAAATCATTGCCATTGCTGCGGTCAAATACTCTTTTTTGAAAAACAGCGTGTTCAATCAAATCGCTTTCGATATCAACGAATCGGTATCGCTGGAAGGCAACTCCGGACCCTATCTGCTCTACACCTATGTCCGCACCCAAAGCGTTCTAAAAAAAGCTTATCACCGTCTAGACCACGGCCGCGGATTAGATGGTATATCTAAATTTAAAAAAGAGGAAAAAGAGTTGTTCCGGTCGCTGGCCGATTTTTCCGAAGTCGTCCATGAAGCTGCCAAAAATATGGCACCCAATTTAATCGTCAACTACTTATATGATCTGGCGCAAAAATATAATTTGTTTTACCAAAAGCACAATATCTTGGAATCGGAAGGAAAAATAAAAAACCTCCGTTTACTTTTAACGAAAGCTACAGGTGAGATGATTAAAGAGGGATTATATTTGCTGGGAATAAAAACAGTTAACAAGATGTAATACGGATTGCGGATTTTATTCGGATCATGCGGATATTCGGATTTTACAGAAATTCATCCGCATATCCGTGAATCCGCATATTATCTGCAGATCCGTATCACAATTATGGCATTTTTTATCTGTACTCAATGCGGTTATGGCTCTGCTTCCTGGCTGGGGCGTTGTCCTAATTGTGGAGAATTTAACACTCTCAAAGAGACTCCTGCCTATTTGCGTGATACCGAAAAATCAAGCAAAAAAGAAGAAGTTAAAAAGCTTTCATTTACCTCGCTGAATAAAATTCAGTCACTAAAAAAGTCCCGGCTGCGTACCGGATTGTTTGAATTCGATCGGGTTTTAGGCGGTGGATTAATTCTTGGAGAAGTGGTGCTGCTTACCGGCGAACCGGGGGTTGGTAAGTCAACTTTGCTTCTTCAGTCATTTGCTCCGCTTGCTGCACTTTATATTTCAGGTGAAGAATCTGCCGAGCAGATAAAAGGTAGAATTGATCGGTTAAGATTAAAAAAGAATAATTTCCTCTTTTCCGACACTCTTCAGGTTGAAGGCATCATTGATGGACTGGAAGAAATTAAAGACAAAGTCAATCTTTTGATAATAGATTCCATTCAGACAGTCTATTCCAATCAATCTGACGGTACTCCCGGAAGCGTGTCTCAACTAAAAGAATCTGCCCTGAAACTGATTGGTGCCGCCAAAAGATTAAAAATCGCTGTTATTATTGTTGGTCATATCACCAAAAGCGGGGAGATTGCCGGGCCAAAAACTCTCGAACATCTGGTCGACTGTGTTCTGAATTTCGAAGGAGAAAAAGTCTCCAATTTCCGCCTACTTCGTGCCGGTAAAAATCGCTTCGGTCCAACCGATGAAATCGGAATCTTCGAGATGAAAGACTTTGGCTTAAGCGAAGTGACAAACCCATTAATTTTTCTTGATCGGCTTGAAAAGTCAGAAGTTGGTAAAGCGATTGTCGGAGCTACGGAAGGAAAACGGTCGCTTTTTTTTGAAATTCAGACGTTGGCGGTTCCGTCCGTTCTTGCTATTCCCCGCAGGGTCGTCAAAGGACTCGATTATAATAAAGTCTTGCTTTTGCTGGCTGTGGTGCGGAAATATTTGTCTCATCCTCTGGACAAATTCGATATTTATGTTAATGTCGTAGGCGGAGTAAATATTAAATCTACGGCTTCCGATCTGGGACTAATTGCATCACTACTATCCTCTCTGAAGAATTTACCCTTGCCTAATAAATCACTTTTTATCGGAGAAGTCGGCTTGCTTGGTGAAATTCGCAATGTTTACCAACAGGAAAAAATCATTAAGGAAGCAAATCGGTTGGGATTTAAAACCAGCTATTCGTCATCAAACTTATCTCACATAAAAATGTTAAAAAATCTTATTTAAATGAAAAAAAACGAATCCGGGCTCACCAGAAGAACATCTACTCCTTTCTGATAAACTTCTTTTTAAACACCGACTTTCTGCCATTGGCGCCGACCACCTCGATCGCTAATTCATTTTCTCCCGGTTTAAGAGGGAAAACATATTCAAACAATCCATCGCTGTTCTGAAAAATCCTTTCTCCAAAGACGGTAATCGTTGCATCTTTTTCGGTCTTTCCCAATATCTTCACGCTCTCCTTTTTTTTAAAAGTATCGCCTTCCGGAGCTAAGATGCTAACTTTGGCTGGAGAAAAATATTGTTTTAATTGGAACCCAAAATAAGCGAAAAAAACTAAAAAAATAAGGATGATTATTGTGATAAATATTTTTCGGGTTTCAGGTGTGAAGTAGCTGCCGGCAAGTCTCCGCTTAAAATTTATCGATTCGAGCTTCTCATAATCCCTCCTGAAAAAAGCAAGGGCGTTGCTTGAATTAAGGCCTAAATATCGGGAATAGTTTTTGATAATTCCGGAGATATAGATTTTAGATGAAAAAATTTTCCAGTTATTTTCCTCAACCGCAGTTAGGAATTTAATCCTTACTTTTATTGCTTTTTCTATATCTTTTAACTCCAGTCCTAACTTTTCTCTTTGTTTTTTTAGAATTTCACCTACTGACAACATTCATCATGTAACACCTAACATGAAACACTTAACTTTTCAGCAGTTATATACTTCGATAACTCAGGTTTGCGAATGAGTTACTCGGTATATACCCATCTAATCCGCTTTTTCGCTCTGACTAGCTGCAAATCGTAAGTAAGATGGGTATATGTTACATGTTATATGTTTTATGTTTTTACTCTTTCCACATACTCTCCTGTTTCAGGATTTACCGATACTGTATCTCCGACCTTGACGAATAGTGGCACTTGGACTTCGACTCCGGTCTCGAGTTTGGCAGGTTTTTTAGCGCCGGTTACTCTATCACCTTTAATTCCCGCTTCCGTTGCAACAACCTTCAGTTTCACACTTAAAGGAGGTCTGACGGTAAGAGGATTATCCTTTTGTAAATAAACGAAATATTTTTTACCTTCCTGAAAAAAATCCGCCGCATCTCCGACTACACTAAGAGGAATTTGATACTGCTGATAGCTTCTTTCATTCATAAAATGCAGGTTCTGTCCGTCTTTATATAAAAACTGCATTTCAATACTGTCAATCTGAGCCACCTCGACGGTTTCGTTAGTCTTGAAAGTATAGTCTATGTTCTTGGCTGAAAGTAGATTCTTTATCCTTGTTTTCATCAGGGCCGATCCTTTGCCCGGAGAATAAAATTCTGCTTTCTGAAGCTGCCAGATTGCATTCTGATAATGGATAAAGTCCCCTTTTTTTAGATTGCCTGCGTTTGTATGCATAAATTCTTGTGTAGAGACGAGTACATTACGTCTCTACGGTAATTAATTTTATTTGCTGAATCGATTGCACATTTGCAAAGATCATCGCCAACCTCTCCAGTCCAATTGCTATCCCCGCACAATCAGGCAAGCCATATTTTAATGCTGTAGTCATCCCTTTGTCAATTGGATGATTAATTTTCTTCATTTTCTTCCTTTTATCCGCTTCTTGCTTGAATCTGCTTTGCTGCTGCTTCCAGTCACTTAACTCCGTATAACAATCTCCCAGCTCTACACCTTGGATATAAAATTCAAAGCGTTGGGCTGTTCTGTCGTCCGGATTTAATTTAGCCAAAGCTGCAAACTCCTTAGGATAATCATAGATCAGAGTCGGAAAACCGCGTGTTCCCAACTTTTGTTCTACTTCAGCGGTATAGATCTGTGACCAAATATCCTCATAACTAAAACCGCTGACTCTATATCCTTTTTCTTTGGCCTTATTGATAAAAGTCTTTTTGTCAAATAACTCTTTTTCAGAAATACCTGCAAATTTTTCAAAAGCCTCCGCTACCGTAAACTTCTCCCATTTACTGAATGAAGTTTGATTTTGAATCGTCACTCTGGCTTGTCCGAAGTCGCCCCGATCAAATCGTGACTCCCCGGAATGACGCCTTAATGAATTTAAAATAAATTGCAGCAACTCCAAAACTTCTTTTGCCAAATCCAGATAATCGGCGTTTATTTTGTAAAACTCCAGTATCGTAAATTCAGAAGAATGTAAGCTTGAGCTTGGTTCACTATTCCGAAAAGCTTTTCCCAGATAATAAATATTTCCGATTCCCTCAGACAAAAGTCTCTTCATGAATAATTCGGGAGATGGTGTAAGATAAAGTTTTTGTCTTTTATCCAGATACCTATACTCTGTCTCAAACACCTCAAGATACGACTCGGGAATAAGTGAGGGAGATAAAACAGGCAAATCAACTCTTAAAAATCCCTTTTTCTTCATAAACTTATGCACCGCCTCTTCCACCTGAAGCAAGACTTTGTAGTGTATTAAATTTTGAGTATTGGATATAATTTTCATTCAATTCGTGGTTGTCATTCCCACAAAAGCGGGCGTCTCTATGACCATTCATTCCGGATTCCTGCTTTCACCGTGCCTGACGTGGCTTACGCAGGAACGACTGAAAGACATCATGAATGACAGATAAAAAAGTGGCAATTATAATTCAGTTTTTAATTCCTCCAATAATCTTTTTCCTTTCGCAGAAATTCTATCGGGTATATTGATACGAAATACGACATATTGGTCGCCGCGTCTTGAGGAATTGGGATAGGGAATGCCTTGTCCGCGAAGCCTGACGGTCGTGCCGGATTGAGTTCCGGGTCTTACTTTCAAACTCACAGGATTGTCTATCGTCTCAACCTCAACCACTCCCCCCAATACCGCCAGGGGGTAGGAAATTTCCTTTTCAAAATAAACGTCCTGACCTTCTCTCTTAAAATAAGCATGGGGTCTCACCCTAACCTGCACGTCAAAATCGGAAAATCTTATTCTGGTGCCGTCGTCAACCCCTGCCGGAATTTTGATATTTTTTCTCTCTCCTTTGATCACCGTAGTTTTTTCAACTCCTTTTACCGCTTCCCCAAAAGTTAATGCCAGTTCGTAAATATCGCGTCTGATTCTGCTTCTTCCTCTTGAAAAAGGTGACTGAAACCCGAAAAACTGCTCAAAGATCTCAAAAGGATCGGAAAACCCGCCAAAATCAAAACCGTCAAATCCGCCTTCTTGTCCGCCGAAGTTAGTATAGACTCTGAACGGGCCCTGTTGGTAATATTGTCCTGCCGTCGGTCCTGCTCCGGCTGCTCCTCCCCTAAAGGCTTCTTCGCCGTACTGGTCATAGACCTCTTTTTTTTTGGGATCCGCCAACACCTCAAAGGCTTTATTGATCTCTTTGAATTTTTTTTCGGCTTCGGAAGAATTGTTGCGGTCGGGATGCCATTTGAGAGCCTGTTTGCGGTAGGCGGATTTTATCTCTGCCTCTGTTGCATTTTTAGATATTCCCAGAATCTCATAATAATCAACCATACCAAAAAATCTCAAAACTCAAATTTTAAATATCAAATCCAAATCTAAAATATAAAAACTTTTCAAGATTTAAGGATTTGAGTTTTGGTTTTGAGCTTTGAGATTTGATATTTGAGATTAGCTCACAACCTCTCCTTCTTCCACATCTTTTTTGCTCTTACCCTTTTTTTCTTTTTCCTCTTTTTTGCTTTCTTCTGCCTTCTTATTGTCTTCGGCTGCTTTTTGACCCTGATACATAGTCTGGCCTATTTTTGTCAGCTCATCGGAAAGCGATTTTGTCAATGCTTCTATTTCTTCTTTTGTTCCTTTGTCCAGCTTATCCTTTAACTCTTTGATCTTTTTCTCTACCGACTCTTTGACATCTTTGGGAGCTTTGTCTCCTGCGTCTTTCAAAGATTTCTCGGCCGTATAGACCATGTTGTCGGCCTTGTTTTTGGTTTCGATCTTTTCTTTTTCTTTCTGATCTTCACTCGCATGCTTTTCCGCTTCTTGCTTCATCTTTTCGATTTCCTCTTTGTCAATACCTGTTGAACCGGTAATCTTGATTTCCTGTGATTTACCGGTGGCTTTGTCTTTGGCAGTCACGGTCAGGATACCGTTTGCATCAAGGTCAAAAGATACCTCTATCTGGGGCATGCCTCTGGGAACAGGAGGAATGCCGTCTAAAATAAATCTGCCTAAAGATTTATTGTCCTTGGCTAATGGTCTTTCGCCCTGCAGGACGTGTATTTCAACCTGTGTTTGATTGTCTCCGGCGGTAGAGAAAACTTCGGATTTTGAAGTGGGAACCGTCGTATTTCTTTGAATCAGAGGCGTCATCACGCCACCCAAAGTTTCAACCCCCAATGTTAAGGGGGTAACGTCCAGCAAAACTACATCTTTTGTCTCACCCGTCAATACTCCCGCCTGAACTGCTGCACCAATCGCTACTACCTCATCTGGGTTTACTGATCGGTTCGGGTCTTTGCCGAAAAATTTCTTTACTGTCTCCAGTACCTTTGGCATTCGCGTCATTCCTCCAACCATTACAACTTCGTCAATTTTATCTGTTGTAACTTTGGCGTCCTTAAGACACTTTTTAACGGGATCAAGACTTTTCTCAATCAAGTCACCAACCAGTGATTCGAGTTTGGCTCTGGTTAATTTCATTACCAGATGCAGGGGTTGGCCTTCTCTCACTGTGATAAATGGTAAATTGATATCTGTCTCCAGCGACGTTGAGAGTTCGATCTTGGCTTTTTCGGCAGCGTCGCGCAAGCGTTGCAGAGCTTGAGAGTCTTTTCTCAAATCAATGTTGTTTTCTTTGCTAAACTCGTCTGCAATATGATCCAATATAACTTTGTCAAAGTCGTCACCCCCAAGATGCGTGTCACCGTTGGTGGCTTTTACCTGAAAGACTCCTTCACCCAGCTCCAAAACGGTAATGTCAAAAGTCCCGCCACCCAGGTCATATACTGCGATCGTGTGGGTGTGTTTTTTATCCAGACCATAAGCTAAAGCTGCAGCTGTTGGCTCATTTAGAATTCTTACCACTTCAAGTCCTGCGATCTCACCGGCTTGCTTGGTCGCCTGTCTTTGTGAATCGTCAAAATATGCAGGAACCGTCACAACTGCTTTCTCTACCTTCTCGCCTAGGTATGCTTCAGCGTCTGCTTTTGCTTTGTTTAAGATCATTGCGGAGATCTCCTCAGGCGTATATGTCTTGTCTTCAACCTCAACTACGACTTTGCCTTCTTTTCCTTCTTTGATGGCATAAGTCAGCCATTTTTTGTCGAATTGAACCGATTCGTCATCATAGCGTCTGCCCATCAGTCTTTTGATCGAAAAAATTGTTCTTTTGGGATTTATCACCATCTGACGCTTGGCTACATCTCCGACTATCCGCTTTACCGGATCCACAACCGAAGGAATGACATTTCTTCCCTCCTGCGAATGAATAACTTTGGGTTTGCCGCCCTCCATCACAGCCACACACGAATTTGTTGTCCCCAAGTCTATACCTATAATTTTTGCCATAAGAATAAAATTAAATTTATAATAATTTTTAAAAAATACTAAATTCGATTATCGGAATCCCCGCTTCGCTCTTCGAGCTTCGGGGGGGCAAACCGAAATAAATTCGAATTTTTTAAATTCAAAAATTTAGACAACCAACTCTTTAATCCTCTCCTTATGAAAGGAGGGGAAAAAGGGGAGGATAGATTTTTCAAATTTCGAAACTCAGAATTATATTTTAAATTCTAATTTTAGAATACTCAAATTTATTGTTAATTTTGAATTTTAATTATTTGAATTGGTTGCGGATTTACTAATTGGTTCTTCGGTTTTTTTTGAAACACGTACCTGCGCGACTCTCAAAATTTTACCCTTAAATTTATAACACTTCCTTAATACCTCAACAATTTTATTGTCTTCCTTTCCTTCAACAACTTCTATCGCTTCTGCAAAATGCGGGTCAAATTCTTTGCCCGCAAGCAGTATTTCTTCGACTTCTTCGTCTTTTAACACCTGTTTCAATTTGTCGAATATTAATTTAAGTCCCGGATCTTTTATAAAAATTTCTGCCTTCTCCAAATCGTCCAAAATTGGCAGAATTCTTTCCAAAAGCCCTCTGTTTGCATTTTGTTTAAGTGCGTCTTTTTCCTGAATTACTCTTTTTTCATAATTCTGATAATCAGCCAATGCCCGCAAAAATTTATTTTTGAAATCTTGTGCCGTTTTTTCTTGCTTTTTTAATTCTAACTTCAGTCTGCTTAATTCTGTGTCTTTTTTATCGGAAGAATTCTTATCTTTATATTTTAACTTCATTTTATTGGAAATTGGTTGTTGAAAATTGAAAATTTATTATAGTCCCTGTTCTATGATAATCTCACCCAAAAGATGAGAAATATATTTTATCTGCGGACTCAGTTCATCATAGTACATCCTCTTAGGACCTACAACACCGATTATCCCTTTGATTTTATTGCCCTCAAACTCACCAAATATGCATCCGCATGACTCGAACATCGGATCTTTAAAATCCTCCTCGCCCAATAAATAGAGAATGTCATCGTCAAAATTAAAAAATCTGTCCAGGATTCTTTCCCAGTAATTTTGCTGATCAAGCAGGGTGAAAAAATTTCTTGTTAAACCCATGTCGTAAAATTCCGGTTTGCCTAAAAGGTTGGCAAATCCGGAGTAATAAATGTCGCCTAAGTTGGTAGTTGATAAAGAAAGAAGCCCCGTTTTTTGAGCTAAAACTTTTGTAGCTTGTTGAAGTAACTTATGAGATTCAGTCCTTTCATCCCAGATGCTATTTTTGAATGATACTTCATCTGTAGTGGAGAGATCTTTAGCCTTCATTAAATGTTTGATATAAAATCTAAATCCCTTAGCCGACGGCACTCTGCCGGAGGAAAAGTGTGTCTTTTTTAGGTATGCTTTTTTCGCCAACAACACCATCTCATTTCTGACGGTAGCAGGCGATACTCCAAGTTTATATTTTTTTTCCAAAATTTCCGAACCCACAGGTTCACCCGATTCGGTATACTCCTGTATGATAGCTCTTAAGATGTCAACTTGGCGCGGTGTCAAATCATCCATAATCTGTTCCTTCCCAGACTGATATATATTATTTGAGAGAATTAGCAATAATATATCAACTCTGCTAACAAATGTCAATACCTAATTGAAGACGGGTCATTAATTCACCTTCCCTCGAGCGAATTAATAGGCGAGGGATCTCATAACTCCCTTGATCCTTCGACCCTCCCGCCTTTGGCGGGATCGCTTAGGGTGAACGTAGGAATTTATATCCCGCGTTCAAATAATTACAATACTGATATAGTCAACGCAAAACAAAATGACCGGTTTTGATAAATGTCATGCTGAACTTGTTTCAGCATCTATACCCCCTCTTAGTTGAT
>MGAN01000009.1 GCA_001789745.1 Candidatus Roizmanbacteria bacterium RIFCSPLOWO2_01_FULL_40_13
AAAAAACCAATATCCCTCTTTATCGAGTTTTAATATTTTGTTATAAAGAGGAGTTAAATCCAGGTTTGGATCCGGAGGCGTTTTAATTCTAATGTTTCCGTATTTTGGGTCTTTGCGAATGACTAAGTTGTATCCTGCCTTTTGAGCGGATTTTAAGACCTCGTCGTTGCCGGTTTCGATGATAAAAGACTTACCCAAATAAGAAGTAAAGACTATGCCATTATTCAACTCTTGGATTGAAATAACTTTTAATTTGAGTTTTTCCAGCATTCCGTCAAGTATTGTAAATACAAATTCGGTCAACTTTATATCTTCAACCAAAACTATTTTTAGTCCATCGATTAGATTATTTATTAAAAATTCATACCGATCGGCTGTTGGTTCCGGATAATATATTTCGAGAAAGTGGTCATCATCGATTGCAAAATTTGCCAAAATCTCCAGAGGTTTTTGTAAATTTTTTTTAATGTGTTTTTCCCTGTTTAAAAAATCAAGTACTTTTTTCGTTGAACAGGTAAGGTCAGCAGATTGGTGATGATCAAATTTACCAAGACCGGTATCGACATGAATTGTCTCCGGATTTGAATCCGGGGATTTATCATGCAAAGTTTTGCCGGCAGAAACGAAATTGATAGTTGCATCACTCCAACCGGGTAGGAATTTTTTAATTAGCCAAGTTGAGGCTATCGCGTCCAGGTCGGGAGACATGTGGGTGACAATAATTTTCATAAAAATGATGAGACCAATTGGTCGATTGAGATTAATTCGGAAGACTTCTCGGGTCTTTTTTTATGTTCGATTTTGTCACCTGATCTTTTGGAGACGACCAAACGGTGTGGAATACCTATGAGATCTGCATCGGCGAATTTTTCTCCGGCGGTTACATCTTCCCGATCGTCAAAGAGAACTTCTTGACCTTTTTCCTTAAGCACATAATAAACTTTATAAACTTTTTTACTCACTTCTTCATCTTCAAGGTCGAGTCCGACAAGATGGAATTTGTAAGGAGCGACTGATTCCGGCCAGATAATTCCTTTGTCATCGTGGAATTTTTCGACGATCGCAGCCAGGCTCCGACCTATTCCAATGCCGTAAGAACCCATGTAAAAATACCTCTCTTTACCTGTCCTATCCACGTATACGGCATTTTTCATTCTTTTAGAGTAATGATATCCTAATTGGAAAATGTTCCCCACTTCTATGCCCCTTTTTCCGATTAATTTATTACCCGACTCAGATATGTATCCCTCTTTAGCCAAAGCGATATCAGCGAGTTTTTCGCAATTAAAATCTCTTCCGTAATTAACGTTGATTGAGTCTGTAGTTTTTTCTTTTTGGCCGCCTATAAAATTCTTAACCGTCGTTAATGAAAGGTCACCGATATATCTTGCTTTTTTATGGCCCCACGAGTGGACATAGCCTTTTTTTGTGCCTAATTTTTTCAAATCTATTTCGCTTGCGTCCTCAAGTTGGCCAACGGCATCAACCGTATGTTCTAATTTAATTTTATTTACATCAAGGTCGCCTCGGATAACCGCGATAATTATTTCATTATTTACTCTTTTTTTATAGACAACGTTTTTTAAAAATCTTGATTTTGGTAGTTTATAATGTTTTAAATTGTCGTCCATTGTTTGAACCCATTCCGGCTGACTGATTATCGCAAAAGTTTTGATTTCATCGTTAGGATTAATTTCTTCTCTTTTGAATTTTGCCACATCGACGTGCGCATTATAACTTTTGCCATCTGTTAAAAAAGTAGTTTCGCCAATTTCAGATTCGACAACAAACTCATGACAGTATTCTCCTCCGATGTAGCCGTTATCAGATTCGACAACAATAGTATCCAACCCCATAATCGTAAAACATTTAATATAAGCATCCCACATTTTCCCGTATTCTTTTCTGAAACTTTCCTCATCTACGTCAAAGGAATAAGCGTCCTTCATTATAAATTCCCTGACACGAAGCAATCCTCCTCTTGCCCGAAGTTCGTCCCTGAACTTAAGCGAGAATTGGTAGATATTGAAAGGCAAGTCCTTGTAACTCGGGCGAAATTTTCTGACAACGTCGACAAACATCTCTTCGGCCGTACCTCCCAACGCAAACCAGAAGTCACGCCGGTCTTTGATTTTCATCAATTCAAAACCTGTCGTCTTAGTCCTGCTGGTTTCCTCCCAAAGCGAGAGCGGATGCAATACCGGAGACAACATTTCCTGTGCACCCGATTGGTTCATTTCCTTACGGATTATATCCATGATTTTCAGTTGAACCAACTGCCCGAGGGGAAGGATAAAATATCTGCCTGCCGTCGATTCCCGAATAAACCCCGCCTGGTAAAGTAATTTATGTGAGTTTAAGGTGGCGTCAGACGGGGCTTTTTTTACCGATTTGCCGAAAAGTTTAGAATAAAGCATAGGTTATCAGGAAATTATATAACAAAACTAAAAACATTCGTGAAACAGTTTAGATAGTATAGATTAAATATTGAATATGTTCTGATTAATCGATTAATCAGAGCATTGTTAAAATAGGTTCAAGTAATTATTAATTCTTGAAAAAAGAAATTTTCAAGGTTAATTTAAAGTACTCTGTACTTTGTTAGTTTAAGTGTCATTTCGTGTGTCTAAAAACGAAAAAATTTAATATTTTAATAAACCTATAAAACATAGCTCAATTTTATCTTTAAGCTCAATTTCTTTAGTTGAAATGATATGTTAGTAACTTGTAGTAATATAGATAAGGACATTTACATCTTTAAAATATAATGAAATTTTCAATCTAGATTATTATAATAAGCTAAAGTTCTTTATAGGGACACACTTTTTGACACTTAAGCCTACTTTGTTCATTCAGACTTTTTGGTGTTAGCCGAAAGTTAATTAAAATTTGGAGATAAATGGGAAAGATTTAGGAATTATTTTTATAACCGAGCTTGTCTAGAACTTTGCCTGCGGTTTCAAGCGGCCCGGAAGAGTAGGTATCGATTGTCAAGTGAAAGTATTTCGGGCTAAAAAAGTCAAAATCACCGTATATTTTTTTCCAATGTCTGAAATTATCTTCTTTCCTTTCTTTAATTAATTTTTTGGCTTGTTCTACAAGAACATTATCCCTATTCACAACCCTGTCTATTTGCAGTGCCGGATTTGAACACACCAATAAAACCCTTAAGGTATTTTTAAAGTCCCTGGCCATAAAACCCGCAAGCCAGGACTCTATGGCGTATTTACCTTTTTTCAATAATCTTTTTGTACGATTATCTATTTGGTAATCGACCTCTTTCCCCCCTTTGCTCGATAAAGGATGGACATATTCTTTAAGAAAATCGCGTAAAATTTTCCCGCCCGAAGTAAATCTCCATCCTTTAGGTTTTAGATAAGGTTTCAGATTATCCAGAAGAGTATTTTTACCTGTGGCAACCTCACCCGATATAGTGACATTATCGTATTTGAGCTCCATGAGACTGATGAAACTAATTGGACAAAAGGGAATTATTTATAAATTTTAATAATATCATTGACCGTGACTATTCCGGCTAAGGAGAGGATAATAATAAAACCAATTAAGTTTAAGCCTCGTTCCAGGCTCTGATTGACTCTTCTTTTGGTCATCCACTCATAAACTACAAAGATGAACCTGCCGCCGTCAAGAGCCGGAAACGGAAGGATATTGATAACTGCCAAATTTAGCGACAGTAAAGCCATAAGTTCCAAAACCGCATTTTTGCCGAATTTAAGGGCCTGGCCGGCGTAGCGCGCTATCCCCACCGGACCCGCTATCTCAACTTTCGGCTTTTGCAGTGTAACCAATTGAACAAGTGTTTTAGTCAGCTCGACTACAATTTTCTGCGTAATGTTGGCCGCCTCAATCAATCCAAAAAAGGGCGCCCGATACCAGGGGTACTTTTTTTCGGTAAAGGGAGTAGTGATGACTACGCCCAGCGGTCCTTGATTTTTGGGTGGTTTACTTCGAGGAGTCAATTCTATGATACGTTTTTTATCCCGCCTTTCTACGGTCAGGACTATTTTTTTATCCAGATACTTTTGTGTAAGCACCGTTAGATCGTTCGGCGAAGATATCTTATATTCTTTTCCGTCAAATTTGAGACCGATAATCATATCTTCGGCTTGAAGACCAGCTGATGCAGCGGGAGACTCTTGCTGGACTTTTTCGACCAGTACTTTATTGAGGGGAATCGGGACTCCTTGGGTAAAAAGGTAGGAAATGACCACCCAACCCAAGATAAAATTGCCCAGGACACCGGCTACAATAATTGACGCTTTCTGCCACGGTTTTTTATAAACAAAAGCGCGATTTTTTAAGTTGCCGATTGCCAATTGTTGATCTTTGATAGTTTTATCGGTGAGTTCATGATACTCTTCTCCGAAAAGTTTTACAAAACCGCCAACGGGAAAAAGGTTAAGACTATAGAGCGTCTCACCGATTTTCTTACCGAATAGTCTGGGCGGAAATCCCAAGCCGAATTCCTCTACCTTTACGCCGTTTTTTTTGGCAGCCAAAAAATGACCCAATTCATGGATCAAAATCAGTATTCCGAAAATGATAATAACGACCAATGTTGACATAATTTTATATCTCCATGATTTCTTTTTCTTTTGTTTGCTTTAATGTTTGTAATTTATCCATTATTTCCCTGCTGATTATTTCAACCTCTTTTTCAATTTTATATTTCTGGTCTTCGGTTATTTCTTTATTGTCCAAAGATAGTTTAATTTTTTTGCGCGCTTCGTCTCTAAAACCCCGAAATGTATTTTTTCGCTCTTCTATTTTTTGGCTAATCAGTTTGACAAACTTTTCTCTCTGCTCTTGGGAGAGGGGAGGAATTCTTGCAATTATGCGATTGCCTTGAATTGCGGGTGAAATACCAAACGCTGATTTTAATATAGCTTTTTCTATATCTGGAAGGATTGACGAGTCAAAAGGAGTTACTGACAAAGCAGACGGGCCATCGGTCATAATGGTTGCCAGTTCCGTGAGTTTGAGTTTTGACTGACCGTCGTATGCCTCGACTTGCAAATTCTCCAATAAGGCCGGATTTGCTTTTCCTGTACGAATGGTCTTGAGATCTTCTTTCAGATAAGACAGAGCTTTTTCGGATTGTTGTTTGAATTGATTAATAATTGGATTCATAGAATCGTTATTCTCCCAATACCCATCTTAAAAATCGTCCGATTTTTATATTTTCACCGAATTTCAGGACTGCATCGTTGAGAAGACCGGAGACTTTTTTACCGGTGTCACGGATATATTCTTGATTCTTAAGTTCCTCCTGGTTTTTTGCCGGAATTGATGCAACCTGCATACTTAATTCCGTGCCCAGTTTTTGAAACTCTTGGTTTTGGGAGACAAAGTCGGTTTCACTTAACAGTTCGATAAATCCCGCCACTTTTCGATTGTGATGAATATAACTGAAGATCGAGCCCTGACTGGTTGTGCGACCAGATTTATCCTTAACTTTTTCAATTCCCCATTGCTGCAGCAATTTTTTAGCCTGACCTAATTTATTATTGCTTTCTTCCAATGCTTTCTTGCACAAAGCAATTGAGATACCTGTCTCTTGACGCAGTTGTTTGAGTTTGCTGATGTCGAGCATAAAATTTGACAAAAAAACAAATTTGATTTATTTTTTAGCGTATGCTGAAATGATTTTATCTGCAAGATATTCAATAGATGATTGTGAATCGTCATTGGCAGGGATAGGATAGTTTACCAGATCAGGGTTAACATTAGTGTCGACCACCGCGATAACCGGAATATCGATTCTCAATGCTTCTGTAACTGCATTTTTTTCCTTCTTGATATCGATGACAAAAATAGCATCCGGTAGTTTTTCCAGCTGGATAAGTCCTCCATAACCTCTTTCCAATTTTTGCAACTGCTTTTCCAACCTCAGACGATCGTGCTTGACAAATTTTTGCCAGGACCCCTCCTGTTTATCTTTGTTCATCTGTATGAGTTTCTTGATATTTTTGGTGATTGTTTCAAAATTACTTAGCAGACCGGCCGGCCATTTATTAGTAATAAAGGGAAGAGAGTTATCTTGACAGAGTTTTTGGACGAATATTGCCGCGATTTTTTTTGTCGCAACCACAAGTAAAACCTTTTTTTCCTGAGCCAACTGTTCAACGAATTTCACAGCTTTTTCAAGCAGCTGGGTTGTCTGGGTTAAGTCGATAATCGAAACGTCATTTTCGGTCGTATAGATATATTTTTTAGCTTTGGGGTGTACTCTACTCGACTTGTGTCCTAAGTGGGCTTTTGCGTCAAATAGTTGTTTAACTAAGGCTTGGTTGACAGTCATTTGCTCATTTTATCATATATTAGATAGTTTTAATCAGAATTTTTACGGATTAAGGCGGAAATCTAAAGCGAAAGGCTTTTAAGAAAGCGGCGAAACTCACCGTTAATTTCGGTATGCTGAATGGCAAATTCAACCACGGTTTTAAGATACTCCAATTTATTACCGGTATCAAAGTATTTTCCGTTTTTAATTTCACAGGCATAGACTGGAACCCCATTTTTTTTAAGTTCATTTATAGCATCCACCAACCAGATTTCCCCGCCCTTTCCCGGCTTAAGATTTTTTAGAGCCGGAAAAATCTCGGGAGGTAAAATATATGCCCCGTGTGTAGCCAGATTGGAGGGAGCGTCCTCAGGTAAAGGTTTTTCAATGATACTTTTGATTTTACTGACATTATCGTCGACTGGTTCAAGGTCGGCGATTCCATATCTGCTTAAGCGGTCTTCCGATTCGATCCTGACGCCTGAAATCATCACTCCTCCGTATAATTCCCAGGCTTTAATCATCTGCATGAGTCTTGGCGGCTGGGAAAAGATAAACTCGTCACCCCACATGACTGCAAATGGTTCATTTCCGATAATTGGCTCGGCGGATAAAACAGGAGTCCCATTCCCATAGGGACCTTTCTGTCTAATATAGATGAAGTTGGCCATTTCGGAAATTTTTTCCAGGTCGTCAAGCAGCTTATTTTTATTGCTTTGGATTAAATTTTTGGCGAGGTTGCTGTTGGTCGAATCAAAGTGGTCCTCGATGGCGCGTTTGCTTGATCCGGTTACAATAATTACATCCTCGATGCCGGAAGCAACTGCTTCCTCAACTACATACTGAATTACAGGTTTATCGACAACAGGAAGCATCTCTTTGGGCATGGCTTTGGTTTGCGGAAGAAATCTTGTACCAAAGCCGGCAGCAGGAATGACTACCTTAATGATTTTTTGCATAAATTATTCAAACTGTATCGTGACTTTTTGACTTAATTTCACATCCGGCTCAATCAGAGCTTCTAATTGCGCTATGCCCGGAGTGGTTGAAGATAAACTAAATGAAGCTTTTCCGTTGTTGTCTGTTACTGCAGAGATTTCTTTTAAGGTGCCTATGGAATTATTTACGATTACTCTTCTGTTGGAGATAGGTTTGTCTGATTCGCTGACTACAAATACATATATACTAGATGCAGAATCACCGTTGGCATTTAACGAAGCGAGAGGCCAGGCCAGTATTTTAGATCGTACAGGGGACGGCGTTGAATCGTCTTTTGCCCGAATTAGCTGGGTGATCGGTTCATCAAATAGCGTAACGGCGGCAAAAAATGCAAAAGAGAGGAAAAAGACTGTTATAAGAGCCAAAAGCTTCTTATCCATATCTATAGTGGCATTATAAAACAATTAGTTACTCTTTGTCAAATCTGTATACTTTGAGATGATCTTCTTTTGTTTTAATATAGCAATAATTTGGGCGTGAATAGCTTGTTTGTTTAAGAGATTGCCATTTCTTACGCAATTGATCTTGAGCCAATGTTTATTTTTTTTACTGTTTTCCAGGTATAGCTTCTCAACTTTTTTTCTGTAAACTCCGTTATCCTCATGAATATCGTTGGATTTATCCGAAAGGTATTTTTTTTTGCCTTTTTGCTTAGATAAGACTGAACCTATTTGCCAAGGAACGAAGAGATAGATGACGATATCTTCTTTTGGCAGCTTTTGGATTTTGTACTCGAGATCAAATACCCATTTGTTAAATTTGTCTCTATCTTGCTGGTGTAGAATTTTAGCGCCTTGATAAACAAAGTTGGAGGTAGCGTAGCGATTACAGACTATATAGTTGCCCTTTTTGAGATGTTTACTAATTTTTTTACTTACTGTGGCGCGGTCAAGAGCGAAAACCAAAGCAGTTAGATAAGGCGACACCTGATCTAAACCACCAAACTCACCGCTTAAGAATCTGGCGACTATCTGACCATAGAATCCGTCATATTGAGGAAAGTCAAAGTAACTCACGGGTAGATGATTTTTCTTAAGATAGTCTCTTAACAATAAAGATTGAACAGTCTTACCTGATCCGTCGCCGCCGTCGATGACAATTAGTTTTCCTTTCATAGAGTTATTACTTGATCCTGATTCAGCTTACCTTGCAGTATAACTTTGGCTATTTTATCTTCCACTTCGTCTCTTAGCAAGCGCTCTAGATTGCGCGCTCCAAATTTTGGATCATAGCCTTTGGCGACCAGATCATTGATATAAGAGTCGGAAAGACTAATCTTAACTTTATGGAGGCTGTAAATATCCTGAGAGATGACATCGAGCATCTTTTTGGCAATTAGTTTGGCGCTTTCAAGATCCAAAGGCCGATAGGCTATTACGCCGTCAAATCGATTGAGGAACTCGGGTGAAAAAATTTTTTGCTCGATAAGATGATCAATGAGACTGACGGAATTCATTTGACTAATGCGAGATCCTCCAGGGTTACTGTAAATAAAATCCGATCCGGCATTGCTGGTTGCTATGATAACCAGATTCTTACAATCGACCCGTTTGCCAAAACCGTCGGTAAAATACCCCTCGTCCAGCACAGACAGGAAAATATTGATTAAATCCCTGTTGCCTTTTTCAATCTCATCCAAAAGCAAGACTCCGTACGGACTTTCTCTTACTCCTTTCGCCAAGAGTCCCGGATTGCCGGTATCGATCGACCCGATTAATTTAGGAATGTCAGCCGTAGACTGAAAATTAGACATATCAAAGCGAAGAAGATATATTTCGCCGCCAAAAAAAATCTTGGCTATCGCCTTGGCCGTCTCGGTCTTACCCACTCCCGTTGGTCCCAGGAATAAAAAACTGGCCAGAGGTTTTTTCCTCTTACCAAGCAGCAAAAACGACCGACGCAAAGTAGACGCGACTTTTTTTATAGCTTCATTTTGATTGACTATTTTGGCCAGCAGCAGTTCTTCCAGGTGAATCAATTTATCTTTGGTGTTTTGATTGACCGTGACCGGGACATGTGTTTTTTCACTGACGACTTTGTCGATTAGATCAGGCATTACAACCGTCTTATGAACTTGATCGGATTTGGCCAATACACAGGCAGAATCCAGAAGATCGATGGCTTTTTCCGGAAAGGGAATTGCAGTAAGATAAAAATCGCTTTTTTGAATTGCTGTTTTTATCGTCTCATAAGGCAAAATAAGGCCATAGCGGTTTTCAAATGCAAAGCTTAGGGAAATCAGGATTTTTTCCGCTTCTGAGGCCGTGACTTCTTTGACATCAATTTTGACAAAAGAACGGGCCAGCCTTTCGTTGTTAAATATATATTTTTCATAATAAAAGGGGGTAGTAATACCGATAAATTGCAGGGAATTTGATTTGGCATACTTTCCGATTGAGGAGGTTAAATCGATTTTTGCATTGTCATTTGCTAAATACCGGTCCAGATTGTCGATAAAGATGAGAATATTTTTGGCTTTTTGAGCTTCTGCAAACAGATCTTCTAAAAAACTTTCCCTTTTTTTCAGGTCTGTCTCCTGATTTAAGATTTTCTCCATGTTGAGCCAAATAATTCTTTTGTACATGAGCATTGATTTAGTTTTGCCCTCGTACATTTTTTTGGCTAAAGCAATAACTACCGTATGCTTGCCTACGCCCTCCTCTCCGACTATGACTACATTAGCTTCCTGACTTTTGGATAGTGTACGTTCGATTTCATCGATCTCTTTTTCCCGATCGACAATATTGAGCGTCTTATTTTGATAGGCTTGTGAGGTTAGGTCTTGGCCGTATTGGTCTAAAGTCGGTGTAAAACCTTCCGACCAATCGCGGGCAAGAGGAGGAATCGAGAAAAGATTAGCTTTGCTAAACCAGCGGGTGTGATGAATATGCTTCTGATAATAATCCTCAAACCAAGATGCGACTTGTTTATAATTAACCTGATCGAGCAAATGCTGCCCGATAAATTTAAGTCTTAAGTGTTCCTTAACCTCCTCTTCTGATTTCCGAAAGCTGTAGGCTATAAAGCCAAAAGGCAGATATAAAAGATAAAAAACCAAAAAAAACGGAAGCGCTATAAGCAGCAAAGCCTGAAGGAAAAAATAAAAAAATAACAATGCCGATCTCATGATAAAACCAATGGATCGGGAGATGATATTAAAGCTTAGGATTGAGATCCAATGATCAAAGGAAAAACCCGCAGATCTATTTTCCGTAACCAGATTCTTCCAGGGATAAAAGAGTGTTTTCGTTAAGTCCGGGACCGAAAAAAAATAGGGTAGAAAAATGACAATATTGACGACGGCCGTTTTAAAATTTACAAGTTGGTTACGGATAAAGAGTGAGAAATTTTTGTGCATATTTTGAGTATATATCAGTCTGCCTTGAAATTGCAATTTAAAAAAATAAAATGCCGCAAAAAAAAAGAATTTGACAAACAGGAATTTTTTTTAATAATGTATAAAGCACAATAATGTCAGATCAACCTTTACACGTTTTTCGAAAAATAAATAAAACCGGAGTCGAGATCAAAATAAAAAAAAGGGTATACGATATTAAATATCCCTACCAGATCTGGGAAAAGTTGCCTAAGTCGCTGCATCGACTGTTTGCCGACAGTCTCGCTTATATTTCAACCTGGCATCTGCCTTTGGTCAATAAAACCTTTTTAAATTATCACTTTTCCCATCCTCCGATCGAACCGGTTTTTTTTAAGATTCTCCTTTACTCTATACCGATGAATATCTTTGAGGAGCGAAATCTTAAAACCTCGGAACTGGTAAGGCAGTTTTATAACGCTAATTTCAAAACCCAGTTTAAAGCTCTTGATTCTTCCTACTCCGGTAAAAAAGTTAAAAAAAGATTGAAAAATAAAGCTATCATACTATTTTCATTCGGAAAAGACAGCCTGTTGACCTACGGGATACTCTCGGAGCTTGGGATTAACTCGGCCCTTATTTTTATGAAAGAGCCCCAGTGTTTTATCGAAAATAAGCACAAAAAGAGGTTGGCCGACAAGTTTTACCAAAAAATCGGAGTGGAGGTGAAATTCTTTTCCCTTTCCATAGGTAAGCTTCGCCAGGATAAAGATATGTGGTGGGGTTGGGACATAATTCTTTCCCAGTACGCTTTCATACTTATTCCTTATTATTTCTATCATCAGGCGCGCTATCTTTTTTTCGGCAACGAGCAAAGTTGCAATTTTTATTTGAGAGACAAAGAAGGATACTTGGTCAATCCGGTCTATGAGCAAAGCGTTTCTGCTATGCAGCTGATGCAGGATATTCCAAAACTTTTTTTTATCAAAACCCAGATCGGAAGTCTGGTTGAGCCAATCCATGAGATATTTGTAACTTTTATTCTTCATCACAGATACGCAGAGATCGGCCGTTTTCAGATGTCTTGCTTTTCCGAAGAAGAGCAGGCTAGAAATAAGAGGTGGTGCGGCGTCTGTGAAAAATGCGCCAGGATGTATATATTTCTTAGAGCATTCAACATCTCAACCGAGCGGGTAGGTTTTTCTAACAGCGACATGCTTTCGAATAAAAAAGAAAAGTACTATGTTCTTTTCAACGGCGAAAGCGATATAAGCGCTTATGGAGGGAGCGGACTCGGGCGTGACGAGCAACTTTTGGCATTTTATCTCTCGTATAAAAACGGCGCCAAAGGAGAGTTGATCGACAGATTTAGACGTTTGCACTTAAACGAAGCTGAGCAAAAGCAAGAAAAGTTGGTAGAGGAATATTTCGGAATCCACAGCTCCTATTCCCTACCCTCAACGCTAAGAAAAAAAGTCTTAAGAATTTTTGATAAAGAAAAAAAAGCCGCTTTAAAATATCTTGCTAAAATTTTATGAAAAAAAAGAAGAAAAATCCTTTGAGCAGGTCTAACTATCATAGTCTTCCCCAGTCGGTTGCCGTAATCTTCAGCGAAGTAAAAAGGAATTATTTCCCAACCCAGATGCAGTATCTCACCGAAAAAGATGCTTTTCACGATGCGCAGGTTATCGCCGACTACCTTGAGAAGATGAAGATCAGCGCCTATCTTTTTCCGGGAAATGAGATGCTGGCTGTCAAACTGCGAAGGGCTAAGCCGACTATGGCTATAAATTTGGTCGGATCGGTCAAGGGCAATGAGTATCTGGCGTCAACCATACCGGCTTTGCTTGAACTTCTTGACATTCCCTATACCGGCGCCGGAATCCTGGGTGAATCACTCTCATACAATAAATTTTTGATTAAGAAGTTGCTGCAGCAAAACGGCGTACCTATTCCAAACTACCAACTATTTAACAATCATAATGATCCGCTCGATCCAACGTTAAGATTTCCTTTAATTTCAAAACTAAATGAAATTCACGGAGCAGTAGAGATCACTCAAGACTCGGTATCAGAAACCGAGAAGCATCTGCGAAAAAGAATGAAGTATCTAATCAATACCTATGAGCAGCCTATCTTGGTCGAGGAGTTTATTGTGGGTCGGGAGATCACCTCGATTTTGCTGGAAGGGCTGAATAAAAAAGTTTATAGTGCGGAAAAGATCTTTAACAAGCCTGATCAAAAATATATCTTTGCCACTTTTGCTGATCAGTGGCTGGAAAGCGGAAGTGAGGCATTTAGGTATCAGCAGTACAATGATCCGCTGCTTCGTGAATATATAAAAAAAGCTTTTGAGATTACCAAGATGGCAGACTACGGTAAATTTGATATCAGACTGGACCCGTCGGGAAGATATTATTTTATAGACGCCAACAGCAATCCGGCGTTTGGTCCTAAGGAATTAGAGTGCGCCATAGCTAATATTCTTGATCTTTATGATATCTCGTTCAGCGATATTTTAAAGCGGCTTCTGATCAATACGCTGAGAGACGCAAAAGGCAAAAAGCTGCTTCCTCTGACCAAAAACGGCTTTAACTCTGAAAATTAATAATTGATTTATGGTAAAAAGGAAAAATCTGGCTCTTATTTACAACCTTCGCCGCCACTATCCCGATCCCAAAGACCCTAGGAGCAATCTGGAAGCGGATTTCGACGACCCGCCTACTATTGGTTGGATGATCAAGCATTTAAAAAAGATAGGCTATAATGTCATCCCGATTGAGGCTGACGAAAAAGCTTATCTTAAGATATACAGGCATCGGAAATCGATAGATTTGGCTTTTGATTTTTCTTTCGGTCTCTGGGGAGAGAATAAATACGGTCATATTCCGGGGATGCTTGAGATGTTGCGGATTCCTTTTGCCACCTCCTCTTCTTTTACCAGAAACCTTACCTTGAATAAGGTTAAGATGAAGCAAATTCTAGCGGCAAATAATATCCCAACCCTTCCTTTTCAGGTTTTTAAAAATAAAAGCGATGTAAAGATAAAAAAACTTCCCTATCCCTTAATTGTTAAGCCGATCGCCCAAGGATCATCTGCTGGTATAACCAATAAGAGTATTGTAAAAAGAGATAAAGAGTTGGAAAGACAGATAAATTTTATAAATACAATTTTCAACACGCCTGCTTTTGTAGAGCCATTTCTTGACTTTAGGGAATTCTCGGTTCCGTTGTTGGGGAACCCTCCCAGAATACTTCCGATAATCGAGCCGGATTTCAGCTTGCTGCCAAAAAAATACCGGCATATTGATTCACTGGAGGTGAAGTGGATATTCGAAGAACAGGAAGAAACTAATTACCTGGTTTGTCCCGCAAAACTAAGCGGAACAATAAAAAATAAAATCGAAAAAGTGGCATTGGCAACTTGGGATGCGCTTGAAATTAATGATATCTGCCGGATCGATATGAGAACGGACAGAAATGAAAATCTCTATGTTTTGGATGTGAATGCGCCTCCCGGACTGATACCTCCCGAAGTATCGATGACTTCATATTTTCCGCTTGCGGCACGGGCAGCCGGTATTGAATATGAAGAATTGCTGAAAATAATTCTCAATTCTGCTATAAAGAGGTATAGGCTATAAAAATATGTACGATCTAATCATCATCGGAGGAGGCCCTGCCGGACTTACAGCCTCAATCTACGCTTCTTGTTTTGGTTTAAAACATTTAGTTATCGCTAAAACTTTAGGAGGACAGATGATGCTTGCACCTGACATTTTAAATTACCCCGGCTTTACGGAAATCGCCGGTATAGATTTGACTCAAAAGATGGTCGATCAGCTTAAAAAAAGAGGCGGAGAGATAGTAACCGACGCGGTAATCAAAGTAAGCAAAATCGAAGGAGGTTTTCTGTTAACCGCGGAACAAAATAAGGAATATCAAGCCAAAACGATTATCTTGGCAACCGGAGTTGAAAGGAGGAAGTTAAATGTCCCCGGTGAAAACGAGTACATTGGCCGGGGTATTGAGTACTGTGCCAAGTGCGGCAAGTTCGATTATCTGGGTAAGACGGCCGTTGTCATAGGCGGCGCAAATTCCGCTGCCCAAACTGCTGTTCAGGTTGCGCACTCTGCCAAAAAGGTTACCGTCATTTATCGGGGCAGCGAGCTTCGCTGCGACGAAATTTGGAAAAAGCACATTCAAGAAAATCCTAACATTGAGATAATCTTTAATTCGACGATCTCGGAAATTAAGGGTAACGGACAGTACGTAACCGCAGTAACCATACAATCGAAAAACGAACAAGGACAGCCGGAAGCGAAAGAGCTGATCATAGACAAGGTTTTTATCGAAATCGGCGGAGTTCCGGGCACGGCTTTGCTAATTCCTTTAGGGGTATCTATGGATCCGGGTGGATTTATTGCCATTGATGAAAGATTGGCTACCAATGTGTCCGGAGTTTATGTTGCGGGTGACGTCATCAGTCACAAATACTCCATCGAGCAGATAACTTCCGCCGTCGGATCAGGCGCCCGCGCCGCCAGCCTGGTTTTTTCCTACCTCAAGCAGTCTGCAGCCCCTACTCTCTGGGGCAGCAGCCAGATAAAAAGAAGTTAAATTTGAGTAAGACTAAGTTTGTTTATGACTTATTTGAGATAAGCCGCAAAAATAATTTTTCCGTTTTGTCGATCGAAGATTCAGAACTATACTTTTTCGAACTTTCAGCCGCCTCACCGGAGAATTTCTCTCTCTTTTTACTGTCCCTGAGTAGAATACCCAATTTTTCAACGAACTCTTTTTGAGATTTTACCAGAAATCCGTTTTTTCCATGATTTATAAAATCCTTGGGTCCCGGAGCCTTAAACGCTACTATGGGTAATCCATGGATTAAAGCTTCAAGTATGACTAAAGCTTGTACGTCCGCTTTGGAGCTATAGATAAATATATCACTAAGACTATAAATTTCGGATATTTTGTCAATTTTGACAGGACCCAAGAATTTGACCACCTTAAGTAAATTTAATTTATTGACCAGTTTGAGCAAATTCTTGTCTTCGGGTCCGGCTCCCGCAAGCAGAAAAGTAATATTGAATTTTTTGTTGGATTTCAGCAAGCGGGAAACTATTTTTATAAGGACGCTTAAGTTTTTTTCTTTTGCCAGTCTTGAAACGCACAGCAAAATTGTTGAATTTGCAGCGATACCGTATTTTTTGACAAGTTTAGGCTTATCTAAGTTTTTTTCAATTTCGGAAAATCTTAAGGTAGTTATCACAGTTATTGGTGTTTTTTGCGTTTGTTTTAAAAGCTTCCGCTTGAATGTACCGGTTTCTACCAGAATATGAGAGGCTTTGTCCATGATATTGGTGATATTTTTGGCGAAATGTTTACTGAAAAGCGTTAGACCGGTTAATTTTTTTAAATAAACTTTTGCTAAGTAAACATAATTTGTATGAAAAAAGAAAATAGAGGGACAAGCATAATGTTTCGCTAAGCTTAGTGCCAGTCGACCGATATGGAAAGGATGATGGAAGTAGATAAGGTCGATTTTTAATGGTAATCGATGAAGTATAAAAATTTTGGGAATGGGTAAGATAAGGGGATAATCAGGATAAATTGGATTTGGCAAGGAAGCTAGTCTGATGACGTTTTTCTCAGGTCTTTGTTCTGGATGGTGAGGCGCCAATAGAGTTACATTATGACCTCTTTTTTCAAATTCTTTTTTCTGGCGGGCTAAATTTATTGCAACACCGTTAATGCTGGGAGTATAGGTGGCTGTAATAATAAGTATATTCATAATCTAAAATAATTACTTATTTCGGAAATAAGCACCGGAAGAGTCAATTTGTTTTATTTTTACCTTCAGCCTTTTTTGCGTATGAATTCGTCAACAGCCTTTCTACAACCGTCCCAGTAGTAATAATCGTCTATGATGACATATCCTCCCGGGATAACCAGGGGATATAAATTATCTAAAGCCGATGCGGTTGATTCATACCAGTCCGCATCAAGACGAAGCAAAGCAATTTTCCTGATCACATTTTTATATTTAGGAAGTGTGTCTCTAAACCAACCTTTAACAATCTTTACCTGATGGGTGTTGATTTTAAGTTTATTAAACAACAGTTCCTTAATGTGGTCATCATCTGCCCTGATTTTACCAGTTAGTTTAATTGCTTCTTCTCCATCGGCCTCTATGGGTATCGGCATGCCTTGGAAAGAATCAAAAAAATAAGTCTTGTTTTTGTAACCGTATTTTCTTGAAATATAGGATAGGATTCCCGCAGTACCGCCTTTCCAAACTCCGGTTTCCACAAAATCGCCGTTAACGCTCTGCTTAGCTAATCGTTCGGCTATGTCCCAAAGAGATTTTAATCTTAGGTAATTTACGTGGGTAAACGGTTGTATCAGTTTTAAGAGTTCCTTTCTTTCTAAATTTAAGTCGAAAAAAGAATGCAGGTCGAAGGAAAGGTTATACAGATATTTGAAGTTTTTATTATCCGGATCGGCGAATCCTAATTTATTGACGATTAAAGATTTTAAAGACATTTGAATATTTTAAAACATTGTGACCGCTGAGGGTCTTGAACCCCCGACCTTTGCGATGTAAACGCAACGCTCTGCCAACTGAGCTAAGCGGTCTTAAGTGGGTGCGCCAGGGATCGAACCTGGGACCTCGTTCTTATCAGGAACGCGCTCTACCACTGAGCCACGCACCCTTTTACACCTCGATGAGTAGGTCAGAACAGCCTTTTTGCATTAAACTCATTTCCTTTTTCGGTCTAAATTATTATAACAGAGTTTAATGAAACCCCTTATGTAAAGTGAAATTTTTTGAGATCGGAAACCTCTATTACTCCTTTGCTGCAAATTGAGAAAAATCTTAAAGCCGCAATCTGGCCAAACTCGCGATTAGTCTGGCAACAGTCTTTTAATACATAAACATTATAGCCAAGGTGAGAGGCTGTAACCGCAGTTTCTCTAATGCAACAATCTGTCTGGCAGCCGGTAAGATACAAATCCTTAATCCTCAATTTTTTAAGAAGTTTTTCTAATCCGCTTAACCAAAACCCGTCATACCCTCTTTTTTTAAGAACATAGTCATTTTTACCAGGCTTAAGTTCATCTATCACTTTAGGATCATTTCGCTTTTCCATTGATTGCTCACGATAATTGATTAATTTATAAATTGGATCAAATCCTCTAAATGCCGAATTGATGTAAATTAAGGGAATTTTTTTTGAGCGAGCTAACCTGACAGCTTTTTTTACCTTAAAAATAAGTTTTTGTCTGGTTTCTATTGGGACAAGAGGTTTTTCACCTTTGATATAAAGATCAATCATATCCGTGATCAATAAAGCCTTGTGTTTATTCATAAAGTAGTATACTCAGTTTAAAAGATATTTTACCATAATCAATTGAATGGTAAATAGAGCAATATAAAGCTTTTTTGTTAAAATTCAGCATGGAAAAACGAATAAGTCGCAATAGGCAAAAAAATACGTTTGCGTCGCTAGGTTTTGCATCAGAAGCAGTTGGAAGGAATGAGCTTTCTGCCACAGATTTTTTTAAATACGTACCGATGATTTTTGACGCCAGCGCAAGATTATTAGTTCCTCAAGCTACGCAACTTGACGTGTTAACATTAGTCGGTTATCCTATAGTAGATATTCTAAACCCCCTCTTGCACCCTAAAGTTGAATTCGAATTCATAAAAGATGATGCCGGAGGAACAGATACCATTGGATTCATCATTACCTGGAAGGGGGAAAAACAAAATTGGCACCATTTGTACCTGCCTAAGGAGCTGGCCAAGTATTTTATGGAGAATTTAATTTCTGATAAAAGACGCAATCCATATTTTGTAGTACTTATGAAGGATGAGGATTATACATTATTGAAAGAAGGTTTCACAGAAGCAGAGTTAAGAAGTTTTACAGATGGACGTCAATTAAAAAAAGGTAAACGAACCAAGGAAGACATTGCTTATTATTACAGGATGGGTCTGACCTGGGACAGATTTTGTAGTGTTAGTGAAGAAAATAAACCTAGAGTAGTAATCGAATTACCAGACAGCCCTCTCAATTTGAATGAAATGGTTCAGGTGCGAATTCCGGAGAGTTTAAGATCAAAATTACCTGAGTCTGAACGTAATAAAAAAGTAACCGCAAGATTATTAACGGTTGAGGATTTTGAGGCATTTTATCGTCTGCATTATCGGGATAACCCACACCCCTCGTTAAAATTAACAGATTTTATAGCAATGAATGTCGGTTTATTTGCGGATGATGAACCAATTGCTCAAGCGGGAAATGTAGCTGAGGCCGTTTTTGATTTTGGCGGTAGCAGGAGACATATCAACTTGGCAGGAAATTTGATTGTGCGTAGGGACTGGCGGGGTATTAATTTAGGTGAAGCCTTGAGTTATTATACAAGATTTAATGATTTCAAAAGGGATCCGAGCTCAATTTTGATCGCCGATAATGTATTGGGAACTAGAGATATGTGGAAAAAGCTTTATGGTCAAATACCGGTAGTCGCCAAGACCGCCTGGGAGGGTATTGAATAATTATTTTTCAATTTAATATAATCAACTTATGATCTACTTTTCCGAATTGAAGGGAAAAAAAGTTGTGACGGAAGATATGATTCAGGTTGGAATACTTGAGGATCTGATATTCTCTGCATCCGAAAATCCCTCTATTACAAAAATTGTAGTCAAAAATAAAGATGATATTCGCTTAACGATTCCTGTAGTTTTTTTGTCCAAAATTAATAATTATATTTATCTTAAAAAGGATTTTCGCACTACTAATTTAGCTGAAGATGAGTTATTTATTTTAAAAAATATACTTGACAAGCAAATTATTGATCTTCAGGGAAATAAAGTAGTTAGGGTAAACGACATTGCAATACAGAATAAGGGAGGATTTTATATCGCTGGAGTTGATATTGGAGTTTTGGGACTACTGAGGTGGTTTAAGTTAGAAAAAACATTCAGGAAAATCAGCAGCAAAATTAATTTTAAGCCGGTATCCCAGTTTTTATCCTGGGCAGATATTCAGCCATTGGAATTAGTGCATGGCCAAGTGAAGTTAAAAAAAGAGGAGCAAAGATTAGAAAAAATGAGACCGGAAGATTTGGCAGATTATCTTGAGAAAACTAATTTAACCTCAGTTAAAAAAATATTAAATATACTTGACGAAAAATTTGCGGCTAACGTGGTTGGCAATTTAAATGTTAATTACCAGTCCTCTTTATTTAAATTGTTTACTCCAGATAAAGCGGCAAGAATCATAGCTTCGATTGATCCAGACGACGCAGTTGACTTATTGTTAATTCTAACTGAAAAAAAAAGAAATCAAGTTTTGAATTACCTATCAGAAAAAAAATACAAAGAACTTATGCACTTGATGAGACTTTCAAATACGCCTATTGGTAATTTGATCTTACCCGAATTTATAGCTGTTTATTCAGACGATTTGGTGGGAGAAATACTAAAAAAAATTAGAAAAGGAACAACAGATTTTTCATTTTTACAGCATGTTTATGTGGTAAATAAACAAAATGAGTTAATCGGAGTAGCTAATCTTCATGAATTAATCATGCAAAGCTTCCAAACGCCGATTTACCGTTTTATGATCCAGAATGTAGTGGTGGTACATTTAACCACACCGGGGGAAATTGCTTTAAAAAAGATCTTGAAATATAAATTAAGCGCTTTACCCGTAATTAACAATGATAAGCAAATTGTCGGTTTGGTCACTATCGTTGATTTAATAAACGCATTTAATAAGGGTTAAATCTTTAATTAAAGCATTCAACTAAAAGAATGAGATTTTTGTGGAACAAGTATAAATTTTTATTTTTATCTTTTTTCTCAGTTTTTGGGCCGGCGACTATTTCGGCCATAGCCGACAATGACGCAGCCGGTGTAGCGACTTTTACTTTGGTCGGAGCTAAATTCGGCTACTCTATTCTTTTTGTCTTACTTTTTGTGACTATACTTTTAGCAGTTACCCAAGAGATGGGTGTAAGAATCGCCGTAGTCACGGGCAAAGGATTAGGCGATTTCATCAGAGAAAGATATGGAGTCAGGACCGCTTTGCTGGTTTTCCTGCTGCTCTCAATTGCCAATTTGGGATCGATTGTGGCCAACTTTTCTGCGCTAAAGGCTGTCGCCGGCATGTTTAATTTTCCGGCGTTCTTGCTGATTATCTTAATTATCGGTTTTGCTTTTTTGATTATCTCTAAAGGGGGCTATCATACTAATCAAAGAGTTTTTTTGCTGGCGGCACTTTTTTATTTTTCCTATATCTTTTCTGCTTTTCGATCCAATCCAAATTGGGGTCAGGCGCTGGTTAGTCTAATTTCACCCGGTCAACTGCAGTTTTCACAGGAGTTTATTTTTGCCTCGATTGCAGTATTGGGTACGACAATTACTCCCTGGGGTCAATTTTTCGTCAACAGCTTCATGGTAGACAAAAAAATACAGTTGGATAAGCTAAGATTCGCCCAAATTGAAACTTACTTCGGATCGTTCTTAGCCAACTTCTTCTCTTTTTTTATGGTGGTGGCGACTGCCGCGACTCTTTATAAGCATGGGATAAACTTGGTATCAGGGGAACAGGCTGCCATTGCCATTGCGCCTTTTGCCGGACAGTTTGCCGGCTTTTTATTTGCTTTTGGACTGGTTAACTCGGCTATTATGGGAATAATCGTCATTTCGTTGACCACTGCTTATGCCTTTTCCGAATTTTTTGGCTTTGAAGGCAGTCTTGATGCTCCTTTTGAAAAAGGAAAGTTATTCTACGGAATATTTCTTTTCCAGCTGGTTATTGCCTCGGTTATCGTTATGCTGCCGTTTATCAGTTTATTTCAGATAGTATTATATACTCAATCTGTCAATGCGATTCTTTTGCCTCTGATATTTTTTTATCTGCTTAAGATTACCAATAACCGGAGCCTGATGGGGAAATACGTAAATAACAAATGGCAAAACTACCTGGCGATTTGTTCTTCTGGTATAATAATTGTTTCGGCTATTTTTGTAATATTTGGCTTATTGTTTAAACTCTAAAAAATATGAAGAAACTGATAATTGTTGCCGACTGGGCCTCCGATACTCTGACCTGTCAAGAGGTGCGATCGGCGGTGGAGGGTTATTTAAAAGAACATGAAGGAGGAATTATCACATTTATCCACTCTACTCCATCAACCATACACACCGCATTTCTGGTTGCGCAGATAGTCGAGGTTGAGGAACGTTTTGGCAAACCATTAGAAACAGTTATCTTTCAGAATACTGACCCCCGACTTCACTCGGATGAGGCGCTTAAGAATTCAGAAGGCGCAAAACCCTTGATTGTCAGGCTAAAAACCGGAATTTATCTAACCGGTCCCAATGCCGGATATGACTTCTCTTTAATCAAGGATAAAATCGAGGAAGTGTATGAATACAAAGGGTTGAATACCAAAGGTCAATTTCACTCAAGGGATCTGTATTCGCGAATATCAGCCCACCTCATGGACGAGATGGAAGACGAGATGGAGTTGGAAGAGGTATCAAGCAATCTTATCCCAAGATTGGAAGGTTTACGTATCGCCCATATAGATAATTTTGGCAATATCAAGACATTAATCCCCCACTCGCATTTTAAGGGAAAATATGAATACAACGATTTGGTATTTATTTCGATAAATGGAATTAAACAAAAGGCCAAATATGTGACCAGTCTTTTTGGCGGGAAACCCGGTGAATTGGTAATCTATCCCGGTTCATCAGGCAGGACAGATGACAGATATTTGGAGATTACTGTTTGGCGACACTTTACAGAAAAAAATCCAACCACCGGAGTTGATAAGTTTAATCTGCCAAGACCGGGAATGAAAATTGAACTTCTTTAAAGTTAATTTTAGTCTAATAAGCGGGTTAGGGATTTTTAAAGTCCCGCTTCGCAAATATCTGCTTTGCGGGACTAATTTTTTTTCTAAGAAAAAAATTAGAAAGGAGGTGATCCATCCGCTCCTTCCAGAACGGATACCTTGTTACGACTTAACCCCCATCGCCGAAATTATCTTCGCGCGAAATAAATCGAACTTCAGATAATTACGACTTTGTTGGCTTGACGGGCGGTGTGTGCAAGAGGCAAGAACGTATTCACCGCGGCATAGCTGATCCGCGATTACTACCAATTCCGCGTTCATGAGGTCGAGTTGCAGACCTCAATCCCCACTGAGGATAGATTTTAGGGATTAGCTCGATCTTACGATCTGGCAAAACCCGTTGTTACTATCCATTGTAACATGTGTGTAGCCCAGGGTATAAGGGCCATGCTGACTTGACGTCTGCCCCTCCTTCCTCCCCGACTAATGCCGGGGCAGTTTCCGCAGATAGATTTAACAGCGGATAGGGGTTACGCTCGTTGTCCCACTTAAGGGTACTCCTCACGGAACGAGCTGTCGACAGCCATGCAGCACCTGTGTCGATGTCCTTGCGGAAACCTCGGTTTCCCGAGGACGTCATCGACATGTCAAACCCTGGTGAGGTTCTTCGGTTCGTATCGAATTGAACCACATGTTCCACTGGTTGTGTGCCTCCCCGCCAATTCCTTTGAGTTTCAACCTTGCGGCCGTACTCCCCAGGCGGCCTGCTTAACGGGTTACCTTCGCCACACCCCTCGCCAAAGGCGAGAAATGCAGCTAGCAGGCATTCGTTTAGGGCTAGGACTACGCAGGTCTCTAATCTGCTTCGCTACCCTAGCTTTCGTATCTTAGCGTCAGTTTCCTTCCAGAGACTCGCCTTCGCCACTGGTGTTCCCTAAGGTATCAACGCATTTCACTACTTCTCCTTAAGTTCCAGTCTCCCTAAAGAAAACTCAATCCCGCCAGTTTTTCATCCTTTCCTATGGTTAAGCCATAGTCTTTAAAACGAAACTTGGCGGGACGCCTACACGACCCTTTACGCCCAATAAAACCGGATAACGTTTGGGGCCCACGTCTTACCGACGCTTCTGGCACGCAGTTAGCGGCCCCTTTCTGATAGAGTACCGTCATTCCGAAATTAAATCGGATTTCTTCCTCTACAACAGCGGTTTACACTCCGAAGAGCTTCTTCCCGCACGCGGCGTCGCGCGGTCAGGCTTTCGCCCATTGCCGACTATTCCTGATTGCTGCCTCCCGTAGGAGTGGAGCCCGTATCTCAGTGCTCCTCTGGCTGGACACCCTCTCAGGCCAGCTACCTGTAATAGGCTTGGTAGGCCATTACCCCACCAACTACCTGATAGGCCGCAGGTCCATCCTAAAACGCGCAGTTATGCGCTTTAAGGAATACCAGACGGTATTCCCCTTATAGAGTATTACCCCATCTTTCGATGAGCTATTCTCTATTTTAGGGTAAGTCCCTACGTGTTACTCAGCCGTCCGCCACTACGCTCGACCTCCGGTCGAGAAACTCGAAATACTAAACTCTAAATTCGAAACAAAAACTAAATTAAAATTTTCAAAATTCAAAACGATATTTGTTTTGAACTTAGTAATTAATATTTTGAATTTGTTAATGATTTCGGATTTCGAGATTCGAATTTCTTGTCCGAAGGACAAGCGACGTTCGACTTGCATATCTCAGGCACGCCACCAACGTTCATCCTGAGCCAGGATCAAACTCTTAAAAAAGTGATTCCGATATTTATCGGAATCTAGAATCTGTGTTTCTTGAACCTTATACATACCAAGGATCTAAGACAGATTCTACGACCTAACCCGGTTACTAGACTAAACCGATTTGTTAAAGTGCCTTACAATTTTAATAGATACATAAGCAATAGTCAATCTTATATTTTGGGCATAGCCAACTTAAGTAAATCCGGGAAGTTTTGAGTCAGCTTCAAAAGACCTTTGATGACAGTGTCGTCAGGATCCGTAACAGAATTGACATCTATCTTGAGTTCTGATGCCAAAAATTGATCTAACCCAATTGCTTTGGCTACTCCACCGGTTAAGATTATACCACGATTATATATTTCATCCAAAACCTCGGGCGGAGAGATGTCGATAAGATCTTTAACATTGTCGACGATCTGATAGATATTACCGTATAAAGCTTCTTTCACGTCGGACGTTTTGATTCTGACTGATTTTGGCAGGCCGGTTTCAAGTGATTTGCCTCTGACGGTGAAAGTTTTATTTTCTTGCTTGAAATTCAGAAGATATATTTTTAAGTGTTCGCAGGTATTGTCGCCTAAAACTATCCCATACTTCAGATAAGCGTAGTTGGCCAGAACAAGATTCATATTATCACCGGCTACTTTTAAGGTTTTTTTAGAAACGATGCCTCCGCCGCTGATGATGCTCATCTCAATCAAACCCCCACCGACGTCAATCAAAAGATGGGGATGATGATAGAAGATATTGAGTCCGATACCAATACCTGACGCTAATGGTTTTTCGATAAGATAGACTTGCGAAAAACCTATTTTGTAAAGCACCTCTTCAACAGCTTTTTGTTCTATTTCGGTAACACTATTGGGAACAGCGGCTACAGCCCTCAGTTGAGGCTTGACGATTTTATATCTATCCAGGTAGATATTCACCGATTTTTTCATAAAGTACTGCAGCATGGCAAATTGCGCGTCAAAATCGGAGATTACCCCATTTATTACGGGTCTGATTATTTTGATAAAATCCGGCGTTTTACCGACTATGCTTTTTGCTTCGCCGCCAAAAAATATATACTCTTTGCTTGAGGTATTGTAGCCCAGATAAGACGGTTCGATTAAAACTATTCCCTTTTCGCCTATGCCAATTCTCGTATTGCTGGTGCCAAGATCAAAACAGACGTCAAATGTCGAAAAAAATGGCAGTTTAATTTTGTTAAATAATTGTCTAAAATTAAGCATTGATTATGATGTTAGATAAAGTTCTTAATATACTATACCTTAGCTTATTTCTGATCACTCCCTTTATCATGGCTCCTTATACATCCGAGTTATTCGAATTTAATAAGATGATTTTTATTTATTTGATCGCTTCGGGAGTATTGTTTGTCTGGCTTTTAAAAATTATTTTGCACAAAAGAATTATAATAAAAAAAACTCCACTAGATTTTCCGATCTTACTCTTTTTAGCTACACAGATTCTCTCCGCTTTATTTTCCATTGATCGGCATACGTCTTTTTTTGGTTATTACGGCCGTTTTAACGGCGGTTTGCTGTCGATCTTTTCCTATTTAGTTTTATTTTACGGTTTTATCGAAAATTTTGCTGAAAACAGAGCAAGAGCGGGTCAATTTATCACCGGTATCCTAAAAGTTTCGCTGATTGCATCCTTATTTGTTATATTGTGGGGTTTGTCTGGAAAATTGGGTTTCGATTTTTCCTGTCTACTTTTTACCGGACAGTTGAGCAATAGTTGTTGGACAGATCAGTTCAAACCCGCAGAGCGTATGTTTTCCACTCTAGGCCAGCCCAATTGGCTTGGCGCCTACCTAGCCATCAATTTTTTTATCGCTTTTTACTTTTTTCTCAAGAATCTTACCAACCAGAAATTTAATAAAACATATCTGACAACCATTTTCTATCTAATTTTGAATTTTGCCGCTGTTTTATTTACCAGGTCCAGATCTTCGTTGTTGGCAATTTTTACCGGAATTTTATTGTTAATTATACTCGTAGCAGTCCGGCCTAAAACTTATCTGAATAAAAAAGCACTTCTCAAGTATTTTTCTCCCGTCTTAATACTGCTTCTGCTGCTAATCCTAATTTTCAAAACCGGGATAGAAAAAATAGATAAATTTATCACAATTTCCAGCTACAACAAATTCATAAAGTCAACCGCCCCGGTTGATGGCAGATTGGAACAGCAGCCTAAATTAGAGCAAAATCCGGCCAATATCAGCGCGGTAAATGTTACCGGTTCCTCAGATATTAGAAGGATTGTCTGGCGTGGAGCTATTGATTTAGGGTTAAAATATCCTGTTTTTGGCACAGGTGTAGAGACTTTTGCCTATAGTTACTACTTCACCCGGCCAATCGAACATAATTTAACCTCGGAATGGGATTATCTTTATAACAAAGCCCACAATGAGTATCTTAATTATCTAGCCACAACAGGATTCGCTGGTTTAACGACCTATTTATTTTTGCTAATTTCGGTTTTACTATATGGTTGGAAAAAAATCAAATATCAAATATCAAATATCAAAAACAAGGATCAGGCGGACAATAATTTGTTGATAACCTATCTATTAATTTCTTTTCTGACAATTTTGATTACTAATTTTTTCGGTTTCTCAACCACCACCATCAATCTCTATTTTTACCTAATTCCGGCATTTTTGCTAGTTCTGGGCGAGAGACCCGTCTCCGACGTCTATTCTCGTCAACTTACCAGCCAGCGCCTATCGCTAGCTAGCCTGACTTTGCGGCGGAAAGTCTTTTTTTTATTTTCACTGCTTACTACCGGGTACTTACTACTTTTTTTTACCCGTTATTATCTGGCTGATATTAAATACGCCAAAGCCGATAAGTTGAGCAATGTCGGCGAATATCAAAATGCAGCAAATTACCTGACTCAGGCGCTGGCTTTAAAACATGAACACGTCTTCGAAGACAGACTTTCCCATGTTTTAGCCAATCTTGCCTTTACCGCCTCCTATCAGGATAATAAATCATCGGCCGCCAAACTGCGCCGGTCCTCCGAAGCTTACAATCTTAAAAGTCTCAAGACAAGCCCGATGAACGTACTCTACTGGAAGACCCGGGCCAAAAATTATTATCTCTATTATCAGATGGAACTTAACCCTAAAGATCTGGATGAGGCGATAAATGCCTTGAAAACAGCCAAAAAAATTTCTCCTACAGATCCAAAGATCCCCTATAGTTTAGCTATCTTCAAGTCCCTTTTAGCGCAAGAGATAGAGAATAAAGGAAAATCAGATGCGCTAAATCAGGAATCCCTGATCGAGGTCGAAGACTCAATTAAATTAAAATCAGACTACCGCGATGCCTATTTTCTCAAGGGCCAGTTATTAAAGCAGCAGGGTAAAACCGGTGAGGCAAGAGCTGCATTTAAATTTATTCTTGATCGGATAAATGCTGAAGATAAGGAAGCGCGTCTGGAACTGGAGTCGATCTAGAATTAAAGGCTTACATTTGAACTTGAAACACCGTATCTGCAGGGGTCACAGATTCCAAATCCGCAAGAAATCCCATAGCCGGATTGATTTACTCCCGCACCTGCGTCATTGGGATTTTCTATACATGAATAAAGCCTATAGTAGGCTCCATCGCTAGATTCATAAGCGTAAGGAGTGCCGCCTTGATCTTTTGGCAATACGGGTAAATATTGGGCCGTGGCACAACCGCCAGGATGACAAAAAGGATCCGGGATCGAACCAACGGGATAAGCTTGATTATCCAAGTAATACTCCTCCAAAGCTTTTTGAATCGTCTGCAGGTCGGTTTTTCTTCTGGCGTCTTTGCCTGACCGCAATGAATTCATATAGCTGCTAAATCCCAAGACTGCAAAAATTCCCAAAATTGCCAAGACGACCAAAAGCTCGATTAAAGTGAACGACTTATTCATCTTAAACAGTAATAACAGTCATTTCCAGACGCAGGACAGGTGGTGGTGTTACCCGGAGTTGTGCAAAGATTGTCCGAATATAAATAAGTTAGGCTGCTGTCAAAAGCTTTGGAAGCCGGCTGGAAATCAATCACGAATGCCAATCCCCCGGAAGTGGTGATCAGATTTAAGGCGTTGACTATGTTGGAGGGTGGAGCCGATTTTAATTCACCGGTGGTTGTAAGTTGTGTCATTACATAATTAGCACAGCCGGAGCTAAAGTTACTGGGAATGTCATCGGCCGTGCACCCGTCGGTCCCAAGATAAGTGCAGGCACCGGCCGGGCTAGCAGGATCGCACCAGGGATAATATAACTTAGAGGCAAAATATCTGTTGATCGCTCCTTTTATCTCGATAGCGCTTTGTTGAACGGTAGTATCTTGTCCCCTGCGAGTTTGTTCGATCGGATCTAACGCAATCAAAAGTCCTACTCCCAAGATTCCCAGAATCGCAATGACGATAAGCAGTTCAACGAGGGTAAATGATTTTTTCAGCATTATTTTGATACTACTCTTATATTTTTTAATTGTCAAGCAATAAATTACTATTCATTTAAGAGTTGCTGTTAAGCTATAAATTGGAGTAATGATGGCAAAAACCAAGAAACTTACTCCTATACCCAGAATGACCAAAATCAAAGGCTCGATCAAAGTAGTCATGGCCTTAATCGCTATGGCCGAGTCAGACTCAAAATATCTGGAGACCCGGAGCAGAGTTTCATCCATGTGGCCGGTCTGCTCTCCGATCATCGTCATCTGAACTAAAATTGGCGGGAATATCTCGGTTTGCTTCATGGCGGCGCCCAGTGTAACTCCTTTTTCCACCTGTTTTTTTATTTTTGCAAAGGCTAGTTTATAAACCAGATTTGCAGAGGTCTCGACTACGATATTTAATGTCTCAAGTAAAGATACTCCTGACGAGGATAGTATTGAAAGTGTCCTGGTTGCGTCAACAAGTGCCGCCATTTTAATGACGTTACCCAAGACCGGAAGCCGCAGAAGAAAAGTATCCAGCCGGAGCTTGCCGTATCCGGATTTGAAGTATCTGTAAAGAATTAATCCCGCAACTCCCATAATTAAAACGATAAAGATCCAGTACTTTGACAATATAGTCGAGATAAAAATTAAAATTTTGGTAGAAAACGGAAGCTCTGCGTCAAAATCTTTGTATAAATCAAGCAATTTCGGCACGACAAAAGTCATCATAATAAAAGCAACGACAAACATGCCCAAAATAATAAAAGCGGGATAGACCAATGAGGCCTTTAATTTTCCCTTGAATATTCTTTCTTTTTCTAAATTTTGCGACAGTTTCATCAAAATGTCACTCAATTTGCCGGTCGCTTCCCCCGATTTGACCAAGGAGACATATAAACTACTGAAATATTGAGGATATAATGCCAGAGATGAAGAAAAATTTCTTCCGGATTTAATTTCCTTATCGAGGTTTTCCAATACTTCTAAAAATGAAGATTTACTTACCTGTTTTTTTAATATTTCCAATGCGTCAATAAGTGTTAAACCAGCATCCAGCATAATCGCCAATTGTCTGGTAAAGTCAACAATATCAGAAAAACCGACTCTCCTAAATAGGGAGATGGCTGAAATTGAGGAAATGTCGCTTTTCCATATCCCTATAGGAAAGTAATTATTGGTTTTTAAATATCGGAGGACAGCTTCTTGACTGTCTGCTTGGATTTTTTCTACAACGGTTTTACCGTTTTTGATAGCTTTGTACTTAAACTGCATAAATTATTAGCGTCATCCTGAACTAGTACACCCTGAGCTTGTCGAATGGGTTTCAGGATCTGAGTTTAATTGGGATCCCGAAATAAATTCGGGATGACAGACAACTGGTGAAAATGTCTGTCATTTAAGGAATTTGCGCATTTCATTAGGCCTGATTGCATACGATAGTGCCGTGTCTTTTGAGATAAGACTCTTTTCATATAATCGCAAAAGGTATTTTTCAAACAAGGTTAATCCCTGCTCTTCCTCGGTCTCCAAGATATTGTCTAAAAGATGAGTTCTGCCCTCACGGATAACAGCCGCCACGGATGAGATATTTAAAAGAATCTCGACGGCAGGTAGCCTTTTGGTTTTATCCAAAGAAGGAATCAGGCGTTGGGCAACAACAGCTTTTAGAACTTGCGCAAGCTGAGAGCGGACCTGGTTTTGTTGATTGGCGGGAAAGACGTCGATGATGCGATTAATAGTTTCGGAAGTGGAGCCGGTATGCAAGGTGGAAAAAACCAGATGTCCGGTTTCGGCGATGGTTAAGGCAGACTGAATGGTTTCATAGTCTCTCATCTCGCCAATAAGCACAATGTCGGGGTCTTCTCTAAGCGTCGATCTTAAAGCAATATTCCAAGAATGCGTATCTTGGTGCAACTCTCTTTGTGAAATAATTGATTTGGCAATAGGATAAACGTATTCTATCGGGTCTTCAATTGTAATGACGTGTTTGGAATATTTGTGGTTGATTTCATCGATGATGGCAGCTAACGTTGTAGATTTACCTTCACCGGTCGGCCCGGTAACAAGTATTAATCCTTGATTGACACTGGTAAACTGATGAAGTTGATCCGGAAGATTTAACTCTTCGATTGTTTTGATTTTGCTGCCGATTAAGCGAAAAGCCGCGGCTAATTTATTTTTACTATAGTAGATATTTGTACGAAAGCGGTTGCTTTTATACTCATAGCCTAGGTCGATTTCTTTGTTGGCAAATAAATTCTCTTTTTGTTCTTCATTAAGAATTGAAATTACCAACTTTTCAATAATTTCATGCGTTAAAACATTGACCGATTTTATTATATATAAGTCGTTGTTGATTCTAATTGTAGGATAGTAATTGGGAATCAAATGCAAATCCGATGCCTGTTTTTCTATAGTGGTGTCAAACAAGTGAAATAAATCCATAATCTAAAATTGAGAGATCAAATCAATTTAAATCTCCGATACTCTCAAAATCTCTTCAATTGTGGTTGTGCCTTCCAGAACTTTCAGATAGCCGTCCTGTTTCATAGTTATCAATCCTTCTTTCTTTGCCTGATCTTCGATCTCTTTGCTGGTTGTATGTTTTAGGATCATTGAGTTGATGGTTGGAGTGATTTTTAAGACTTCAAATATCGCGATTCTTCCGAGATATCCCGAGTGAGCGCAATCATCGCAACCTTGTCCTTTAGCCAACTGAATCGGTTTACCGTCAAGGTAGATTTTAGGCAGGAGATCTCCCAAAACCTGTTTTAAACTATTGTACGCTTCCTCGCCAGGAGTATAACTCGATTTGCAGTAAGTGCAGATTCTTCTGACAATTCTTTGAGCTAATGATGCGTTCAAAACGGAGGCGATTAAAAATGGCTCGCCTCCCAAATCTATAAGTCTTGGGATAGCGGTCGCCGAGTTACTGGTATGTAAAGTTGAAAAAACCAGATGACCCGTCAAGGCTGCCTGGATTGATAATTGTGTTGTTTCTTTGTCTCTAATTTCTCCCACCAATATTATATTCGGGTCTTGCCTTAAGAATGACCTTAGGCCGGTTGCGAATGTTAGACCAGCCTGATGATTGACTTGCACCTGATTAATTCCCGGAATTTGGTATTCAACAGGATCTTCGATGGTCAATATATTCACGGAGGGTTTATTAAGTTGTGATAAAATTGAATAAAGCGTTGTTGTCTTACCTGATCCAGTCGGGCCGGTGACTAAAACTATACCGTAGGGTCTGGAAATAGCAGCTTCCAAATTTTTGAGCGGTGTACCTTTTAATCCAAGATCCGGCAAAGTCGGCAACCCGCCGGTTTTCTTAAGCAGACGAAGGACAATTTTTTCACCGTTGACAGTAGGCAGTGTTGAGACGCGCAAGTCGTCTTCTTCCTCGCCTAATTTAAAGTAAAATCTACCGTCCTGCGGAATTCTTTTTTCGTCTATTTTCATCTCTGCCAGGATCTTAATTCTTGAGATAATTGCGTCGTGGATACCGATAGGCAATATCAGTTTATCCTGGAGTATGCCGTCGATTCTATAACGTACGCGGGTCTTGCTGTAACCGGGCTCGATATGAATATCAGAAGCACGGCTTTTGACCGCAAATTCCAAGATAGTATTGACTATCTTGGAGACAGGCGCTTCCTTGATTACCGCGCCGGCGCTGGTTTCGGGCTTGATTACCAGAGTCGGTTGAACCTCTTTTAGAGCTTCTTTAATTTCGGGAGTCAGACTTTGTGAATAGGCAAGATCGATTGTTTTTCTGATATCGTCGGATATCCCCAGGGCCAAGACAATTTTTTTGCCGGTTTTTCTGCTTAAAAAATCTGTGACGGTGATATCAAATGGATCCGATGTGACAATCGTCAGCGTTTCGTTTTGTTTGTCAAATCGCACAGGTATGATGCCGTATTTTCTGGCAAGAAATTCGGAGACAAATCCCAGAGCTTGAGGGTCGATTGCGGCCGATGCAATATCCACAAAAGGCACCTTCATCAAGCTGGCAATTGACTCCAGGATATATTTTTTTTCGATATCCGTATTTTTAAACAGATAGTCAGTTATGGGTATATTATTCTTTATGCTTTCAAACTCTATTTTCTTAGCCCTCTGTTGGTCGATGATACCCTTTTGCGTAAGCAGATTAAGTATTTGCCTGGGGGAAATATTCATAATATGATAATTATAAGTTGGAAAAAAATGCGCTTATCTCAATATAGGTATTTTTTTGATAAAATGCAAGTGTTTGCTAAAAATGTAAGAGTTCACACTTCTTGACACAGAATTTGTCATGCTGAACTTGGTTCAGCATCTGATTTTAGCGTATTAATAATAAAAACTAACTAAAAATCGGATCCTGAAATAAATTCAGGATGACATAATGTGATACAGTTTTTTCAAAGACCGTGAACTCTTACCTAAAAATGATACCATTGATCTTAATTGCAAAAAGCAATAAAATCAGCGAAGCTTATCTAGACGACTTTATAGGCAAAAATAATATTGCAGAGCGAAACATTCTGGGAGTCTATCCGCTTAAAAACGAACTTGCCATCTCTCAAATCCGAGACGTAAAAAAACAATTGACAATGAGCTCCTCCTCTACCAGATTAATAATTTTATATCAGTTTGATAGGGCGGCAACGGAAGCGCAAAATTCTTTATTGAAGTCGCTGGAAGAGAACAGCCTCGACAATCAGTTTATTCTCGTTGTCAGCAATAGCGAGCAAGTTCTGCCGACTATCAGATCACGCGCAAAAATAATCAACCTGGTACAAAATGTCAGTTTGGAGTCTCAACGGCTGGTTTGGCTTAAGCTGTTTTTACAACAGGTTGAAAAATCAGAGGATTGCGTTTTTTTAGCGGATGCGAGCCTATCCGGCTTAACAAAGGATAAAGTGTTAGAGTTTATCGATAATATAATTTATTATTATCGTCTAAAACTAAAAAAAAATTATATTTATGCCCGTATTCTTAACAAAAGTTTGAGATTAAAAAATTTAATTGAAAATAATAACCTTAACCCGCAACTTACCTTCGATAATCTCTTGATTTTCATAAATAAAACGATTAGGATGAAAGAATAATGAGAGGATTTACTCTGCTGGAGCTCTTAGTGGTGATTTCCATAATAGGAATGCTGGCTGCACTATCTTTACCCAATTTTATGTCTGCCAGAGAAAGAGCCAGAGACGCGCAGAGAAAAAGCGATCTCAAGCAGATTCAGAAGGCTCTTGAGTTATATAAATTAGATCAGTCTCCTCCTGCTTTTCCCGCAATTCTGCCTGCACCCGGCACGGCTTGGACTGTAGGCTCAAATACCTATATGAATAAATTCCCCGGAGATCTGTCTGCGCCTTATTTTTATTTTCCTGACAATGTTAATTTAACTTATGAGCTTGCAGCCTGTTTGGAAAACCAAGCGGATACCGACGGGGCTGGTTGCCCTGGAGGTTACACTTGTTCATCCGGTATATGTTATATTGTAAATGAACCATGATAAACAAACTTAAAATTCAAAAATCAAACCTCAAAGCAAAAAATTCATTCACTCTGTTGGAGATGTTGGTGGTGATCGGCATAATCGCGGTTCTGGTGGGATTCGGGGCAGTTTCTTATTCGACTTCACAAAAAAAAGCCAGAGACACAAGAAGAAAACTTGACATGGAAGCCATAAAAAACGCCATGGAGCAATATTATTCTTTATGTAATTCGGTATATCCGGCCGCAATATCCGGAAAAGTGCCAAATTCCATCCTGACTCAGGCTCCGCCAACCTGCTCCACCGTTACAACTATTTTAACTGTTTCTCCGACCGACCCTAAAACCGGCGACTCCTATGATTATGATGATACTGCTACTCCACCTTCAATTTGCGCGACCGACGGAGCAACCAACTTAATGGAATCTGAATCAACCGTCTATTGTGTTTATTTACAGCAATGATTAAAAAATTGCGTTCGACCGGAGCAAATTTCGAATTTAAAAAATCATTCACCTTGATCGAGATTCTGGTTGTAGTAACGATCATCAGCGTGTTGATCGGCACAGTGGCAATATCTTATTCTTCATTAACCAAATCGTCCAGGGATGCAAGACGCCGTACTGATCTGGAGCAGATGAGAGCAGCGCTGGAGATGTATAGAAGCGCAGAGAGCGCGACCGGCGAATACCCAAGTTTCGCAGAAGCCGACTGCTCTGGACTTTCGTCAGTTGCGAATTTTTCCTCTTACCTGCCTTTTATTCCCAGTGATCCAAAGCAAGGATCCAACTATAGTTGTGATGTCAGCGTCAACTCCTTTAGTCTTAAATCGACTCTGGAGGTGGGAACATATGCTGATTGTGGCGGAAATTGTGGCGCCACCACACCTTGCGAATATGCAGTTGGTCCATATGGTAAATTATGCGGTCCGTGAACAATCAACAACCAACCATCAACAATTTGGGATATACTCTGATCGAGATTCTCATAGTCTCGTCAATTATCGTTATCTTCAGCGGGATCTTGCTCGCTTCATATAATAATTTTACCCAAATTAAAAATCTGGAACAGGAAGTCAGTTTTCTGGCAGATACATTATCCTTAGCCAAAAGCAAAACTCAAGCCGCCGATATTGAACTAGCCTGCAGTGGGGTTGAAGAATTTGGCGGTTATACCGTTGAGCTGGACTCTTCAGGTTATGTCATGAAGCAATGTTGTCGGGACGCAATCAGCAATAATATCGGCAACTGCAGTGCCGGATTGCAAAGTCGTCAATTTGCCTCCAGGATAATCAATCTCACCGGGACGGTTACCATAGAATTTTTCCCCGTAAGCGCGGGAGCATCGATGAATACCGTTACGCTTAAAAATGAGATTATTGAAAAATGCAGCGATATTACAGTACTTTCAAGCGGTATTATTTCTGCAGGCAATCCATATCCATGCTAAAAAAAAATTTGCAATCATTTTCTCTAATTGAGATGATGATCTTTATTGTTATTTTGAGTATATTTTTTATTATGGCCGCCTCGGTGGTCACTTTTACCTTAAGAAATATGAAATTTAACGAAAGTAAAATAAAAGCTACTCACTATTCCAATCAGTTAGAAGAATGGTTAAGAACCCAAAAAGAAATTGACTGGGGCGGAGAGCTTTGCAACGGGTGTGTCAACCCGTCCAACTTTACCCAATCGGCTACCGGTCAAGGTAATTCGGGTGACAACTACCAGACTACTTATTGTTTTAACAGTACGCCGATTTCCGGGTGGCAGGATCTTGGTCAATGTGCGGATTACACTCTCAACTCAATTTTTAAGCGGGAAGTGGTATTTACAAGTCAATTTATTTCCGGCTACGTAAATCAGATTAATGTCTCAATAACTATCTCCTGGAAAGATCTAGGCGATGATAGAAGCATTTCTACTAATACTGTCTTTACAGTTCTTGAACAGCCATGATGATCAGCAAATTAAGCGTTAAAGGATTTACTTTTATAGAAACTTTGGTAGTCATTGCTCTTTTTGGCTTAACTTTGCCCCTGGTATTAACCATTCTTTTTACCATTATGAGACAACAGATCAGAATTTTTTCTCTATCCGAAGTTAAAAGACAGGGTGATAATATAGTAAATTTTTTAGACTCTGCCGTTAGAGAAAATGCCTATCGTATCTACGATTCCTCTGGTGCCGAAGTCTGTCATGAGGATAATAGCGAGCCTTTTCCTCATCAGGGGACCCCGGCTAGTTTTAGAGATAGATATAACAGCAGTTTTTCCTTAGACTATACTTATCCTGACCTTTTGTTCTCCTATCCCGACCCGAATTTTCCCGCTCCGACGCACAGTTTTCCCCAAGGCCCGCTCAATAGTACTAAAATGATCGTAGAGTCTTTTTTCATCTCTTGTATAAGGTCCTCACAGTATTCTGCTCCCTTGGTGACCGTAAATTTTACCATCTGTTTTAACCACGACGGCTCTTGCACTTCAAGTAATCCTGAAGAGATTGTCTCGCTTGATTATCAGACAAATATTAAATTGAGAAGCTTTCCCACCCCTTGACTTGAACCGGTTTTTTTTAGATACTGAAAACATGTCAGACGATTTGATCTCTCTTAATTTAGATGAGAATATTATCAGGATAGCCGGCGCAAAAAATGACAACGGTAAACTTGATATAGAACTTCTCGTTGCCCAGTCCGGTGTGCCGTCATTTTTTGAAAGTGAGACAAAAAAAGTATTTGACGAATCCTTATCTTCACTTAAAAAAATTATTTCACTGTACAGGTTAAGTAAAAAAAGATTCAATATTGTCATCCCGGACGGTTTTACTTATTCCCAGATCGTCCATATGCCACGGCTTAAAGAAAAAGAACTCCTGTCTGCTATCAAATACCAGGCAGATCAGTTTATACCCATGCCTATCGAAGAGACCTCTCTTGATTTAGAGATACTGGAAGATAATAAAAATTCAGAAAATATCCTGGTTTTGCTGGTAGCAGCTCCGCAGAATCTGGTAGAAAGAGTGCAGAATATAGCAGAACAATCAGGAATTTATCCCGAGTCAATAGAAAACGAATTGAGCGCCACAGGGAAATTTTTAGAAAATTTCTACAGTCCTCAAATTCAGACCGGAAGTACGATTTTTATCAACATCGGATATTCCTATACCTCATTCTATTATTTTGATCATAAAAAGAGGTTGATAATTGATAATCATACTTTTCCCGCAGGATTGTCTGTCTTTTTACGCGAAGCACAGGTTGATATAAACGTAGATTCGGAAAAAGCTAAAAATCTCTTAAAAACCGTAGGATTCGCACCCGGGTCCTCTTTGGACTTGAGTCAATTTTTACAGCCTGCAATAGACGCGCTTTCTTCTGAACTGCAAAAGTTTATTACCGCCCTAATGGCAAAGCATAAAGCCTCAAGCCCCTCCCATATTTATGTTTATAATCTTGCTACGGATATCAAAGATATTGAAAAACAAATACAAAAAACTGTAGCCATACCTACAGGGATATTCAATCCGCTTCCGATCACTAAACGGACTCACGCGGTTGAACCCTATGTTAATAATTTGCCTGCGTTTATCAATGTGATTGGCGGTTGTCTAAAATGAGAAGAAAGATTAACCTGATTAAATCGGGTAGAAGATTTGCGGACAAACTGAGCGTTTATATCAAAGCCAGAAATACTTTAGTCTTCACCTTTTTATTTTTTTTATTGACAAATTTTTTCATCTATTATTTTCTGTCACAACAAAATAAAAATGTATCCGACCTGTCAAGGAAAAAGGCGGAATTAGTCCAATTTTTTATCGATAATAAGGAAGCGGAAGCGGAATTTATTTATTTTAGCAATAAGCAAAGACAGTTTACCCGTTTATTAAAAGATGACGTTAACTTTTATCCTTATTATAATCTATTGAAAGCCAGTCTGGAGAAGTTTTCGTTTTTTGTAAAATTGGACTCCGTTTTTATCGATAAGGATAAAACAACCAGTTTTGCAATAAGTTTTGATAACTACAACAATCTGATTAATTTTTTGAAATTTGCCGAATCAGAAGATTTTTTAGAAAACTTCGATCAACTGTCTTTGATTAATTTTAGCACTGCAGACGCAAGAACCTCAAGAAAAGAATATAGATTAAATTTTGAAGGAAGATTTAGGGTCTTATGACAAAACTCAAATTAGATTACCAGGAAAAAAAAATATTGTCAGTGAACCTGCCTTACCTGGTTATTTTTTTAATTTTAAATTTAATTTTGCTTGGATTCATACTTTTCAATGTTAATCAGTTTCTCACAAATGTACAAAAAATCGATTCATTAGACAGTGAAATTGCCGAGTATATAGCGAAGAAAGACATTTTGGATTTTAAAAACCAAATAATCGAAGGAGAGGTAGATCTGGATTATGTTAATCAAATTTTTACCCAATTGGTACCTATTAAGGAAGACTACTTTTCGATTCTGTCAGCGCTTGAGAGATTATCTGTTGAGACTAATTTTATCATTACATCCTATAATTTTAATGTTGCAGAGTCGACTCCGGAAAAACTGGCATTTGTAATAGAAGGCCAAGGCAGTCCGAATGATTTTTTGCGATTTTTGGAGGAATATAACTTTTCCGGTGGAAGACTGATTACAATTGATAAAATTGATTTTACCCAGGAGGCCTTTACCGGTGCCAAAGTCAATATCAAAGTCTATGCGGGCAAAGCTCAAGCGAACAGTAAAACTTTATCCAAGAGTGAAGTTGACACCTTCCTGATTAGAAGAATTTTGGAGAAAGTCGAACTTAATCTACAAAGTCAGCCGACACAGTTTGAAGACTATTCTACTAAATCAAACCCTTTTTAACAAATTTTTTAATTTATTTATTCCTTCCGACAGCACTGCGCCTTTGTTCAACCAGTCCTGAAATTTTTTTTTGTCCAGTTGCAAAACCGGCGGGTTTGGCATAGGGTTATAATAACCGATTTGATCTATATAGCGACCCCCCCTTTTTTTTCTTTGGTCAATTACTATAATTCGATAGCTGGGATACTTCTTTTTCCCTACCCTCATTAATCTGATGGCAGCTGGCATAATTTAAAATTTCTAATTATCTAATTGATCCAATCAAATTCCAACATCCTGAGACCCCATATATTTTAGATCAATTAGGTTAATTCATTTATTATATCATCTTTTCCAAAGTTTTTCTGGCCGCTGCTTCTTCAGCTTCTTTTTTAGATTTTCCCTCGCCGATTCCGTACTTTTGGTTTTTAATCGAAACCTCAACTTTAAAGATTCGCCGGTGTTCGGGTCCTTTTTCCTCCAACAGAGTATATTTGGGCGTGAGTTTAAATTTTGCCTGGGTGTATTCTTGTAGCCGGCTTTTGGGCGAAAGATAGAGATTATTTTTAATAATCGTATCGAGCTTACTCCGGAATAAATACTTTAGAACAAAGTCGTATGCCTTTTCAAAATTTATATCGATAAAAATTGCGGCAATCAATGCCTCAAAACAGTCTGCCAAGATATTGACATTTTTTCTACCCAATTCCCTATCCTGTCCTCTGGAAAGATAAAGATATTCTCCAAGATCCAGATTTAACGCCGCCTCTGCCAGGCTCTCCGTTCTTACGATCGAGGCTTTTATTTCTGTATAGTCGCCTTCTGTTAGTTCGGGATATTTTTTATATAAGTAAAGTGAAGTGATCAGAGAAAGTACGCTGTCGCCTAAAAATTCCAGCTTTTCATTTGAGGGCAGATAAAAATTTCTGTGTTCGTTGAGATACGATCGATGCACAAATACATTTTCCAGTAACTGCCTGTTTTTGAAGAGCAGATTAATTTTTTGCTCAAAAACTCTAAGATTTCTCATGTCCTACGATTTTACCTAAAATTGCGTTAACAAAAGCATAAGATTTTTCACCGGATAGCTCTTTCGCCAATAATACAGCCTCGTCGATCACTACTTTTTTTGGGGTTTCATTCAGGTAGATTAGATCATAGATGCTCATTCTTAATATGGCAAGGTCAACTCTGGCTATTTTATCCAAAGGATAACGTGAGGCATACCTTTCAATGGCCCGGTCTATTTTATCAAGTTTGGCAAGAATTTTTTCAGTTTCTAATTCTTTGGGATACGGTAAATCAACAGTTTTGTTATTGAAGGATAAAGCATACAGATTTTGTATAATCCTGATCCTTTTAAGATGCCGCGGGTCCATATCTACACTTTTGTCATTCAGAGCGCAGCGAGGAATCTCCTTATAACCATTTGACTGATTTTAATGGGATCCTTCGGCTCTCCCGCCTTTGGCGGGATCGCTCAGGATGATAAGCAAATTTATGTATAATAATTGTCATTTTCCGCAATGTTTACAAACCCGATGTGGCAGCTTCTTTTTATGGCAGTTTTGACAAACAACTAAGTTAGGAAATGATTTAGCTCTTGAGTTTAGCCTTTTACCTTTTCGCTGGGTTGAATGTTTTCGTTTTGGTAAGGGAGCCATATTAAAAATTACTAAGTTCTAATTACTAATTTCTAATTGATATATACCCGTCTTAGTTGATTTTGCAAATTTTCAACTAAAAATATCTTATTAAATCAACTTAGAGGGGTATATACTGATTGCAATCTCAATCAATAGAAGTATAATATCAAAACAGATCTCTAAAAACAATAATATGTTAACGATTATATGCGGAGAAGATACAGTCGGCTCAAGAAATTATTACAATCAGCTAAAGAAAGAATATTTAATACAAGGTATTGAGATAAGGGAAATTAACTATCAGGATGTCGTAAAGCTTAGTCAGTGGCTGGCTGAGTCCCGATCTCTCTTCGGCGATAAAAGAATTTTCTTTACCAGTCGCCTGAATAAGCAATTCAGAAAAGATAATAAACTATTTTTACAGGAACTGCAGAAACTGGCCAAACTAAAAGATGTTCTGGTAATCGATTGGGAAGAAATATCTGCATGGGAGCTGAAACTTAAAAAACTGGGTCAGATAAAAGAATTCAAGGCCGATAGAACTATCTTTAAACTGCTCGGTCTAGCCTTGCCGGGCAAACGTCAAGTTTTTATTAATTATTTAAATTACCTGGATAAGACTTTGAGTGAAAACTTTATTTTTATCATGTTGGTCAGACACGCGCGAAATTTAATTCTAATTAGCCAGGGTATAACGCCCGCCAAAGTTCAAACCTGGCAAAAATATAAACTTGAGGCACAGGCATCTGCCTGGAAAAAAGAGAACTTAATAAATTTTTATCAGGCTTTGTTTAAAATTGAAATAGGGATGAAAACGAGCACAAACCCTTATACGGTTAAAGAATCACTAGAAATATTGGCTTGTCATTTTCTTTAAATTGATATAATAGACTTATTGCGTAATAAGAAATTTTAATCATTCCTTACGTCATTCTGGTAAGCCCCGCCTGTGGCGGGGCGCATCCAGAATAGTTGTTAATCAATTTGTAGATTCTGGACAAGCCAGAATGACAAATTGATTCCTAATTACGCAATGACTCTTTTATACTTAAAACTGTGACCGGGACATAACGTCATTTTGGGCTTGACGGGAAGTTGCATACGGCGGCGATGGAGACGGATTCCTCGATCCGCTGAGTTCGCTCTCGGATTGACCATTAAATAAATATGTCCTATAGATAATAGAACTATGATTAGAATTCCTGACCATATTTTTAGGGGCTACGATCTGCGGGGATTAGTCGGGAGCGAACTAAATGATAATACTGTAATGCTGCTGGCAAAAGGTTATGCTACCTGGCTAATCCAGAGAAAGATCTACGATTGCGTAATCGGATATGACTGCAGAATATCCAGTCCCAAATTCCGTGATATCTTTGTCAAAGAAATGACTGATGCGGGAATTACGGTCTATGATATCGGAATGACTCTTACCCAAATATGTTACTTCGCATGCTATTACTTCAGGACAAGAGGTATGGTTATGATTACGGCATCTCACAATCCCAAGGAGTATAACGGCTTTAAATTTGGTACAGGATATTCAGAAACGATGTTGACCGAAGATATTCACGTATTTCGAGATCTGGTCAAGTCAGAAAATTTTTTAACAAGATCAGTAAAAGGAAAATGCATAAAAAAGGACATAAAGCAAGATTATATCGACGATCTGATGCGAAGGATTGATCCGATAAGGAAATTTAAGGTCGTGGTTGATTCCTGCAACGGATCAGCAGGTATTTATCTTCCGGATATTTTAAGGCAGGTTGATTGCGAAGTAATCGAACAGAATACAAAGCCTGACGGTAATTTCCCGTCAGGTACTCCTGATCCGACCGAAAGCGAAGTACAAGAAAGATTAGCCCGGAGAGTAGTTAAGGAAAAAGCCGACCTTGGCTTTTCCTATGATACTGACGGTGATAGGATAGGTGTTGTTGATGAGGATGGTAGTTTAATCTGGAATGATACCCTGGTTGCGCTATACTCAAAAGATATCTTAAATTCCTTACCCGGTTCAAAGATTGTTTACAACACCCTTTGTTCCAAGCAAGTTGACGATGTTATTAGGGCAAGCGGAGGCATACCGGTGATGTGGATGACCGGTCATTCCTTTATCAAAGCCAAAGTCCGCGAAGAAAGAGCGCCTTTTGGGGGAGAGCTGTCCGGGCATATTTACTTTGTCGACAATTTCTACGGTCACGATGACGGAGCCATTGCCACACTTCGACTTCTGGCTTATCTGACCAAGGTTAAAAGGTCGCTGAAACAGGAAGTAGCGCTTCTCCCTCACTATATCTCAAGTCCCGAAATTAAAGTCGGATGCCCGGATAAAGTAAAATTCGAGTTTGTCAGGGAAAAAATCGGTGGCGAAATCAAAAAGCTTTATCCTAATGTAAAATATGTGGAGATCGACGGAGTAAGAATGGACACTGACGAAGAAATGCTGATAGTCAGAGCGTCTCAGAACGGACCTTATCTTACCGTAAAATTCGAGGCTAAAACGCAAATAGCTTATAATCGTCTGAAACAACAAGTGTCAGATATCCTGCATAAATTCAAGGAAATTGACTTTAAAAGTGGAGTAAATACTTCATCTCTTACTTAAAATATGGCAAAAGCCGTGATTTTCGATAAAGACGGAGTAATTGTCGAAACGCGGAAGCTTCACTTTGAAAAATGGAAAAAGACTTTTGAAAAATATAATAAAAGTTTTAATGAAAAAATTTTAAATGAACTGATGGGTCGCATTCCTCTTGCGCTCGCAACCTCTTCGAGATTAGAGTCAATGAATTTGGTTTTAGATAAATTTAAACTCCGCTCCTATTTTAAGGTATTAGTCAATGCTTATGACGTTAAATCTGCAAAGCCTGACCCTGAGATTTATTTATCAACTGCCAAGAAATTAAAAGTTAAACCCAACGATTGTGCAGTTTTTGAAGATTCTTATTCCGGTGTAGAAGCGGCTAAACGGGCAGGAATGAAAATTATTTTAGTTATGACCTCACTAACTCAAAAAGAAATTCCGAATGCCAATCTGGCAATTAAAGACTTTATTAAAATAAACGTGGCAGACGTGAAAATGATATAATAATTTCGGTATGGATAAAAAAATAAAAAGCAGCGATGAGACGATCCAACTTTCAAAATTCACTCAAGCTTTGCTGGCTTCGTTAAAATCAATAAAGATAAAACCTCAGCCTGACGAATTATCAAAAATCGCAGTCTCTCAAACCGTGTCGTTTCTGGCTTTAGTCTATGAAAAAGTCAGAAATGCAGTCGAATTTCGCGAAGAACACTTAATTCTTAGAGCCGCTATTGAAAGAATACTGAAAAGAAGGCTTTCCTTAAATCCGGAAGGTAAAGGTGAAGCTGAAAATTTAATCAGAGAACTTCTTTGGGCTCGCTACTTTGATAACGAAAGTCTGGGAAGCCAAGACATCGCAAAAATCCAATTAATTATTGGTGTTTATTTATCGATTAGGGGATATCTTACAACCGGAAAAAATCCCGATGAACAGCAATTCTTACGTCAATACTTATACGATCTTATCACCTGTGAAATAGAAGAAACTCTAAAGCCCGAAGCAACCGTCAGAAATTCCAGTTTTACCTTTTATATTTTTCAGGTCTTACGCAACAAGATAAAACTCGGAGGTCTAAGCGAAGAACAACGCGATGCTTATTTTTTGGCGGCAATTGAAAAAGCCTATAGAAAAAGTGATAAAGCATATCAAAGATATCACCTGTTCGCAACTTTTTATAAGCGGTTACAGGAATATTCTCAGTTGGAAGTTCAGGAGTTTTCAACTAAACTGCCTGAAATTTTTCAAAAGATAGATAAGATTATAAAAAGTCCTTATGTTGATAATTTAGCCCGTTTTTGCAAGAAGCAGATACCTCCACTTCTCATCTTATTTGAGGTTTTAATTAAAAAGCCAATCGAATCCGCAACAATACTTCAAAATAAAAGTAAACTTTGGAGCGAAGTGGATTACACCTGCCGGGAAAAATATCAACATGTTGGCTCCAGGCTTAAGACTCTTGCCGTCAAAGCCTTTATCTATATTTTTTTGACCAAGATGATTCTGGCATTAGTCCTCGAATTTCCGGCATCATTATATTTTTATAAGGAGGTTAACAGCTTCGCGATAATTGTCAATACGATTTTTCCTCCTTTGCTGATGTTGTTTATAGTCTTGTTTTTTCGCACTCCGGGAGTTGAGAACAGCAAAAGAATCCAGCAAAGGATAATCGAAGTAATCGACGCAGATAAAAGCTTCGAGAATCAAATCTCTTATATTCCTAGGAAAGCCAGGATTAGACGGCCCATTCTGGTTTTCGGATTTACAGTTTTCTACTCTCTGACTTTTCTTATAACCTTATTTTTGATCTATGAAGTGCTGTCTTTGCTGAAGTTTAATTTAATCAGCCAAACGATATTTATATTTTTTGTCAGCGTAGTCACATTTTTTTCCTACCGCATCAAGCAGATTGTCAATGAATACCGACTTTCGGAAAAAGAGTCCGTACTCGCCCCAATCGGGGATTTTTTCTTTATGCCGATTCTTTCACTGGGCAAATTTTTCAGCACTGAGATAGCCAGGCTGAATTTTTTTATTTTTATATTCGATTTCCTAATTGAAGCTCCCTTCAAGTTGGTCTTTGAGGTCGTCGAAGAATGGATCTCCTTTGTCAGGCAGAGAAAAGAAGAGATTATTTAAAATTCATCTGATTTTTTTTGATTTTGTACGTTTAGAATCCCTGCGGTATGCTTCTATTACCTGATCTACCGCAAGGTCGAAAGCAGCAGCGCCGACCCCATAAGCCAGCAAAGCAATGCTAGCAGCTAAAAACCACGGTCTAAGTCTATCGTAAAATAATTTTTTTGTCTCAAGAGATACTTTTTTTTCAGTCATATTTTACTATAATGCTCTCGATTTCCTTTTTTGTGGACACCGTCCACAAACTAGTTGGTGAAAATAATTTATCTACTTGTAATGATAGCATAAAATAGGTCAA